>CANHAE010000001.1 GCA_947458915.1 Bacteroidota bacterium
AAATAAGGAGATTTTTCACTTTCAGGTTTTGCCTGTGAAATAAGAATTTTTTTAATGGACTTAGTACTCGTCTTTTTTTTATCTTCACTCATTTCTTTTGCCATTTTACACTTTTCTACTTTAGTAAGTTCCTCCAAAATACTGCACAACTAATTTGTATAATATTAATAGGGGTAAGACTTCGAAAGCACAAAGGTATAGAAAAAAATGAAAGGAAGATATATGTAATTTATTCCTAACAGAT
The DNA here is from genome assembly GCA_947458915.1 of Bacteroidota bacterium. Taxonomy (GTDB): domain Bacteria; phylum Bacteroidota; class Bacteroidia; order Chitinophagales; family Chitinophagaceae; genus Sediminibacterium. Next base: position 245 of record CANHAE010000001.1, read on the forward strand.
GTTAAAGAGAAAAGGTACCTATATAATATAAGTAGTAATGATAAAACCCCTGCACCCCAAACAGCAATTGGGTAGAAAATAGGGTTTGCAAAAGCTAATAATAGGATAAAAGGGAGCAATAATATCCCTAGGACCTTGTTTATCATGAAGACAATAAAAATATAATTTTTAACCAATTCTTTTGTGTTAAATATATATCCTGCAATCTCTAAACAAAGATATTTCCCAAGGTACAAACCCGTGAAAAAAAAGCTCACATATAAATATCCCTCCCAAAAAGAAATAGGCAACAAATGATTATTAAAAATCATTAAAGTGCCTATTAAAGAAAAGCTTATTATAAAACATATATTCACTAGCAAGGAGGCAAAACTATTTTGCAATAGCTGTTCCCTATTTTGCAACATTCGCAATGAATTTTGACTAAACTGGCTAAATAGTTTAGGAAAGTATTGTGGATATACATTGCTCACAAAGCCATACAAGAAAAAAAGTAATAATAACGTGTAAAAAAGATAATCCTTATCGGGCAAGCCAAACCTTTGTTCTATTTTAAAAATAAATTGATTGGCATTAGTCTCCTTCATTCCTTTGTAGTAAAGTTTGAAGCCATTTTTTCGTTGCTTAAAATATTCCTTATAATATTTTAATAAATTAACCGAAGTATCGACACTATTTTGGTGCAGTGATTCAAGAAACCAGGCATCTGCATTTTGAAAGGACTTAGGAAGTACTGAAATATACTTAATTAACAAAGTGTCTTTTTTAGTAATACTATCACTTAAAAGCATCGTACTATCCATGGTAGCCGAAATGGTATCCCTTTGCGTGAAAGCAGAAAGCAGTAGCAAACATACTACAGCAAAAAGTCCATTTTTTATAAATAACAGCATCTGACACAAAAATAAGTATCCTAGTGCAGAATTAGTAACTAATAGCTAGCTTTGTTCACTAACAATTTATATGGCCGGGATTTACATACATATTCCTTTTTGCAAGAGTGCCTGTCATTACTGTAATTTCCATTTTTCTACACAAACGAAATACATAGACGACTTCACGAATGCCCTTTTGCAGGAAATTCCGCTTCAAAAGGACTACCTACAAGCCCCTATCGAGACCTTGTATTTTGGAGGAGGGACCCCTTCTCTTTTAACAGGAAAAACAATTGAAAAAATAGTGGCTACTATTCAGGCCAACTTCACTTTTGCGCCTTCCTTTGAATTTACAATTGAAGCTAACCCAGACGACATTACCCTAGAAAAAGCAAAAGCATGGAAAGCTATTGGAATAAACAGGTTAAGTATTGGCATTCAAAGTTTTCAAGCACATTCTTTGGCATGGATGAATAGAGCACATACTGTTGAACAATCCCATGAAGCATTGACCAATGCTCAGCGTGTAGGATTTGAAAATATTAGTACTGATTTAATTTATGGGACCCCTCACTTAAGTGATGCTGATTTACTAGACGATATAAAATGGCTTACACATTATGGGATTCCTCATATTTCTTGCTATGCGCTTACCGTTGAAGAAAAAACCGCATTACATTATTTAATTGCAAAGCAGCAAATGGAAGGGGTCAATTCGGAACACCAGGCAAGACATTTTGAAATCATTGTAAGTGAATTAACTAAACGCAATTTTGAACATTACGAAATTTCAAATTTCGCACAACCAGGTTTAAGGAGCCAACATAATAGTAATTACTGGAAAGGCATTCCCTACTTAGGCTTGGGGCCTTCGGCGCATTCTTTTAATAAAGTATCTCGTCAATGGAATGTATCAAATAACCATTTATATATGCAATCAATTGCACTTGGAACACTCCCCATTGAAATTGAAAAGCTTGACCTAGCAACCCAATTTAACGAATACCTAATGATTTCCTTAAGGCTGTCCGAGGGTTTTTCCTTGCAGCATATTAAAAAGCAATTTGGCGAAAGTTATGTACAACACACAAAAGCTATTGCAATGCAATTTATAAATACCAAGCAGCTACAGTCTACTGCTACGGGCTATACGCTTTCACCAAGTGCACGTTTTTTTGCAGATGGCATTGCGAGTGATTTTTTTATTGTAAACTAAAGTAAAATCTTTTCAATGGACTTGAATGCATCTTCAGGTGATACCTCTTTCCATAAAACCTCATAGATAGCGTTAATAATTGGCAATTCAATTTTCAAGTTTTCATTTATGGCAGTAATACATTTACTTGCGTTATAGCCTTCCGCAACCATGTTTAACTCCAATTGCGCAGCACGCACCGAATAGCCTTTGCCAATCATGTTGCCGAAAGTACGATTACGGCTATGTAAAGAATAACAAGTGACCAATAAGTCACCAAGGTATACCGATGAATTATAATTTACACTACAACATTGCTGGTTACTTTTTTCCATAATTGCATTAAGCATCACCTTCATTTCGTTGGCGGCACTAGCAATAAATACACTTAAAAAATTATCGCCATATTCTAAACCGTGTGCGATTCCGGCACCTAATGCGTAAATATTTTTTGCGACTGCCGCATACTGAACACCAATAACATCGTTATTAACTCTTGTATTAATATAATCAGCAGTAAAATAGTTGGCAATTTGCTGTGTCGCTTCCGTATCAATACCAGAGAAGGTTAAATAGGAAAGTTTTTCGGCAGCTACTTCTTCCGCATGGCATGGGCCTAATAAAGTAAAATATTGTGTTAAAGGAAATTGAAATTGCTGTTGAAGATATTCATGCAATAAAATATTATGATTAGGCAACACCCCCTTAATTGCTGAAACAATTTTCTTATTTTTTAGCTGCTCTTTACTAATACCCGCTAAGGAGGCTTCTGCGTGAATTGAAGGCACTGCTATTATAATAATATCTGCATTATTTATTACCTCACTTACCTCATCAGAAAAAGTTAATTTACTTACATCAAAATAAGCATTTCGCAAATAATGAGGGTTATGATGGCGTTTTTTGAAATAGTCAATATTAGCAGACTGCCTTACCCACCAAAAAATATCATGACCGTTATCGGTGACAATTTTTGCAATAGCGGTTGCCCAGCTTCCACTCCCTATTATTCCAATTCTCATATGGCGCATTTTCACAAAAATACGAAACTCATAAAAAAAGGGGCACATTTTTTAAATGTGCCCCTTTTAGGTATAATTATAAGCTGTTTTAGTTCTTTTCTTCAAATAACTTATCCTTTGTAGTGACCTTAACTAAACTACCATTTTTAAGCGTTTTGCTTACCGTTGAGTAAGGGCCTGTAATAACTTCATCACCAACTTTAACACCAGTAACTTCAATAAAGTTTAGGTCTTGAATGTCCGTTTTTACTTTAACCATTTTAACTTTACTGTCTTTTTGCAAAACAAACACCACTTCCATTACATCATCGTCTTTTGCAGCAGCAGCATTCGCATCATTTCCTGATGGCTTTGCAGTCGCTTTTGTATCCTTGCCTTTACCTTCTTTATCTCTGGTAGTAACCGCATTTAAAGGAACAGTAACTACATTCACTTTAGATTTAGTCTGTATATCAGCACTAGCCGTCATACCAGGTCTAAAAGGGAAAATTGCGTTTTCTTTAAGCAAGTCGGTATAACTATCAGGGAACAACCTGATATGTACTTTATAGTTAGCCACTTCGGTTGAACTAGCTAATCCAGCACTAGCCGATGTTACAGGGTTTGCTATTTTATATACAATACCTTTAAATTTCCTATTGTTATAAGCATCTACTTCTACTAGTGCAGTATCACCTATTTTAACTTTAGTAATGTCGTTTTCACCAACATCTACTCTAACTTCTATACTTTTCATATCAGCAACGCGCATCATTTCTGTACCAGCCATTTGGGCTGTACCTACCACTCTTTCCCCTTTTTTAACATTCATTAAACTAACAATACCATCCATTGGAGAAACAATAGTTGTCCTAGCTAAATCCTTTTCGGCCCTTGCTAATTGCGCTTTTACACCTTGGATTTGAGCTGCACTACTTTTTATGGATTCTTGAGCGCCAAAATAACTTGACTCTGCCGACCTAAATGCTTGTTCAGTTTGTTCAAACTCGGCTCTTGACACAATTTTATCAGCAAATAATTTTTTATAACGTTCGTTCGTTGATTTCGTATTTTCATAAGCAGTTTTTAAACCGCTTAAATTTGCTTTTACATTTTCGTATTGCGCCTTTACTTGATTCACACTTGCTGTAACCTGATCCCTTTGAGAAGAATAAATATCAGCATATATTTTTGCCAAAATTTGCCCTTTTGTTACTTTGTCGCCTTCTGCTACAAAAAGGTTTACAATTTCGCCCGAAATATCTGGACTTACCTTTACTTCTATTTCTGGGTAAACCTTACCACTTGCGTTTACTGACTCAGTAATGGTTCTTAATTGAACTTTTTCAGTGGTTACTTCTTCGCCCTGTTCTTTTCCAATTACACCTGCTTTTTTTAGCCCTACTAACAGTATCACAACTGCTGCTAATCCTACAAGTATCCAAATTAACTTCTTATTCATTTTTATTTATTTTAAATCTCTTTAATAATCAACTACCTTTTAATTTATAATGACAATGCTTCTCCTTTGTAAAATTCTAATAATTTAATTCTAAAAACGTATTCATATTGTGCTGCCTTAAAGTTCACTTTAGCTTTTAGAAAATTATTTTGGTTATTTAATAATTCAATTGTGCCTAACAAACCAAGTTCGTAACGTTTAGAAGCGAATTGAAATGTTTTTTCTGCAGAAACAACCGCTTTTTGAGTAGCATTTAATTTATTTGAAGCGACTACTGCATTTGTATAAGCTGCATAAATATCTTGCTTTAATTTCCTTTGCGAATTTTCTTCTTGCAAACCTGCCGACCTTGCACTTAGCTTAGCTTGTTGGTAAGCAATTTTTGATTGGTTCGCATTAAAAATGGGAATGGATAATTGAAATCCAAAACTTTGTCCAAAATTATTATTTAATTGGTTGCCCCAACCATTCCAAACAGAACCAAAACTTCTTGTACTAGACGTGGCTGTGTAAATAGGGCTTTGAACATAATATTTTGTGCTTCCCATTGTCACAAAAGGGCTTGCGGCATTGGGTGTGCTATACCCACTAAATTCATAACCCGTTACATATTTAAAAGGATTAGAAAAGTTGGTACTTAAACTATACCCAAAACTTAAAGAAGGGAAAAAATTCGCTTTTGACGCAATGGTGTTTTTTTGAGCGGCGTTAACACGCAAAGTAGCTGCTTTTATATTCGGTAAATTTTGCGCGGCAAGGTTAAATATATAATCCGGTTGCAAGTCGGCAAAGGTTTGTGTTTTTATTTTATCCACTGGCTGAACTACAATGTCGAAGGGCTTTGCCGCATCTAAATTTAATAGCGCCTTTAAGCTTAATTTGCTTTGTTCCACATTTGACATTGCAGTAATTAAAGTGCTACTGTCATTCGCTAACTGCGTTTCTAATTCTAACAAATTCAATTCTGGCAAAAGTCCTACTTCCACTCTTTTTTTAGTTGCAGACAATTGCTCCTTTGTTTGCTGTATTTGAATTTTTGCGATCTCTGATTGCTCAATTGACGATAATACTTGTAAATAAAAGGTGGCTACACTTAACGAAATGTCATTTGATACCGTTTGTTTATCGGCTTCACTTGCTTGCCAACTATATTCACTTGCTGCTGCAGTGTTTCTTAACTTTCCTGCATTGAAAACCTGCACACCTCCATTTAAACCAAAATTATTGTATAAAAATTGAGTATTTGAGAACCCGTTAGTAGTAGGGTCAATGGATCGTCCAATTCTCAAGCCCGTCCCTGACGAACCGTTAATGGTGGGAAGCATACTTGATTTAGCAGCCTCTGCCTGTAATTTTGCGACCCTAGTTTGTACATCAGCCTGCTGAACTGAAATATTGTGTTGAATGGCATAGGCCACACAAGATTGCAAATCCCACTGAGCTGGTTCTTGTGCTACTAGGACTAATGACGAAGCGGCAAAGAATAAAGAAAGTATATATTTCATGTATTTGATATTAGCACACTTTTAAACAATACAAAAGTAAACTAATAAAGCCTACCTGGCTATTTTTTAGACAGGCGGAAAGCGTACAATATGAATAGCATTAAACCTATATAAAAGGCTATAGGGTAATACCTGGCTTTTTATAATAGAATATTCTATATAATATAAGCACTAATACCACCAAAATCACAGCGGTAAGGGCTGAATAGGGCTTATCAATTACCACTGCGACAGCTACAAAAGCATAAGCAATCACAAAAAGGATACAGAATAAAGGCGTCCATCTTTTTAACGCACCAGTAACTGAGCCATCCCCTTGCTTTTTACTCCTCAATATTAATAAGGTAGCAGCAGAGGTACTCATACCTAGGCAGTCAAGGAAGATGCTAAAACTTAACACATCATCCACCCCTTTGCCAAAAAAAGTAACTAAGATGGTAGCTATTGCAAATACCGTAAGCCCTGGCACCAATGCATCGGTTTTAGGATGTTTTTTTTGAAAAATTGCAGGTAATACTTTATCCTCACTCATGGCGAACATCACCCTTGGATTACTCATTAAAATTACATTCACATACGCAAGTACACTTAACACCATGGCAAAATCAAAAACTTTTGCGCCAAATTTACCAAACCATGCTTCAAATAATAACGATCCTATTGCATTAGCATTCTTCATGTTATCAAAACCAATCACTTTCATGTAAGTGTAATTAATAGCTAGGTATAAAAACAAAACAATAAATATACCAAACACAATACCCCTTTGCATTGTTTTAGCCGATTTTACTTCTGATCCAAAATTTATAGTTTGCTGATAGCCTCCATACGTAAAAAATACAGCGACTAAGCTCACCATTAATAATAGCGCGCCGTTGCTGCCATTATAAACATAAACTTTTCCTTCATTCACCCCATGAATAGGCACTTGAACGCCTTTAAATAAGGAGGAAATTAATAACACAATTAAGCTTATTTTGACAATCATTAAAACGTTTTGAGTACGACTGCTGGTTTTAAGTCCTAATAAATTGACAATATAAAAAAGGCCCACCGAAATAGAGGCAATACAAATATTGAAAAAAGTGCCAGAAGGGCGACCAAATAATAAATCACTAACATAATCGGCACCAATTAAAGCAACAACCGCCAACGAAGCTGCATTACTAATTAAAATCAAAACATTAATTGTAAAGCCTACTCCTGGGTGATAGCAATGTGCAAATACTTTATAATAGCCACCCATTACAGGAAGGCGTTGACCTATTTCAGCGTAAGTTAAGGCCCCAAAAAGTGCTATAATGCCCCCAATAATCCAAGCAGCGAAGAATATCATTGGCGTACCCGACTTAGCTGCAATTGTAGCTGGAGTTTTGAATATACCCATTCCTATTACTAAGCTCACAACAATCATTGTAAGACTAAAAAAGTTAATGCCTTGCTTTTCTTTCATGCTAAATATAATTGGTTATAAATATAATTAAAATGAGCTTAGTTTTCAACAAAGCGTTAATAATTAAAACCTTAAAGCATTTTTTAAAAGAATATGTTTGTTTAAGAATTAGGTTCATGAGAATGATTAAAAGGGAATCCCGTTTAAATCGGGGGCTATTCCCGTAGCTGTAAGTTCTGCGCTAAGCGCAAACAATGCAAAACAAATCCACTGAAGCAATTTGGGAAGGATGCATTGCTAAAGAACGAGCCAGAAGACCTGCCTGATTAAATTATAACCAACAGCTTTCGGGTAAAAAGCAAGGATTGTAAACTAATTGTTGCGCAGGCATTTGTTACTACTTACAACTATATCGAGTTGTAAAATTTTGATGATACCTATTAGCGCTGCGGTCACTTATGGTTCTCTTATTCCAGAAAGCTCATTGTTCACTCAAAAAAAACAAAACAATGAGCAAAAAATTAATCACGCTCTCGGTAAGCTTAATCGCTACCGCCACCCTAGTCTTTGGGCAACAAAAAGACGATGCTAAAAAAGTTTCAGACACTATCACCAACTTAACTGAAGTGATTGTTACTGCCAATAAAATTGAGCAGAAACAAAACACAACAGGTAAGGTAGTTACTGTAATTAACGCAGCAGACCTTCAGGCAAATGCAGGTCGCAGTTTAGCACAAATATTAACTGAACAAACAAGCTTGTATTTACCTGGTGCTTTTAGCAATGCAGGCACCGTGCCAAGTATTTTTATGCGAGGCGCATCTAGCGGAAGGACTTTAATATTAATTGATGGTGTACCAGTTGGAGACCCTTCAATGATAAGTAATGAATTCGATTTAAACCTAGTACCATTGGACCAAATTGAAAGGGTCGAAATACTAAAAGGGGCTCAATCAACTATTTATGGCTCGGATGCAATTGGAGGAGTTATAAATATTATAACAAAAACAAAATTAAAAAAGTCTTGGAGTGGTTCCTATTCAGTGGGCAGTTATGGTACTCAAAAAATGGATATTCAGCATGCGCAAACTTTTAATAAATTAAGTTATACCATTGGGTATGAAAATCAGTCTGCTAAGGGGTTCTCTTCGGCATTCGATAAAACCAACACCGGGAATTTTGACAAAGATGGTTATCAAAACAAAAGCTGGTTTGCCAATATCAATTATGCCATTAATTCAAATTGGAATTTAAAGGCCTATACACGCCTTACTGCCTATAGTGCCGACATTGACCAAGCTGCTTTTGAGGATGACAAGGACAACCAGTTTAAGAATGCTACAAAAATGTCTGGCATTACACTGAAATACAAAAAGGATAGAACTAGTTTTCAGCTGCAATATCAAATCAACTCGCAAGACCGTCAATACCTTAATGACAGTACAGACAGAACCTACACAATTTTTGAAGACAATCATTATTGGGGAAAATCTCACTTTGCAGATGTATTTTATGCAAATGCTTTTACAAAAAATGTGCAATGGGTTGTTGGTAGTGATTTTAGGTATGGATCCTTTCATCAAACCTATGAGTCATTGGGTACTTGGGGACCTTATAATTTTAATTTCGTGGACACTTTTCAATACCAAAATGCAGTATACACTTCCCTTATTTTAAATGACAATGCCAATAAGTGGAATGTAGAAATTGGCGGCAGATATAACAAACATTCTAGTTATGGAAATAATGAAACATTTACTTTAAGCCCTTCGTATAAAGTAACAAATAGTATTAGGTTATTAGCAAGTGTTTCTTCCGGGTTTAAAGCTCCTTCTTTATACCAACTTAGTAATAATGCCAATTTATCCCCAGAAGAATCGGTAAGCACTGAAATTGGAACAGAATACAAAACAAATGCACTATTTGCAAGAGCAGTATATTACAACAGGATCATTGACAATGGTATTGATTACAATTATATTGACAACAATTATTTCAATTTTATTGAACAAAAAGTAAATGGAATTGAATTAGAATTCAACTGGAAAATAAACGCCCAACATAGTATTAATGCAAATTATACTTTAATGAATGGAAATGAAACCAATCAAAACCGAGTAACCAATACAGATACTATTACTTATAATTATTTATTAAAGCGCCCAAAGCATAGTGCAGGTTTTCAATGGCAGTTCAATCCTACGCCAAAATTAGCAATTAGCGTTGCTGCGAGATATATTAGCAAACGTTTCGATGTGGGAGGTTATGCAAGTCCCGACGTTCAATTAGGCTACTATATATTAACAAATGCACATGTTCAATATAAAGCAAGCAAACACTTAACACTATTTGCCGATGGTCAGAACTTAGGGAACGATGGTTTCCAAGAAGTGAATGGATACAATACAATTGGAAGGGCTTTACTATTTGGCATCCGTTTACATTAAATTCACATTAGGTGTTTTCAACACAAGTTCGATTCAAAAAAGCTTTGTACCTTTGTGCAAAGCTTTTTTATGGAATTTCATCCAGACCAATTACTGACTGTCATCTTTACTTTATTTGCCGTAATTGATATTGTGGGATCTATTCCCTTATTAATTGGCATGAAAGAAAAAATGGGTGGCATAAAGTCGTTAAAAGTGACCTTAATTTCAGGAGGATTCATGATTGCTTTTATGTTTTTAGGAAAGCCCTTTTTAAAAATGCTAGGATTAGATATTAAGTCGTTCGCTGTGGGCGGATCGATTGTGATTTTTTTATTGGGATTAGAAATGGTATTAGGACATGAAATATTCAAAGGCGATAAAGATGCACATTCTGGCACAGTGGTGCCCATTGCATTTCCTATTATTGCTGGTAGTGGAACATTAACCACTATTATGTCCCTAAAAGCAAACTTTGAAGAAGCCTATATTTTAGGAGGTATTTTAGTGAACCTTGTTATTGTGTACATTGTATTAAAGTCACTCAACTTTATCGAACGCATGTTGGGGCCAGGCGGATTACTCGCTGTCCGTAAATTTTTCGGTGTAATACTTTTAGCTATTGCGGTGAAGATATTCTCTAGTAATATTGGAGCGTTAAGGAGGTAGTTATAATTCTTTGAACCTGAGGTTTTTAATAATCCATTAGAAGCATGAGGAAGTGATAATTTTACTGTACTTAGTATGCTTTACCTGATTTAATAGTTGCACAGCTAATTTTGCATAAAAAGGAAGTAAATTATAATTAATAAAAATATTCCTATTTACATTCATTCAATTCAATATTATAAGATTCAAATAAATAGCCTACAAGAGTCTTTCAATTGTTATTAAGCTAGCATTGTTTCCTGAACCAAATACGGCAGATATTCTCCACCCAATAAATGCTGTTGTATCCATAATTTGCCAAGTACAAACATCACCCGGTGAGCCAAAATGATGTCCTGGTATTAAATAAGTTGGTGTAGTTGTGATACTAAAAGGTCCTGCTAAAAGGCCTCCGCCTGCTGCTGAATTAACCGAATATGTACACGAACCATAAACACTATAAGTTCCTGAGAAAGTAGAAACCTGCAAGCTTCTATTACCTGAACTTGGAAATCTAACTTTTAAATTACCTAATGTAATATCAGATGCTGCATTCACAAATAATGCTGTTTTCATTATTACATTACCTGAAGCATCTGCCAAATTTATTTTACCTGCAACATTCACATTACCTGTAACATCCAACGCTTGAGTGGGTGCATTATTCCCAATCCCTACATTACCTGTTATATTAAATGTATTTGTACCAGATAAAATCCAAGGATTAACAAAAGCCGAAGATCCAACTTGCTGAATACTTGCCCAACTACTAGAATATCCACTTGCCGAAGAAGGCGCATATGCAGTAACGGTTCCTGAAACATTTATTACTCTTAAATAAACAGTAGTATTTGCTGTTGGCGTATAATAAACAACCGCTTTGTCTTGTGGGGCATCTGTAAAGGCAGCCCCTGCTTTCATAATTACACCAATGCTTCCTCCTGGCAATAAAGCATTTGCATTATCTACCCATGTATAATAACCATATCCAGTTGAAGATCCCCCTAATGCCGCTTCTAGCTTATATGTTTTATTTGCTTTCAAATCGAAACCACCACTTGTAATGGTGATTCCCGTTCCTGATGAAGTATTAAAAATAATATTTCCAGCAGCAGATAAAGCTTGATTAGCAGATAAGGATGCTTGAATATAATCAACGGATTGTCCCGTTACTGGTAAATTCCCTGCTACTAATTTATAATACACTCTGTCATAATCTCCTGCATCTCTTGAACCGGTTGAGGTTACATTAACATTATACGTTACTCCGGCTTGTAAATTAACCTCCACTTTCCCAGTGAATACTACGTGAACGTTATTATTTGCATTTGAAAATACATCTGTTGCTAAATCTGTTGTTCCTTGTCTTACTTTGAATGTAATAGACATGGTAGCTTGATTCATATACCCAGAACTAGAAAAATCAAATAAATATCTTCCTGATACAGGCACTGTAAATGTGAAGCCATTTGCATTTGCTATATCTCCTGTAGCTGTTGAATAGGCTTTTCCATATAAGCTAACCATATTTGAAGCAGTAATTCCATTCCCTGCAGAGCTAGCAGTAGCAATGGTTGCCCAACTGGCACCATTCCAATAATAATAACCTGCTTGTAACCCAACAGAACCTAAATTATAAACCAATAAACCCTCCGCTGGCGTCGTAATGGGCGATGCAAGAGTTGCACTTGTTAACGTAACACGTGGTGGCAAAAAACCTTTATCAGTTGAGTATACATCTAACTTCGCAGATGCATTGGGAGTTGTAGTCCCTATTCCGGTTTGCGCATTAGCAATTATACTAAAACAGCAACAAAAAATTAAGAATGATATGTTTTTATATTTCAACATTAAGGTTGATTTAATTTAGTCTCTAATTTTAATAATCTAGTCTCGAAGTCAAATTGTTTCTTTTTTAATAATTCAATTTCAGCCTGTTGCGCCTGAATCACTTTTAATGATAATGCGTGTAGGGCTTGATAATTTACGGACTTAGTTTGCATGCTATCATTTGCAATGGATACAATATCTGGAAACAACTCCTCTACTTCTTGTGCGATCAATCCATACTGTCGGTGATGATTATCTGATCCGTCATTCCAGTAAAAATTTACTGGTCTTAACTGCAAATATTTTGAAATAACCTTATTATCCAAATCAACTATGGTGTTTTTTAATCTCCTATCCGACCTTGCTGTCATCACACCATAATAGATACCTGCGCAAGAAAAATCATAGGTCGCCAATCCGCCACCCCAACCACTTGGCCAACTTCCTGCAATGGCTCCACCATCACTTGGAATAACAACTCTTGATTGACCTGATCTATTTATAGTGATTGCATTATTACTAGCTGTTCCAGTTAAAAAATTCCAAGTGGTATTTAATATAAACTGATCTGTTGGATTATTAACGCCCATGCTATATCCAAATTGATTTATCACATCCATACCAATATAAGGCTTACCGCCATTCAAACCACCTGCTCTAACTAAAGCAGTAGCATGTGCAGATGTTGATGCATTATTGTTGTTATAAATATATAAACTAGGACTAGATGTGCTAGCTGGATTTGCACCAAATACATTCCCATTTTCGATATGTAAACTCGTTTCTGGAGAAGCAGTACCAATTCCTAATTTGCCCAGACTTGACAAATGCATTTTTTGTGTCCCACCGGTATACCATTTATGTGACTGTATACTAGTTCCATTAGATTCAAATCCAAAAGCTAAATTATTAGGTTCCCCCACTCCATCTGTGGTTGCAAACCAATGCATATTAGCTACATCTTTCCCAAAATAACTCCTTGCACCGCTGTTAATGATGGAGTTGCTAAATCTTCCTGCTCCAGTTACATCTAATGCTTGAGTAGGAGCATTATTTCCAATCCCCACATTCCCTGTTGTATTAAATGTATTTGTACCAGAAAGTGTCCATGGATTCACAATGGCTGAGGATCCAACTTGTTTCACCATAAAGTATGATGCATTAGGAGCAGATTGCACACCTGTAGTAACTGCATTTCCAACTATTGATGGGCCATTTGGGCCATAGTGATCTAATAAACGAATACCCACTTGAATATCTGTGGCTGGCGTAATTATTCCTTTCATGGGTGAATTTGCACTTTGACCATTACTACCTGCTCCATTTTGTGACATAAATAATCCATTCGCTAAAGCCACATTATTTGTATAATCATAAATTTGAAAACGTCCTGCTACACCTGCTGCACTACCTGATATAAAAATAGCTAAACTAGATTCCAGTTCGTAGGTTCTATTGGCTTTCAATGTAAACTTATTACTAGTCCAAGTTAAATTACCTGAAGCCATTGCATCAAATGGAACTATGGCATTATCGGCGATAGTACTACCATCTGCGCCGGTGTATCTTGCAATACCATACTCAACAGTTTGTCCAGTTACAGGTAAATTACCCGATACTTGTTTCATATACACTCTCGTATAATCATTACTATAAATGTTTCCCGCTGATGTAGTAACTAAGACATTATATGATCTGCCAGCAGTAAGATTTGCTTCTACTTTACCATTATATTCAGCATGAACATTATTACTATAACTAGTTTGCATATCTGATGCAATTACGGCATTGTTATTTGAACCATCTCTCACTTGAAAATTAAGTGTTACAATACAGTTGCCGCATGTTGCGCTTGTAGAAAAATCAAATGAATATTTTCCTGATGTTGTCACTGAAAAAGTAGCTCCTGTAGAATTAATCGTTGCTGCATTTCCTACACCATCATATATTTTCACCATATCAGATGCTGTCACTCCGTTTCCCGCAGATGTAGCTGTAGCAATGGTTGCCCAGTTAGCACCATTCCAATAATAGTAACCTGCTTGCAAGCCCACCGATCCTAAATTATAAACCAATAAACCTTCCGCTGGCGAAGCAATGGTAGTGGCATCTGTTGCACTTGTTAAAGCAACACGTGGAGGCAAAAATCCTTTATTGGTTGCATACACATCTAGCTTTGCAGAAGCATTGGGTGTAGTGGTACCAATACCTGTTTGGGCATATGCATTGATGTTAAAACTAATAAAGGAAACCAATAATAAAATTGGTCTAAATATTAATCTGAAATTTTTATTATAGTCCATATCTAGATTTGTCTTTATTAAATTTCGCAGTTATTTCCGCTTGTGTAAGTTCCCTATCGTAAATTTTGAATTTAGTTACATACATTGGTTGTATATAATTGGTATTAATTCCCCAACTTCCTATTCTACCTACACCATTACTAAACGAAGCATTTGCATTTTCTGGCGTACCTAAAATTTGTGAAAGTGTTTGATTCACCCCATTTAAATATATTTTATTACTTGTAACCGAACCTGCTTTCATGACAAATACATAATGTTTCCAATTGTTAAGACAACCGCTTGCTTGTGCTGCAGTTAATCCGTAGACATCCCCAACGGCGGTATTATAGCCTATTGCATTATTATAGGTATAAATATCGTATGCATAGAATCCAAAAAACATGCCACCAGAAAAAGCTGTTGGATTAACCCACATTTCAACGGTAATGGTAGATGCACCATTTAACGGAAAGGTAAAATCGGTATATCCTGTAGATGTTCCATTAAAATATAAGGACCCACCAGTACTCGCATTGTAGGTAACACCTGCTCGGTTTGTTGAAGTTGTCCCTAGGCCAGCTATGTCAGGATAAGTCGCGTTATTTTTTGTCCCGTCCACCATGAAAAGCAAATCGTAATTGGGTTCTTCCGCAAGATATAAATTATTGACATCTGCAGTAGATAGCGCACTCGCATAAAATTTTACATTCCCCAATAAAAAATTTCCATAGGCTCCTGAACCCAAGTTGGTGGTTTCATAAGCACCAATCCCAAAATACTGACTGGTTGTTAATGAACCCATAGCGGGTCCTTCACGCGTGTAGGTAGCAGTTCCGACTAATGCGCCATCCAAATAGGCGTTCACTTTGCTCCCATTATACACCAATACAATATGGTGCCATGTATTTAATGAAACTGTTGTTGCAGTTGTGATAACAGTGGTTCTAGGCCAAACAGTAAATTTCAAATATCCTCCTACCATTTCAATATCCGAGGTATGATATCCATTTGATATTGTGGAAGACCATAAGTCAGATACAACATTCCCATCTGCCCCTGTGGGATTAAACCAAATACCCAAACTAAAAACGCCTGATCGTGTGGTTGATGTTACTTGAGGATAAAAAGTTTTTAAATCCCCAATCATCAAATAATTTGAATTGGCCGGTTTAAATTGTACATATCCGGGATCCGCAAAAAAGGCAGGTGACCCATTTAGCGTTGCCGGTACATTCTTTCCATTAGCGCTGACAACACTTGTTCCAGTACCTGAAAAAGAAATTGCATTTTGAAAATCGTAATCTACAATTAAATTGTTTTTACTAACCGAATTAGAATACATGGGCGTAAAAAACTGCGCTTGTAACGATAGAGAAAAAAACAAAAATAAAATTGTCAATCGCATATTCTTAATTACTTAATTCTCCAGAAATAATAACATTATTTGATCCAATATGCAAAATGGTAACAAGGGCGTACTGACCAATGGATTTGTTAAATCCATTTCTGTTAATAATATTCACGCCACTCGCTCCGCTAAACGTGATTTGACCTGTTCCATATTGTAAAACCATACAGTTAAATCCAGTTGGCAAGCCAGCAGGAATAGTAATGATAATGGCTGATGCTGCATTCGATTGAATGACTTCTGCATTATCTGTAGCTGCCAAACTAACAGATGCGTTTATCGCATTAATTTGTGCACCAAAACCTGATAATGTATTTGTTGTGGACCCCGATAAATTACCAGTCAAATCTAACCTCATTCTTTCCACTCCTGCAGTTCTAAAAACAATATTATTGTTCATCTCTGACAAAGTAGAATAACCCGAAATATCAATGGAAGATTGTGCAGTTGTTGCACCTCCTCCACCAGCAGCTATTCTCAAAAAACCATCATCAGCTGCATCTGCTTGCGTTACACCACCACCCGAACCTACACCCCTAATTTCATAAGCACCTACTGTTGCAGTATTGAGGGCTGGCCTTGCTGTTGCATTGCTAAAGCCATCATGTATACGAACACCACCACCTGCAATATTTAATTTTGCGGTAGGCAAAGATGTTCCAATACCCACATTACCACCTAAAGGATTTAAGAGTAAATTATAATTGGTGCCATATGTTTTATTTCTTGCCTGTATCCAAGAATAGGTACTGGTGCTACTTAATCCAAAATCTAAAACATGACTAGCCGAAATCCCACTCAATCGAAAATTTCCATTTGCCGAAGTACCACTATTTGCTGGATCTGCAGTAGTAGTTTCCACTTGGAATTTATTAATAGGCGTAGTGGTACCAATCCCTGTTTGTGCACTGGCTTGTGCCAATGCACAAACAGTTAATAATATGAATACTACTTTTTTCATTGAGTTATTAAATAGTATTAATTAAAATAATCCTCTAAATATGTACCAATTGGTTCCATCAGAAACTAATTTTATCCAGTTGTTAGAAGGTTCTATTCCAAGGTTCACACCGGTATTTGTAAGTGTCGTATTATCCATTATCAAATAACCTCCTGCAGAAGCTATAGCAACAGAAACACTGGCCACATTTTTCACATTCAACTCTCGACCCGAACCCAATGTTGATGCACTAGGAATGGTAATTGTTTGAGATGCAGTAGAACCTGTGAATATGATATATGTGGCGGTTGATGTAGCAGTTCCAGTAGCGCTCATTGTTACAACTGAACCACCGCTGTTTTGCCAAGTTGCCACACCATTTGCATCAGATGTTAATACTTTACCTGCAGCTTGGTTACCATCAACAATTTTAACTTTACCTGCAACGTGTAATTTTGAATTTGCAGTATCCACAGCAGTTGCGCCTGAAGTACCAATTGCTAAGGTTCCAGAATTGGTTAACCGCATTTTTTCATTAAAAAATGGAGTTAATGCTGTTCCCGTACTAAAGACTATAGATTTTGAATTGTTTGCATTTGCAATATGCATATCATTACCACTACCTATATAAGTGACGTCATTTGCAAGTCCAATATTATATGCTGTTGGATTGTTGAATGTACTATTATTAATTCCCATCCACGCAAACCCTGAAACATCATTACCATTATTCGCAGTTGCGGCATAACCACTTTGTGCTTTTGTTCCAGTACTCGTATTTTGAACATTGTATTGGAAGAAATCATCAACCGATCCGGTTAAGTTTACACCAGTAGTACTTGTCATTGTTCCCGCTGCTAAATTGGTTACCCCTCTTAAATAGTTAGCAGTATTAGATGTATTTCCAATGGTCACTGTATTTGAACCATTACCCGTCATGCCAGTACCAGAGCCCGTATAACCAGCAATAACTACTTGGTTAGTTTGACCATCAGCTAAAGGACGAACATCATTTCCAATTAATACATTACCACCACCAGTTGTATAGTTAGTGTTACTTAGTGTTCCATAATATTGGCCAGCACCATAACCAATTAAAATATTATTTGACACTGAAGTATTACTAATACCAGCATTTGAACCTAAGAATACGTTTTGCGAACCAGTTGCTGCCGTTCCTGCACGCTGACCAAATGCAATATTATCGGATCCCGTTGTATTAGCATGCAATGCAATGGCACCAAGTGCCGAGTTATTATTTCCAGATGTGTTATTAAACATTGCATTTAAACCTAAACCAGCATTTAGTGTTCCTGTTATATTTCCAGATAATACGTTAGCTCCAACTGCTGTATTATTTGCAGCAGTATTATTTTTTAATGCTTCATAACCCACAGATGTGTTTTGATCTGTAGTTAAATTAGAAATTAATGTATTATATCCAATGGCTGTATTATATTTTCCAGTTGTATTTGAATTTAGAGCAGAAAATCCATGTGCAGTATTCGTTAAAATACCACCAGTACCCTTTCCAATAGTTTGACCATTAATTGTCATATCTCCAGATACAATAACTTTTCCTGCTGTACCTGAAGTAGAAGTTCCTGGCGTAAGATTAATATTACCTCCTGCACCTGTTGAAGAGTTGTTACCTCCTTTTAAAGTTACACTTCCACCTGCTGAACTTGCACTTGAAGAAGCTTGTGCTTCGATAGTTGCACCATAACCAGCAACTGCTGATGCAGCAGAGGGCACCGTTGTTAATGCACCATAAATTTGTGCCTTTTGCGTTAGAACGTTACCAATTAATGTGGTATGGCTTCCTAAACCAACTTGGCCATAAGAACCAGTGCCTAATGCACCAGGGCTATTACTAAGTACTATTTCATTGACATCACTACTTCCAGAAGGTCTTACATCATGTCCTATAAAAATATTATTAGCAATACTAACAGAAGCATTTGTACTCTCACCAGATCCATACCATGCACCCGCCTGGTAACCTATCCCAATATTGTTACTTGGTGTGCCTCCTGTAGATCCGACAAAACCTAACGCAGATTTACCAATACCAATATTATAGTTACCTGCATTATTACCTACAACAGCACTACTACCTATGCCCACATTATAGTCTCCTGAAGTATTTCTTAATAATGCCGCATTTCCAATAGCCACATTCTCAAAGCCTGTTGAATTATCTTCCATGACCCTATGTCCAATGCCCACATTGCTATAACCATCTGTATTGTTATATAAAGCAGAATCACCAATTGCAGTATTTTTTGATCCTGTTAAATTACTGTACAAGGAACTATATCCAAATGCTTGGTTACTATAACCTGTATTAGTTCCACCATAGGAATACAATGACTTTGCACCTATTGCAGTATTTCTAAAACCTGTGGTTGTGTTATAGCCTGCAGCAAAACCATAATAACTATTAAGATTACCAGTTGTATTTGAACGTCCTGCTGTACTACCTACTGCTGTATTATTGCCTGCAGAGTTAGTTCCGGTGTATAAAGCTTCATAACCAACTGCAACGTTATCTGTTGAGACAGTTGAACTATTTAATGCAGAAGTACCTATAGCCGTATTCGTAGCAACATTTTTTGTACCTCTACCAATATTGATACTATTAACAACAATGTTGGAACTAAATGTAGTAGTATTACTAAATGTTTTTGCACCACCAATTGTTTGTGTGCCTGCAGTTATTATACCACCATTCGTTGCATCCGCTGGAGTTAAAGTTAATGCGGTTCCACTGATGGTTGCTCCATTTGCATTTGAAGTTGCAGCAATAGTCGTCATGGTATTCACCCCAGCAACTATTGATACAGAACTTGCGGTTGTTACTCTACCTTTTGAATCTACGGTCAAAACAGGAATAGTAGTAGAAGAACCATAAGTTCCAGAACTCACACCTGAAGCTGCTAAAGTTGCTGCAGCCGTTACATTTCCTGAACCATCAAATGCTGGACTTGTATATGTTACATCACCAGTTAAAGCAATCGTACGGCCAGTTGCTAATGATGTTGCCGTTCCAGATAATGTACCAGTTAAATTAGTAGCAGACAAGCTTGTTAACCCTGTTACAGAAGTTGACGTTCCACCTAATGTCAATGTAGTTGATCCTAATGTAGTCGTTTTAGTTGCTAACTGATCTACAGTAATGCCAGCTGTTGAACTTAAGTTTGAAGTTGTTAATCCTGTTGCAGAAATTGTACCAGCACTAATTGAAATACCAGATCCAGCTGTCAAACCTTCTTGAACACCTAATCCAGTTATGTTTGCTTTAGTAATATTTAATTTAGCAAAATCTATAGTCGAAGCACTCCAAGTTCCACTTGTAATTGTACCTACTGTTGTAAGATTCGCTAAAGAAGTTAATGATGTATTTGAAGTTGCAGTTATATTTCCAGCTGTAGTTGCTGTTGTAGCATTACCAATAAAATTTGTCGCCGTTACATCACTACTAAACGTTTTCGCACCAGCAATAGTTTGCGCACCTGTTGAAATCAAACCTGGATTAGTTCCATTTGCCGCAGCTAATGTCAATGTTGTTCCTGAAATAGTTCCACCTGCAGCATACGAAGTAGTCGAAGTATAATTTAATGAATTTACTCCAGCTGTAATACCTACTGTACTTGCTGCAGTAATTCTACCTTTCTCATCAACCGTAAAATTAGGGATAGCTGTAGATGAACCATAAGTTCCTGAAGCAACTCCTGAAGCCGCTAAAGTTGCTGCTGCGGTAACATTTCCTGAGCCATCAAATGATGGACTTGTATAAGTTACGTCCCCTGTTAAAGCAATAGTTCTTCCTGTTGCTAAAGCAGTTGCTGTTGTTGCATTACCTGTTAAATTTCCCGTCACATTTCCTGTCACATTACCAATAAAGGTTGGCGCTGTTACGTCATTACTAAATGTTTTTGCTCCAGCTATTGTTTGAGCACCTGTTGAAATCAATCCAGGATTTGTACTATTTGCAGCAGTTAATGTTAATGATGTACCACTAATTGTTCCACCTGCTGCATAAGATGTAGTGCTTGTATAATTTAAAGAAGATACACCAGCAGTAATACCTACAGTTCCAGCAGCAGTTAAACGACCTTTGCTATCCACTGAGAACGTTGGTATCGCAGTTGATGATCCATAGTCACCCGCTGTTACAGTTGTATTTGTTAAAGTTGCAGCAAAACTTCCAGTTCCAGTACCAGTAACATCACCTGTTAAAGTAATTGTTTGATCTCCGGTATTCACGCCTGAAGTATTCGATATAACCCCAGCTTGTGTATCAGTAACATAATTTCTATTTGTACTTGGTGCAATATCTGCAGTGGTTGCATCAGCACCTGCAGTTACAAATCCTTTTGTGTCGTAAGTAATTTTAGTTTTTGTTGCAGCAGTTATTGCAGCATTTGGAGCTAAATAATCTGTTCCAGCAACAGCTGCACTTACCACTCCACTTCCATTTGCTTTTAATAATCCATTAGTGGCACCTGCTCCACCATAATTGCTTCCAATAGTTGTTCCACTCCAAGTTCCAGAAGTAATAGTTCCTCCGACAAATAAATCTGTAGATATTTTTCCACCTCCAACAACATCTAAAGTAGTTGTAGGCGCGGTTGTTCCAATCCCAACATATCCGTCTCTTGTAATTCTAAGCCTTTCAACTGGGACCGCAGTTGAACCAGAAGGTCTTGTTAAAAAATTAATGCTAGAACTGTAATTACCACTTTTTTTTCCAGTTGCAACAAAACTAACTATAGACGGAAATCCAGATTGATTATAAGTATGAATAACTAAGCCATTATTATTTTCATAATTTGTATTATCATAAGGTGAAGTAGATCCTACTTGAGATGTAGGAATAGTATATATGTCCCCAATAAATTTTGCTTTCGTAGCATTTATGTCATAAGCCCCTAAATCCACGGAACCAGATGCTCCTGAATACGGAACAAAATTCCCTGTTACTGCAGAAGTGGACGTCCAAGTATAGGTCCCGCCAGCAACAGAAGTTAAGAACTGATTTGCAGCGCCCACTGGAATCATGGCAGTTGTACCTGCAGCAGTTTGATAAGGTATAGATCCTGCAACACCACCTGCTATATTAGTTGCGGTTGTTGCAGTGCCAGATAATGTTCCAGTTATAACACCCGCTGTAAAATTACCGCTTGCATCTCTAGCAATTATGGCATTCGCTGTGTTTGCATCTGTAGCAGTAGTAGCGCTATTACTCACTTTGCCCGTACTTGTTATAGTTGCTAATTTACTATCTGCAATCGCTGCTGAAGCATTAATGTCTGCATCAATGATATTACCCGTTAAGGCTAATTTATTATATGCAATTGCAGTTCCACTCCACACGCCAGAAGTAATTGTACCCACACTTGTTAAACTTGATCCTGTAATAGTTGAGGCTAAAGTAGTTCCAGTTAAAGTTCCCGCGCTTACAGTTGCTAAATTTGATTTTACATAAGCTGTTGTAGCCAATGTTGTAGAGTTATCATTTGTTGCTGCTGTAGGTGCTGCTGGTGTTCCTGTGAAAGTTGGAGATTCAATTGGCGCCTTCAATAAAATACTTGCTGTATTTGCATTCACATTTGTACTTAAAGTAGCAATGCTATTTGTATTCGATGTTATACTTGATGTATTGGATGCAATTCTTGTATCAAAAGTTGAAATGGTAGATGCACTTACGCCTCCAACACTATTAACAGTAGTTGCAAAACTTCCGTTACCCGAACCACTTACATCACCTGTTAGCGTTGTGGTTGCAGTTGCAGCCATTACATCCGTACCAATTACCAATCCTAAATTCGTTCTTGCATCCGCTGCTGAAGTAGCTCCAGTTCCTCCATTTGCTAACGCAATAGTGGTTCCACTCCAGACACCTGCAGTAATTGTTCCAACACTTGTTAAGCTTGAACCAACTACTGTTGATTTTAATGAAGTTCCTGACAAGGTTGTTGCATCTGCAGTTATTGTAATATCTGCACTACCATCAAAAGCAGTTCCGTTTATATTTTTTGAAGCAGCTAATTTTGTTGCTGTAGCTGCATTACCAGTAGTACTTTGATTTAACGTTGGAAAGCTTGTTAAATTAGCAGCACTACCAGTGGGTGTTAAGTAATTTGTTCCAGCAACTAAAGGCGCTTGAACATCTGTACCAATTACCAATCCTAAATTCGTTCTTGCATCCGCTGCCGAAGTGGCTCCTGTACCTCCATTTGCTAACGCAATAGTGGTTCCACTCCAGACACCTGCAGTAATTGTTCCAACACTTGTTAAGCTTGACCCAACCACTGTTGATTTTAAAGAAGTTCCTGACAAGGTTGTTGCATCTGCAGTTACTGTAATATCTGCACTACCATCAAATGCAGTTCCGTTAATATTTTTTGTTGTGGCTAATTTGGTTGCCGTAGCTGCATTACCCGTTGTATTTTGATTTAATGTTGGCACATCCGCAACATCCAATGCTCTAAAACTAGGAACACCACTTGCGCCACTAGGAGCTGCATAAATAGTATTGGCAGCTTGAGAACCAAATGCACTTTGTTTTGCATTAAACGTGTTCCAGTCGGTTGCTGTTAAATAACCATCTCCACTTGTGGAAGCTGCAGTCATTGAAAAAACACCATTTGTAGCATTATAGGCCAATGGAGCAGTTGCACTCACGGCTGCTCTCGCAAGGGTATTTGAGTAATACTTGTTTGTTACACCACCAGAAATATCATCTGCTGTCAAAGTTACATTTGCCCCTGTTTTTGAATTTACAACTTGAACTGTAGTAGGATTTACTAATTGTATCCAATTTGATAAAACACTTGCATCAGCATTTTTTAGTACGTAATTTTTATTTTCATCTGTTCTAATTGCAATGGCGCCTACAAGCTTTCCTGTTAATGCTAACATTTCTGCATCACTTGTTACTACGTCTACACTAGAAAATGTAATTGCCGGAATTTGTATTGAAGGAATTTTACCTGTGCCATCTAATGTAGCAACCCCATTTATTGCTGCTTTTTCTGAAGCACCAATTTTGCTGTCAAATGTAGTCCAATCTGCTGCACTTAAGTAGCCATTTACTGACGCACTAGCTTTAGAAATAGAAATAGTATTTGTAGTGCGAACTAGTGGACTTGTAAAAGTTAATGGCGCTTCAAAGGCTGTAATATCGCTATTAGCGGCTGATCCAAAACTACGCTGTGCTAATACATTCGTTCCAATTGCCAATCCTAAATTAGCTCTTGCATCTATAACGTTTGTTGCCCCAGTTCCTCCATTTAAAACAGCAACTATGCCATTTACGTTTGAAGCATTTCCTGTAATATTTCCTGTTACTTTAGATCCACTGATTGTACTTATTTTTGCATCAGTTACATTTAAGTCTGCAATTTTATTTGTAGTTACGGCATTTACTGCAATAGAAGGCGTATTAGCATTCCCTGACAAATCTCCTGCTAATGCTATTTTACCTTTTAACACTGTTGTAGCATCAGGTGCACCTGAAACCATTGAAGCATCAACATATTCCTTAACTGCTTTTTGAGTTGGATAAAATTCGTCACTAGGAGCCGATCCGCCTAAAGTATTTGAAGTTACTTTGTTTGAAATATTTTCTTTTAAAGCCAGCGCTGTTGTAGTTGCGAATGAACTTAAATCCTGATCGCCTGTGTTAGTTCCTGAAATAGCAGCTAGTTTTGCTTTTTCTATTGTGGTATAATCGTTTGAGGATAATTCTTTACCAGTCACCTTATCTACTTTGGTTGCCAAAGCCGTAGTCATGGCAGCACTATTTGCCTTTAATCCCAACTGATTATATATTGTTGTACTATCAAATGTTTTTGTAGCCAACTGTGTTGGTGTGACATACACTGTATTGCTATCCAAAACATTTACTTTACTATTTAGTGCACCATTAATTGCATCCGCAGTAAGGGATGTAATATTAGAAGCAATTATTTCATTCACCATTTTTTTGTAGGGAGCTAGCATAGCTGCCGTATCGGTACTTGCTATTTTTGTGCTCACCGCTGTGGCTAATGTACTTACAGCTTGCGCCTTAGCATATAATGCCAACATACTTGTCGTATCCTTGATGCTTAATTTACTCTCTAACCCACTGGCAGTCCCCGCATACAATGCATATGGTACCGCACCAAAAGAAGTAGTCCCTAAATCTATCCACTCGTTTTTATACTCCCAACTTGTTGTGGGTGCTATTGGCGTAATGGCTACTTTTAAATTTAAAAAGTAGGGGCCATTCGCCCAATCAATACCCACTAAATTACTTGATGTGCCTCCTATCCTTGTACCTTGACCTACGCTGATACTAAATACCCCCGTAGCATCGGTAGTTGTTTGATACTCCTCCGTTAACACTTTTGTGCCAGTTGCTGTAGTTTGTATAATACTGGATTGTACATAAATTTTCCTATCCTTCGCAGGGTTCGAAAAATTATCCCTAGCTACTGCTTGGAAAAAAATACCTGTACCAGTTGTTTGTGCATACAAACTCGTGGTTGTTAAACTCAACAACACAAGTGTTGTGCTTAGTAAAAAATTGATTGTAACTTTTTTGTTCATAATATTTTAGTAATTGTTACTTAAGGAGGAAAATTAATTCGCTTTTATAAATTTAATCGCATCCACAAATTGTGTGCTCTCTATTTTTAATACATAAGTGCCCGAGTTCAAACCGCTTAAATCTAGCGTCATACCTTGGAATAAATTATAGCCTGTCTCTTTTCTGGTAGTAATTAACATGCCCTCGGCTGTCCATATACTTAAATTAAATGTCTCCGTTAATGGGGGTGTATTCACAAACTTCACTTTCGTGCTTGAACTCACCGGATTCGGAAACAACTTAATGCCTAAGGCGTTAAACTGCATCGTCACTTCACAGTTTATTGCAAACTGGCCATTTGCTCTTGTACCACTTAACACGGCCACACCAGTTTGTACGTCAATGCAATTAGCCGTACTCTTAAAATTAATCGCACTACCAGTACTTGCTGTATTAGCCATAGCACCTACACTGCTCATTACAAAGGCTGCCGCCTGCGCATTTGTGGCTTGCGGAACGGCTAATACTACTGCTAGCAAGGCCACATACATTAATTTACTACTCGTTTTGTTTGTCATTACTTTGTGCTATAATAGTAAGTGGTTTTAACGCCACTAATTTGAAATGATAAAATTAAATTCTGAGCACCCACCGACTCTATATCATACACGTATTCTGTTGCACTACCACTGCTCGTTTGTGCTTGCACATGTATTTGTAATTGTCCTGCTACTTTCTCCACCGTGTAGCTTCCTACTATACCATCTGAGTCGTTCGTGCTGCCGTTATTTAAAAAATTAATAAAATACGTCGACTGGCCTACATATGTTTTTAGCGATGTGCCTGTTTGCTTAAAATCCATATACCAGGTTTTATTCCCTAACATGGTTTGTGCTAAATTTATTTCTGCACTTTCTGTATCCTTCGTACATGAAGCTAACTGCGTAGCTGCTATAGTTATTGCTAGTATGTATTGTAAATATTTTTTCATTTTATTTTTTTTCGCTGCTTTTTAAAATAAGTCACTTGCCCTTATCACCATACCTAGTTCAACACTGTTTACATTTGCTTTTATAGGAGCTTTGGTAAATGAGGTAATCCCTTGTTTGTAATGCAAAAACAAAGTGTAGTAGCCACTGTTATCAAACTCTACACCTAAGTCGCCTCTTAGTAAAAAACGTTGGTAGTTATTGTTCACTAAATTGTCTGCACTCTGTGCCGATAAACGCGTGTCTATACTTGGACCTGCTACCACGTAAAACTTGTATTTTGCTGTATCCCCTAACACAATTAGTTTTTTGTAATGGGCAGCAATACTTAAATTGAAAAACTGATCGTCCGCCTTGAAACTGGAATAGCTACCAATAAAAGGCGCTAAACTGCCTAATTCCTTATACCTAGTGCCGGTAGCAATTTTTTGTAAAGTCATGGCAAAAGAATATTGATGCATTTGCTTATACTTCCCATCTACCCTAAAACCAGCTAAATAGCCTGGCTTGAATGTGTTTTTATTAAAATCAGACAAACTATAATTGAAACTAGAAGCATAATTACCTGTTCTTACCGTTTGGTTCGAGAAATTCATGCCAGCCACTAAATACGTATTGTTGTCAGTGAAATTTACAAATACCTTGTCCCAGCTTTTACCTATCTGCTGCTTAAACTTCGCCACCTTATCCGAAAAAGGACGCTTTAAGTATAACTTGTCTTGCTCCTCTTGGGTCCTCAAAGGAACCGTTGGAGTTTGTGCATTTGACGAATAAAATAAACACATTAACAAAATAATTAATGTGATGGATTTCAACTTAAACATATATTATGATTTCAATTAATATTAATATTACTTAGCATCCTACCAATAAGGTAAAAATGATAAATAATAAAAGGCGCGCGAGCGCGAAAATTAAATGAAAAATTACTTGTAGTTGAAGCAATTAGAATTTACTCTGTATCAGTTTATGAAACTAATACAAAAATCTAGCGAAAAGTCCTATATATGTATGATTAATCTAATTTGTTAAGGTACTCTGAGGGGGTAATACCCATTTTTTGCTTGAAAGAATTAAAGAAACTAGTCCTTGATCCAAAACCAGCTTGCTTGGCTAAAGCGTCCAATGTTAAAATTTCTCCTGAACCTTCTTGGATTAATTTGATGACTTGAGTGACTTTTAAGTCATTTTTCCACGTATTAAAATTAATATGCAAGTGTTCATTTAAGTAATAAGAAAGATGATGGATGGGTATATCAGTATCGGAAGACATTGTGGTCAAGTTAAACTCAGGGTTTAAATAGGGCTTCTTTTCAATATATAGGTCAATTTTATACTTTAATAATGCCAGTTTTTCATCAGAAATTTCAAAGCTTCTTGGTTGTTTTTTTACAGTTTCACTAGTTGCTGCGTCAAGGTTTACTTGCCTTTTTGAAGAAACTAAAATAGGATAATCTAATTGAGGAAGACCATATAGTATGTTAGGGAAAAAAAGTAACGAAATATTTAGCATAATAACTCCAAAGAGCACAATTAAAAGAAAATACCTTCCTACTTCTGTAGCTGCTTCATAATTACTTAGGTTAATGGCCACTAAAGAAAAAAGAAGAAAATTAACATAAATAATAAGTGAAGTTACTAGTAAAAAGGATAACCACTTATAAATTAAAGTATGTTGTTTTTCTATAAAATCATTGTTTCGGTAATACTTGAAAACCATGACAGCACTAGCTAACACGTATCCTATTGCAAAAACCGGCCTTACTAAAAAAGATGCTATTGCTGGAATAAATAAATGTTCTACATTTACCAATTCAGCAGGATTACTTATAACAAGTCGTGCAAATTCAAGTTTGTGTTCATAGCTTGAAAATAAATAGCGAGAAATATTAAGAAAATAAATGAAAAAAGGAATAAAATGAAACAAGTCACTTCGTCGAAGTGTGAAATCATCTCGCAACAAGCCTCTTACATAAAAATATAAAGCGGGGCCGGTCAGTACAAAAATTGGGCTAAAGTTTACTAACATAATGGCTATCAAACCCTCGTTTTGAGAATCAATAGTGGCATAATGCGTCAAGGCATATATATTGTTTATGAGAAAAAAAAAGAAAAGGTATTGATTTGCCTTATTAGACTGCCTTAAATTTACAAACATTATAAAAG
The DNA here is from genome assembly GCA_947458915.1 of Bacteroidota bacterium. GTDB lineage: Bacteria > Bacteroidota > Bacteroidia > Chitinophagales > Chitinophagaceae > Sediminibacterium. The sequence goes on from CANHAE010000001.1 coordinate 28,949, forward strand.
TGACAATAAATCCAAGTAAAGTAATGTATAATAGCATTGAGGGTTATCTGTTTTTGATTCAAGCAAAATTCAAAATAAAGATAAATTATTTACGACTATTAAGTACAGATTAATATACACGAGTTAATCCACATATTCTTATGTCCCTAGCATGATTATTATCAGAACCTGTTTACTATAATTATGACAAAAATTAACCCTTTACCTCGAATTTTAGCTTTAAGTTTGAAATTGAATAGATTGACAATTTATTCGTAATTTACAAATGACCAAAAACCTTTTTAAACTATGGGTGCTATTTCCTTAATTGCCTTACTAGTAGCGGCAATTGCATTTTCCGCCGGTGGGATATTAATAGGCAAAGTATTAGTGAAAGGGAGTACTAACCCGCAAAAGGGTCAGCCTTACGAATGTGGTATTCCTACTAGCACCTCTCCATGGCACCAATTCAATGTTGGTTACTACCTTTTTGCACTACTATTTTTAATTTTTGATGTAGAACTTGTATTCTTATACCCTTGGGCTGTGGTAGTTAAAAAAGTAGGTATAATCGCTTTAATTGAAATTATTATTTTCATATTTATTTTATTCATGGGCTTTTTATACGCTCATAAAAAAGGAGCACTAAAATGGAGTTAAAAGAACAAAATATAGCTAAGGAAGCTTTTCCGGGAATCATTCATGAAACACCTGGCGGTGGAATTGTTGTAAGCACTTTTGATAGTGTGATTAATTGGGCAAGAAGTAATTCACTCTGGCCATTATCCTTTGCTACAAGTTGTTGTGGCATTGAAATGATGTCAACCGCTTCTGCAAAGTATGATTTTTCTCGCTTTGGTTTTGAAGTGGCCCGAGCTTCTCCACGTCAAGCAGATGTTATTATAATTGCTGGTACCATTGTAAACAAAATGGCACCAGTACTTAAACGATTATATGACCAAATGGCCGACCCTAAATATGTAATTGCAATGGGCGCCTGCGCTATTAGCGGTGGTCCTTTTTTTTATAATACCTATTCCGTTGTTAAGGGTGCTGACCATATCATCCCTGTAGATGTATATATTCCGGGATGTCCGCCGCGCCCTGAAGCATTATTACATTCTTTAATCTCTCTTCAAGAAAAAATTAAGATGGGAATGACAAGAGATCAAATAAGAGGAGAATTTAAAGGATAACTATTTAAAAGCAGTATTGATTATAATTATAAAAAATGTCAAACGAAGAAATAAAAGAAATAATTAGTTCCACTTTACCTTCAGCCACTTACGATGAAACTGGAGAATGGTTGAATATAGCTATTGATTCAAAAGATTGGAAAAAAATTGCGACTGAATGCCGAAACGGGGTATTAAAAATGGATTTTTTGTTTTGCTTAACTTGTATTGATTGGAAAAGCCATTTAACTATGTTATACCACCTTACTTCCACAAAGCTTCGCCATAATATTGTAGTGAAAGCCAATTTGGATCCTGCAATAGCTGAAATTGAAAGCGTTTGTGCTATTTGGAGAACGGCAGAATTTCACGAACGTGAAGTTTTTGAAATGTTTGGCGTAAACTTCTTAAATCACCCAGACCTAAGAAAACTCATACTGGAGGACGATTTTAAAGGCTTCCCATTAAGAAAAGATTTTGAAGATCCTATCAACATGATAAAATTATAGTAGGACCATGTATAACCAAACTGAAATAATAAAAGACACTACAAATTTAGGCCCTGAAGGTGAGTTAATAATTAATATGGGGCCTCAGCACCCTGCCACACACGGCGTATTACACTTAGTGGTTACTTTAAATGGAGAAACGATTAAAAAAATAGAACCTCATTTAGGTTACATACATCGTTCTATTGAAAAAATGTGCGAGAGTTTAACTTATCGCCAATTTATTTATGTGACAAGCAGGATGGATTATTTGTCCTCGCATATTAACAACTTAGGATGCGCATTACTAATTGAAAAGGGAATGCAAATTGAGGTACCTGAACGCGCTAAATATATTAGGGTAATTTTAAGTGAATTAACCAGAATTGCTTCACACGAACTATGGTTAGGTGCTATGGCAATGGACTTGGGGGCATTTACCCCTTTCTTCTACACTTTCAGAGAACGAGAAATGATTACTGAAATTATGGAAGAAACTTGTGGCGCAAGATTAACCATGAACTATATAGTTCCAGGTGGTTTGATGTATGATATTCATCCCGATTTTCAAAAAAAGGTAAAAGCGTTTATTAAACAGTTTAAAGAAAAGGTAACTGAGTTTGAAGACTTAGTGACCAATAATATAATATTTCAAAGTAGAACAAAAGGGATTGGCATTTTAACTGCCGAGGATGCCATTTCATTTGGATGCACTGGGCCAGTTGCAAGAGCAAGTGGGGTAAGTTGTGACATTAGAAAGCTATACCCTTACGACGTTTATGATAAAGTTGAATTTGACGAAGTAATTGAAACAGCTGGTGACTCCTTTGCACGTTACATTGTTAGAGTAAAAGAAATGAATCAATCTATTCGCATTATTGAGCAGCTTATTGATTGCATACCTGAAGGCGATTTTGTTGGCAAAACTAAAAACGTATTAAAGTTACCTAAAGGAGAATTTTATACAAGAGTAGAAACAGCAAGAGGAGAACTTGGCGTTTTTGTAGTAAGTGAAGGAGGAGCAAATCCTTACCGAATAAAATTTAGGTCACCCGGTTTTTCAAATTTGTCTGCACTGAACCACATGGCAGCTGGAAGTAAAATTGGTGATTTAATGGCAACAATGGGCACTTTAGATTTAGTTATACCAGATATAGACAGATAAATAAAATAGTTACACATGTTTAGCTTAGAAGGAATCACGACCGCTGTACAAGATTGGTTATTTATTAAATTTAATCCAACTTTGGCTTTAGCCATGGAATGTATCATTGTGATATTATTAGCCATCACATTGTTTGCGGGGTTAGGTTTAGTTTTGGTTTTGATGGAGAGAAAAGTAGCGGCGCGAATTCAAATAAGGCTAGGACCAAATCGGGTTGGCCCTGGGGGTATGTTCCAAACCGTAGCTGATACCTTAAAATTAATTATGAAAGAGGGCTTAACCCCCGACTCGGCAGATAAATTCTTGTTTAACTTGGCACCTTTTATAGTTATGATGGTAGCCATGCTATTACTTGCTCCTATTGCCTTTGCCAAGAATTTTCAAATTTGGGATATTAATATTGGTGTATTATACATTTCGGCAATCTCCTCACTTTCCGTAATTGGTATATTAATGGCAGGCTGGGCGAGTAATAATAAATACTCTTTACTTGGAGCAATGCGAAGTGGCGCACAAATTGTAAGCTACGAACTTTCGGCAGGGTTAGCTGTTTTAACCATTGTAGTGCTTACCGGTAGTTTGCAACTTTCCGAAATTATTGCCGCACAACAAAATGGTTGGTGGATTTTCAAAGGGCATATTCCTGCTGTGATAGCTTTTGTAATATTTATTATAGCAGTTACTGCCGAAACAAATCGTGCACCGTTTGACTTAGCTGAAGCAGAATCGGAATTGACTGCTGGGTTTCACACCGAGTATTCAGGAATGAAGTTTGCCTTATTCTTTTTAGCAGAATACATTAATATATTCATTGTTTGCGCTATTGGTGCAACACTATTTTTAGGTGGGTGGATGCCATTGCACATTGGAAGTTGGGAGGCATTTAATCATATCATGGATTATATCCCTTCTTCGGTTTGGTTTATGGGAAAAACATTTTTCTTGATTTTTGTGATTATGTGGTTTAGATGGACTTTCCCAAGGCTACGTATTGACCAATTATTGAATTTGGAATGGAAATATTTATTACCAATAAGTTTATTAAACCTTTTATTAGTAGCGGTGATTGCTATTTTAGGATGGCATTTTTAACACTAAATGAATTAGAAACATGTTTTTGAAAGAATATATATCAGATGTTTACAACGGTGTCACTTCCTTACTAAAGGGAATGAGAAAAACTGGTTATTATTTTCTGCATCCAAAAGAAATTATAACAGAACAATACCCTGACAATAGGGCAACACTTGTATTAGCAGAAAGGTTTAAAGGAGAAGTAGTAATGCCACATGACGCAAACAATGAACATGCTTGCACAGGTTGTACAGCTTGTGAAATAGCTTGTCCAAATGGCACAATTAAAGTGGTGACAAAATTTGATATTACACCAGAAGGAAAAAAGAAAAAAGCAATTGATGCATTAGTGTATCATTTAGAATTATGCACTATGTGTAATTTATGCGTTGTGGCTTGCCCTAGTGATGCAATTAAAATGGCACCTACTTTTGAACATAGCGTATTTGACAGGTCCAAATTGACTAAAATATTAAATAAACCAGCTTCTAAAATAAGGGAGGGTATTGAATAATGAATATATCAGCAATCATATTTTACGCAATTTCTGCTTTAATATTAGGAGCAGGAATACTTGCCGTTACATCGGTTAAAATATTCCGATCGGCTATTTGGTTATTGTTTTCTTTAATTGGCATAGCAGCATTATACTTTTGGATGCAAGTTGAATTTATTGCAGCCATTCAAATTGTAGTGTATGTTGGCGGAATTGTTATTTTAATTATTTTCTCCATATTCCTAACACAACAATCTGGGAAAGACCTCCCTAAGCCAACTTTAAGTAAAACGGTTTTTTCAGCATTAGCAGCCTTATTTGGAATTGCATTTACTTTTAACCTTATAAACCATTACGGGTTTGATAATATATCTGCTACACCTTTTAATGCAAGCGTAAACGAAATTGGAATACAAATGCTTAGCACTAGCTCCCATGGATTTATTTTGCCTTTTGAAGTAGTAAGTATGCTTTTGTTAGCTTCCATGATTGGTTGTATTGTAATTGCAATGAAGACAAGTACTTCAGACGCTACACCTTTAAACAACAAGGAGGATTAATATGAACGAAATACCACTAACACATATTCTGTTTGTAAGTACTGCCTTATTTTTTATTGGCATGTATGGCTTATTTACTAGAAGAAACATTATCACCATGCTCATGTCAATTGAGTTAATGCTAAATAGCGTGAACATTAATTTTGTTGCATTTAATAAATACTTGTTTCCCGATAAATTAGACGGGATTTTCTTTAGCTTATTTATTATCACCATTGCCGCTGCCGAGGCAGCTGTTGCCATTGCCATTATCATAAATTTATATCGTAGTCATAATTCAATAGACGTAGACGATGCAACTGAAATGAAATTTTAAATACTATGTCAAACTATTTATACTTAGCCTGGATTCCATTATTACCCTTAGCTACTTTTGTACTTTTAGGCTTATTTGGACGCAAGTACTTTGCAAAAACCGCTGGTATCATTGGCACTGCTAGCTTACTAACATCCACCCTACTTTCATTTGTTGCAGCAAGACAATATTTTTTAGAAGATGGGAAAGTAAATGGAGCATATCAAAAAATAATTGCACTTAAATATACTTGGCTTGAGTTTAGTCCAAATGTTTCTATAGATATGGGTATTATTGTTGACCCTATTTCCATTATGATGTTAATTGTTGTTACTTCGGTTTCCTTAATGGTACACATTTTTAGTTTGGGGTATATGAAAGGCGAGGAACGTTTTGCAACTTACTATGCATTCCTTTCTTTGTTTACCTTTTCTATGCTAGGACTTATTTTATCTTCAAATATTTTTCAGGTATATATGTTCTGGGAATTAGTGGGTGTTTCTAGTTTTTTATTAATTGGCTATTATTTTAATAAGCCTTCGGCAGTTGCGGCAAGTAAAAAAGCCTTTATTGTAACTCGTTTTGCGGACTTAGGTTTTTTAATTGGAATTTTAATACTAGGCTTTTACGGAGGTACAATGGACATAAGTTTGTTGATTGAAAAACTCACAGTCACAAGTTCCGCTGCATTCGTAAACATTACCACGGCAAGTTTTTTAGGGGCTAGTATGCTTACTTGGGGCTTGACCTTAATTTTTGTAGGGGGTGCTGGTAAATCGGCCATGTTCCCACTACATATTTGGCTGCCAGATGCAATGGAAGGACCTACTCCAGTGTCCGCTTTAATCCACGCTGCTACCATGGTAGTTGCAGGTGTTTATTTAGTAGCACGCTTATTCCCAGTGTATTCGATGGACGAATCAGCATTAACCATTGTAACTTATGTCGGAGCTTTCTCTGCACTACTAGCAGCCATTATTGCTTGCACCCAAACCGATATCAAACGTGTACTAGCCTATTCAACCATGTCTCAAATTGGCTACATGATGTTTGCTTTGGGAATTTCAAAAAATGGAGGTGAAAATGGATTGGGCTATATGGCTTCCATGTTTCATTTGTTCACACATGCTTTCTTTAAAAGCTTATTATTCCTAGGGGCAGGATCGGTGATACATATGGTGCACAGTAATGAAATGAAAGATATGGGTGGGTTAAGAAAATTAATGCCTGTTACCCATATAGCTTTTTTAATTGCTTGTTTAGCCATTGCGGGTATTCCTCCTTTTGCCGGATTCTTTAGTAAAGAAGAAATATTGCTAGCTGCTTTTCATGCTAATAAATTAATATATGGTGTTGCTTTAGTCACTGCAGGACTTACTTCATTTTATATGTTTCGTTTATACTTCTCTATATTTTGGAGTAAAGAATCAACTGTGCACAATAACCATGGAGAAGGCCCTTGGACAATGAAGCTGCCATTAATTATATTAGCAATTTGTGCAGTAGGTGTGGGTTTTGTTCCTTTCTCCCAGTTTGTTACTTCTGACGGAATTGCTTTAACAACACATATTGACTTATTATTTTCCATCGCACCGGTTGGCTTAACATTAGTTGCCATTTTACTTGCAGCTAGTTTCTATAAAACACAAAATAATAAACCTGAAAAAGCTGCATTAGCCTTTGGAGGATTTTATACTGCTGCACATAAAAAGTTTTATGTAGATGAGGTTTACCTATTTATTACTAAAAAAATAATTTTCCCGCTAATTGGCCAACCAATAGCCTGGGCAGATAAATATATTGTAGATGGCTTTATGTTAGCATTAGCAAATACTACTGCAAAACTTTCGACATCTATTAAGGGACTGCAATCAGGAAAAGTGCAAAACTATGCGCTGTACTTCTTTGGAGGGGTTTTAGCATTATCTATATTATTCATTTATATCTGGAAATAAATTTTTTATATGAATTTATCATTACTAATCCTACTGCCTCTTATTACAGCATTGGCAATTTTGTTCAGCAAAGGATTAAAACAAATTAGGGCTATAGGACTAGCTGGCTCAGTTGCTCAACTGGGTTTGGCTGGTTGGATTTTAAAACTTTATATGAACGAACGTTCTAATGGCAATACGACTGCTTATTTATTCGAATCAAATTATAGCTGGTTTAAAGCATTGCATATTAATTATCATATAGGCATTGATGGTATTTCACTTGCAATGATCCTTTTAACATCGTTTATTGTAGTAGCGGGAATATTGGTTTCTTGGACAATGGAACAGCTGAGTAAAGAATATTTTTTCTTATTGGTGCTATTAAGTATAGGTGCTTATGGATTCTTTATTTCCTTAGACCTTTTTACTTTATTCTTCTTCCTAGAAATTGCGGTAATCCCTAAATTTTTACTCATTGGAATTTGGGGAAGTGGCAAGAAAGAAAATAGTGCGATGAAATTAGCTTTGATGTTAATGGCCGGAAGTGCTTTAGTGGTGGTTGGTTTATTAGGCGTGTTTTACAATACGGGCACATTTGATATAGTGGAAATTACCCAGCTAGGCATTTCGGTAGCAGCTCAGCAATTATTTTTCCCTTTTGCCTTTTTAGGATTTGGTGTATTTGCAGCCTTATTCCCATTTCATACTTGGGTGCCCGATGGTCACGCCTCGGCACCTACTGCGGCTTCCATGTTTCTTGCAGGCATATCAATGAAATTGGGCGGCTATGGATGTTTACGCATAGCCTTATTAATGCCAAACGGAGCACAAGAATATGCTTGGATTATTATTTTATTAGCCACCATCGCAATTATATATGGCGCATTCGCCACCATGATGCAAACCGACTTGAAATACATAAATGCCTATTCTTCAATTAGTCACTGCGGATTTGTAATATTAGGTATTGGGATGTTGAACAAAACTTCCATTAATGGTGCAGTAATTCAAATGGTATCACATGGTTTAATGACGGCGCTTTTCTTCGCCGCTATTGGAATGATATATAGCCGAACACATACAAGGTTAGTTGCACAATTAGGTGGCTTATTAAAAGTAATGCCATTTATATCCACTGTATTTGTAATTGCTGGTTTATGCTCATTGGGATTACCTGGCTTAAGTGGATTTGTGGCCGAGATGACTGTATTTATGGGCGCATGGCAAAACCCTGATGTTTGGCACAGGCTTGCCACTATTATATCTGCAGCTTCAATTGTGGTTACTGCTGTATATATATTACGTGCTACAGGAAAAACATTAATGGGGCCTATTAGTAACGAACATGCTGTATTAACCGACGCAACTTGGAATGAAAAACTAGCCGCTGGATTATTAATTATAGGAATTTTAATAATTGGTATTGCACCATTTTTAATAAACCAATTAATTATGCCAAGCACTGATATATTAATGGCTCAGTTTGAAAAAGCAATTACCCTTAAATGATTTGAATGATGATAAATAATTTTTTTATACTACTACGACAAGAACTAATTTTATCAGTACTAATTTTTTTATTACTTTTTATAAAATTAGGGAAAGATCGAAGTAATGAAAATATACTTAATATAATTAATGTTGCCCTATTTATAAACCTTGCAGCTGGATTTTGCTGCATGCATGAAGGCAGCCTATTTAGTGGCATGTTTACTACCAATGCATTAGTTGCATTCCAAAAGAATATTTTAAACTTAGCTATTTGGATTATATCAATGCAGTCCTTTGCTTGGCTAAAAACACATAAACATGTTATTGAGTTTTATATATTGCTTTTAACTTCCCTACTAGGCATGTATTTTATGATTTCAAGTGGCAACTTACTTATGTTTTATTTAGGACTTGAAATGTCTACTATTCCATTAGCTGCAGCTGCAAATTTCGATTTAACAAAAAAGAAGTCATCTGAAGCAGCAATGAAACTTATTATCTCATCGGCGTTTGCATCGGGCATTCTTTTACTAGGAATTTCATTCTTATATGGGACAAGTGGCACCTTAAGTTTTGAAATTCTGCCTGCTCACTTAGGAAACAATCCCTTGCAAATATTTGCATTCATCTTATTTATGTCTGGCTTTGCTTTTAAAATTTCAGCAGTACCCTTTCACTTATGGACTGCGGACGTTTACGAAGGTGCTCCTGTGGCAGTCACCTCCTTCTTGTCGGTGATTTCGAAAGCTGCAGTTTTATTTGCATTTGGCACTGTCTTGTATAAGGTTTTCGAGCCAATTGCAAATACTTGGTATGCAGTGCTTGTTGTGCTATCGTTTGCAACAATACTTATTGGCAATTTATTTGCCATTCGACAAGAAAATTTTAAGCGTTTTTTAGCTTTTTCGTCTATCGCACAAGTTGGTTTTATTTTAATAGGCCTATCCGGCAGTAGCCAGGCTGGCTTAGCTTCGCTAGTTTACTTTATTTTAATTTATGTATTTTCTAATTTAGCTGCGTTTGGGGTAGTTTCCCTTGTGAGTGCTTTAACAGGAAAAGAAAATATTGCAGATTTTAAAGGATTTTATAAAACCAACCCAACTCTTTCTTGGGTATTGACTATTGCATTATTCTCCTTAGCAGGCGTGCCTCCTACCGCAGGATTCTTTGGAAAATTATTTTTACTAATGGCAGGTGCGGCTAAAGACAATTATTGGCTAATTACTTTTGCTGCATTAAATATGGTTATTTCATTTTACTACTACTTAAGAATAGTAAAATCCATATTCATGGAACCAAACGAACAACCAATTCAAAAATTAGCCATACCAGTTGTTTCAAAATTTGCGATGTATTTATGTGTTGCTGGAATTATAATAACTGGCTTGGCTAGTGTGGTATACGACTATATTTATTCATTAAGCTTTGGCTTATAATTAATTGAAGAATGGCTATCAATAAAAATCACGAGTTTGAAGATATAAACGGTATTAAATGTGCCATTGTTGAAAAAAACGCAACACCAGAACGTGTTCAATTTCTTACAGCTTTATTAAGCTTCAACAAATACCAAGTAGTGGTAGCAGAAAGTATTGCACCAAAAGCAGTAACAACTACACCAGCTCCAATTGCTGAAGGTGCTGAAGCTACTACTACCCCTGCAGTTCCCGAAACGCCTGTAGAACCAACAACCTTCACCGTAGGGGTAACCGATTTAACTTTTAATCCAACCAATAGTGTATTTGGCCGTGCTTTAAAAACCACTGACGGTCATGTAGTTACGCTTTCCTATTGGCAACAAAAGGACGCTATATCTGACGACACCATCCCGTATTTCGACAACAAGTAACTGTTTTAAACTAACCGAAGTCCTTACTAGAAATGATTATTATCATGTTTTGGTTTTTGTGTTTGGGGTACTTTGCCTACTCAAACCACAAAATATCCAAGCATGGAAAGTATTGTTCAAAACAGTAAAAAAACAGCCGAACTAGCTAAAGAAAAAGCGACGTTACAGGTGATGGATGGAAATGAAGCTGCTGTTTACATAGCCTATAAGACAAGTGAAGTATGTGCAATTTATCCAATTACTCCTTCTTCCACTATGGGAGAGTTTGCAGAAGAATGGAGCAGCGATGACAAAGTAAATATCTTCGGAGAGATCCCAAAAATAATTGAAATGCAAAGTGAAGCAGGTGCAGCTGGAGCTATTCACGGCGCATTACAAGGAGGTGCACTTGCATCCACTTTTACCTGTTCACAAGGGTTATTGTTAATGATACCTAACATGTATAAAATAGCAGGTGAATTAACGCCTACCGTTTTTCATATTGCAGCAAGGGCACTTGCAACACACGCACTATCTATTTTTGGAGACCATAGTGATGTAATGGCAGTGCGTTCTACAGGATTTGCAATGTTATTCGGCAATAACGCACAACAGGCACATGACATGGCAATGATCGCTACCGCAGCCTCTTTAAAAGCGAGCCTTCCGTTTTTAAATATATTTGATGGTTTTAGAACTTCGCATGAAATAAACGAAGTACAAGTTTTGCCTGACTACATTATAAAAGAAATGATTGATGAAAATGAAGTAGCACGTCACAGACAAAGATCCTTGAATCCCGAAAACCCATTTATACGTGGTACGGCACAAAATGCTGACGTCTATTTTCAAAGTCGTGAAGCATGTAATAAATACCATTGGAACACTCCAGGTATTGTAGAGGATACTATGAAAAAGTTTGAAGCTTTAACGGGTCGTTCTTATAAATTATTTGAATACCATGGACATCCAGCAGCAGAACGTATTATAATTATAATGGGTTCAGGTGCTGGCACAGTAGGTGAGACAGTAAAATACTTAAACGATAAAGGAGAAAAAACTGGATACCTTACAGTACACTTATTCCGTCCCTTTTCAATTGACCACTTTATAAAAGCAATTCCAAGTACTGTTAAACAAATTGCTGTATTAGACAGATGTAAAGAAACTGGCGCAATTGGTGAGCCCTTATATATGGATGTAATTAATGCATTACATAATGGATGGGAAGGGGTTATGCCAAAGGTAATTGGCGGACGTTATGGTTTAGCATCAAAAGAATTTAATCCAGGAATGGTTAAAACAATTTTTGAAGAATTAACTAAAACAAAACCTAAAAATGGTTTCACCGTTGGCATTGAAGACGATATCACCCATACAAGTTTAGCTTACGATAAAAACTTTTCCCTTGAAAACCAACATTTATTCCGTGGCTTGTTCTTCGGATTAGGCGCAGACGGTACGGTTAGTGCAAACAAAAATACAATCAAAATAATTGGCGATGTTACCAATTATCATGTACAGGCTTACTTTGTATATGATTCTAAAAAATCAGGTTCTTTAACTGTATCTCACTTACGTTTTAGTGACCATGCCATAAATTCAACATATTTAATTAATTCGGCCAACTTTATAGCATGCCATCACTTCCACTATTTAGAAACTTTTGACATTCTAAAGGATGCACAACATGGCGCTACCTTCTTATTAAATGCGCCTTTTAAAACAGAAGAAGTATGGCACCATTTACCTCATAAAATTCAGTCTGAAATCATTGAAAAACAATTGAAGTTTTATGTGATTAATGCTTCTAAAGTGGCTAAGGATACAGGGATGGGATCACGGATTAATTCCATATTACAAACCTGCTTTTTTGCAATTTCTAATATCATGCCAAAAGATCACGCTATTACTGCTATTAAAAACGCAGTTAAAAAAACCTATGGTAAAAAAGGAGAGGCTGTGGTTCAAAAGAATTTTGATGCAATAGATAAAACACTTGAAAACTTATCACTACTCGATTATACAGGATTCGCCATCGGCAATATTGAAATTACCCCTGCAGTAACAAGCAATGCTCCCGCATTCGTGAAAAATGTGCTAGCTAAAATAATTTCAGGAGAAGGAGACGATTTACCTGTAAGTGCATTCCCCGCAGACGGTACCTACCCTTCGGCCACCACTAAATATGAGAAGCGAAATATTGCAGAACAAGTGCCGGTTTGGGATCCAAGTTTATGTTCACAATGTGGCAAGTGTTTCTTTGTTTGTCCACATGCAGCTATTCGCCCTAAAGTATATGATGCAAGCCAACTAGACAAAGCACCTGACTTTTTTAAACACGTGGCCCCCATTGGGAAAGAATTCATGAAAGATACTGAGGCCTATACATTACAAGTAGCTGTGGAAGATTGTACTGGCTGTAACTTGTGCGTTGAAGTTTGTCCAATTGAAAGTAAAACTGAAATAGGTCACAAAGCAATTAATATGCAAGATGTGATTCCTTTAAAAGAAACTGAGAAAAAGAATTGGGACTTCTTCTTATCACTGCCTGATATTGATAGAACAAGAATTACCAAAACCACGGTTAAAGGTTCTCAATTCTTAGAACCTTTATTTGAGTTTTCTGGAGCTTGTAGCGGTTGTGGTGAAACACCTTACTTAAAGCTATTAACCCAATTATTTGGAGATAGAATGTTGGTAGCAAACGCAACTGGTTGTTCTTCAATTTTTGGAGGAAACCTTCCTACCACACCTTGGAGCATTAACGCTGCGGGAAACGGACCAGCTTGGGCCAACTCCTTGTTCGAGGACAATGCAGAATTTGGATTAGGTATTAAATTAGCAACTGACATGAAACGCCAATACGCAATTTCTTTATTAAAAACAATTAGAGAAGATGTCGGCGTTGAATTAACAGACGCAATTTTAGATAACAAAGAAGAAGACGAAACAGCCATCATAAAACAACGTTTAGCTGTAAATGAAGTAAAAAATAAATTAAAAAATATAAGCAACCCAGCCGCGACATTACTAAGCCAAGTAGCTGGATTCCTAGAGAAAAAATCGATGTGGATTGTGGGTGGTGATGGTTGGGCATATGATATTGGTTTTAGTGGATTAGACCATGTATTGAGTACTGGCGAAAACGTAAACATACTCGTATTAGATACTGAAGTATATTCAAATACAGGGGGCCAAAAATCTAAATCATCTCCGATTGGAGCAAGTGCTAAATTTTCAGTTAAAGGAAAAACAACAGGCAAAAAGGATTTAGCAATGCAAGCAATGGCACACGGTAATGCATATGTGGCAGAAATAGCAATGGGCGCTAACGACGTACATGCATTAAAAACTATACTCGAAGCTGAAGCTTACCCAGGGCCTTCAATTATTATTGCTTACAGCCATTGTATAGCACACGGATACGATATGTGCCATGGATTGGATCAACAAGCTTTAGCAGTTAAGTCGGGTTACTGGCCTTTATTCCGATTCAATCCAATGAATGAAAAGGGAAAACGATTTATATTAGATAGCAAGGATCCTTCCATCCCAATGGAGGAATTTATGTACAATGAAAACCGTTTCGCAACTATTAAAAATAACGCCCCTGAAAAAGCGCATGAATTTTTAGATATGGCTAATGAAGGAATGCATACTAGATTAGAAAAACTACTTGCTTTTAAAAACCTGTAACTAAATTATTAATATTAGCAATCCATGGATTAATCTCAAAGCCTTTTAGTCAACCATGAGCCAAGCCTGCCAATCCCCATTTACGGGACTGGCTGCTTCCCGTACTGGACTTACTCAAACCTTTTCAACAGTCCCGATGCTCGAGACTGTTGGGATTTTTTATTTCTTCGCAAATTCAAGCAAGCTTGTTTTGCTCTTTAATAAAAAATCCTTTCAACTTTGTTGAAAGGATTTGTGGCCTCGCCAAGAATCGAACTTGGATTTGGAGTTTCGGAAACTCATGTACTATCCATTATACTACAAGGCCAATAAAATTGAGATTTGACAAAAGTAAGGGAAAGATAATTTAAGGCCGCCGAAATATAATGCGTAACGCAGCTGGCAAGAATATATGTGTTGGCAAAGAACGCATCACATTAATGTCATCCATTAAACTTGATGTATTAGATAAGAATTTAAAAATAGTAGCTGCCTTATTATTTTTGAAAATACGACTGAAAATTTCCTTACCCTCCATTTTTTTATTTTTCAGGATATATAACAAAACGGCGTCATAAAATCGATGCCTTGTATTATGCATTTGTGTATTTATAAGTGCCCCTTTTTCTAGTTGACTAACTATTTGCCTTGACTGTGCCTGAATAAACTGAAAGGCATAACCGGTGCTAGCCTTAACCGCACCCGATAAAGTACCGATACTATATATTGGCGAATTCATTTGCTCAAATTTATGTTGGGTCATAGGAATTGCCCCTAATTCCTCATGTACAATTGTATATTGCGCTTGAGGATAGTTTGTTTTAATAAAATCAGCCAAGTAGTTACTCAATACATTGTCGTACTCCGTTTTGACTAAAATTTTCTCTGAAAATAATGTGTATTCAACGAGCGCCTTTTTATCCGTTAATGGAAGTATATACATAAAGGCAGTAGCGCCCATTTGAGGAACATTAAAATCCATTAAACGTGCTTCGTTTTCATTAAACACAGAAGTATCAAATTCAACTAAAATGCCTTTGAAATGTTGCCATAAGAAGGGAGTTGACGTATTTGTTATTGCAGCATTAAATTTATTATTTACATCAGAAAAATTAACTTGAAACTGAATAGGTACGATACTTGAAAAAACAGAAGTTGCACTTTCCGAAGTACCACCTTGTAAGTGCACAGTTCCAATTGTTCCGGTGGTTGTTATTTTAGTAATAAGGCCTTCTTGCCAAGTAATGTTCAAATGTTGTTTGGCTAAGTTAATTATATAATGATAGTAGTCTATACCTTGCACCATTTTATAAGTAAAAGGGGCCGTAGGCAATGTTTTGCTCAAAGAACCATTATGAATAGTTATAGTATCCCACTTTTTGCATACTAATTGTTCAAATGCGCCAGCAGTATCTTCCCAATAGCACCAAGTTCGGTCGTTGGACTTTTTGAAATTTTTATCTATTACTAATATGCGTTTATGTCTTAATAAAGGAGATTGCAGTAAATGATAAAGCAATGAAAGCCCTGCGCATCCTGCCCCAGCAATAATGAAATCGTATGATCTTGTATTTTTCAAATTAGTAACAGCGCTATCCATTTTTTTGAATCAATTCGTCGCGGCGTACTTTATCCCAATATTTTTTAGCAACTATAAGCATACCAAAACTTTCTCCTTCTTCTTTTCCAATATGTTTATGGTGCATCTTATGAGCCCAACGGATTGCTTTAATATACCTGTTATTAGATTTTGTAAACCATTTAATGCGTTGATGTATAATAACTTCGTGAACCATAAAATAAGCAAAACCATACATAGCAATACCAGTACCTATGCCTGATAACCAAGGCATACCATTAAATGTACCATAAAAAATACATGCCATACTTGGCAATGCAAATATTACAAAAAACCAGTCGTTCTTTTCAAAAAAATGACCAGTTGGTTGATGATGGTCCTCATGCAAGTACCACAAAAATCCATGCATTACAAAACGGTGAGTTAACCATGTTATCCCTTCCATAATGGAGAAAGTCACTAGCATGCTGATTAAAAATAATAACATAGGAAAGGTTTTATGATTACAAAGCTACTACAACAAATTTAAGGTTGTACGAACTTTAGCGTTTAATAAAATTAATAATTTATTTAAATCTGGTATTCTAATCCTGGTTTTCAAAATAGAATGCGCATGCATCCGTTTTATTTTCTTGAATAAGGAGTAATAATATTTGAAAGCAACATATACTCCAAAACGACACTTAATAGGCAAAGCCTTAATACCTAATAAAGCAGCCTCAAAATCAGCTTGAATGTCGGCTTCGATAGCATCCTTATCGGCCTGAGTGAAATTTGAAAAGTCACAATCAGGGAAATACATTCTTTCTAGGCCTTCGAAATCGGCTTTAATATCTCTCAGAAAATTTACCTTCTGAAAAGCAGCGCCTAACCTTTGTGCAGAAGGCTTTAATTGTTCAAGTTGGCTTAAATTTCCATCACAAAAAATATATAAACACATTAATCCAACTACTTCAGCACTTCCATAAATATAAGTGTTGTAAGAATCCAAATTATGTTCTTGCTTGCTTAAATCCATTTCCATACTTACTAAAAAAGCATCTAATAACGACCTATCAATTTTATACTGATTAAATGTCAATTGGAACCTATGTAAAATTGGGTTTAAACTAATTCCGGTTTCTAAGGCTGCATAAGTATCTGCCTTGAATTGTTTTAATAAATGCTCTTTATCATAATCGTGAAAAGTATCTACGATTTCATCTGCAAAACGCACGAAACCATAAATATCGTAAATAGGTTGCCTTATGTCCTTATGCAATAACCCAATAGCTGAAGAAAAGCTTGAGCTATATAACAAAGTTGTGTATTTACTGCTTTGCGCTGTTACTTCGTTGTATAATTTTAATGAAGACATGTATACTTTTACTTATTATGTATTTTATCAACTAATGTAGCTACTACTTCGCCGCTAATTAAACTTGGTGGCACACCGGGACCAGGAATAGTTAGTTGTCCCGTGTAATATAAGTTATTTACTTTTTTACTCTTACAACTTGGTTTTAAATTAGCAGTTTGTAACAAAGTATTAGCTAAACCATAAGCGTTACCCCTAAATGAATGATAGTCGTCTTTAAATTCAGTCACCGAGTAAGAACGTTTATAAATAATGGAGTCTTTAATAGTATGACCACTTCTTTTTTCGAGTCGTTCAATTATGTCGTTAAAATAAATTGCTCTCACTTCTTCAGTATCTCCTTCTAAACCTGCTGCAATAGGTATTAATAAAAATAAGTTTTCACAACCTTCAGGTGCAACGGTAGGGTCGGTCACCGAAGGTAAACTTGCATAAAAAAGAGGCTTTGTTGGCCATTTAGGATCACTATAAATTTCCTTTCCATGCAATCCAAAATCGGTATCGAAAAATAAATTATGGTGTAATAAGCCTGGTAATTTTTTATTCAGTCCTACATAAAATAATAATGAGCTAGGTGCCATTACCCTGCTGTCCCAATAAGCAGTAGAATAAGACTGATACTTTTGAGGAAGCAATTCAGTTTCAATATGATGATAATCACCGGCACCAACTAGTACATCAAACGTATAAAGCTGCTCTTCCCCAGACCCATAAAGCTTTGTAGTTAAGGATGTAGCTGCGCCATTGTTCACTTCTATATGAATTACTTCTTCACTCAAATTAAATTTTACACCTAAAGAAACCGCTACATCATGCATTGCTTGTACAATACTATACATGCCAAATTCAGGATACCAAGTACCCCCTTTTATGTCACCATAATTCATTAAACTATATAAAGCAGGCGTATTTTCAGGCAAAGCCCCCAAAAACAACACTGGAAATTCCATCAAAAATTGAATTGACGGATGCTTAAAATATTTAGCTACATGCTTTTTCATTGATTGAAATACATCTAACTTAAATACACCTTTTATTAAATCAATATCTAATAATTCTGTAACTGAAATTCCTGGTTTATATACAATTTTCCCTACGCCCACTTCATATTTATACTTAGCTTCTTCAAGAAAAGCATCCAGTGCTTTAGCAGCACCTGGTTCTATTGATTCTAGTAAATTTCTTAAGGCGTCGTAGTTGGCTGGTAAGTCCCAAGCTTCTTTTTCAAAGTAAACACGGTAGGAAGGGTCTAGCCTTTGTAATTTATAATAGTCGGCAACTTTTTTGCCAAATTTTTCGAAATAGTTTTCAAACACATCAGGCATCCAATACCAACTTGGTCCCATGTCAAAAGTGAAACCTTCTGCACTATATTTTCGTGCACGCCCACCGGGTAAATTATTTTTTTCAATTATAGTTACATCCCAACCCTTTTGCGCTAAAAATGAAGCAGCTGACATACCTGCAAATCCAGCTCCTATTACAATTACTTTTTTAGTTGGGGTTGACATGAAATTAATAACGTTGAACTTTTTGTTTTAGTATTTTCCTAGCAAAGTGTATTCTACTTTTAATGGTACCTAAAGGTTCATTTAGTGCATCAGCGATTTCGTTATACTTATATCCTTCAAAGTATAAATTAAAAGGTGTCCTAAATAATTCAGGTAAATCAAATATCAACTGCTTTACCTCCTTCAAATTTAAGTTAGTTATTCCATCATTCAATACCTTGTTACTAGTTTGGTCAATTAAAAAATCGTTAGGCGAATAGTCTAAAACGGTAGATTGTTTAGCCTTACGACGGTAATCATTTATAAAAATATTACGCATTATAGTGTACAACCATGCCTTAATATTAGTACCCACGTTATATTTTTCTTTATTAGATAAAGCACGGAATAAAGTTTCTTGGAATAAGTCCTTTGCTGCCTCGTGATCCTTTGTAAGATTAATAGCAAATGGTCTTAAAAACTCGGCGTTTTCGGTAAGTAAGATGCTAAATTCTGCGTTTGACATAAAATTTTGTTTAACGTTTATAAGACAAAGCTAAACAAAAAAGATTCACCCTTACTCATTTTTGTTTAATATTTTTTGTTAAAAGTTAAACAAAATGATAGATGGTAGACGTATAATTTAGGATGATTTAATATAAAAAACTTAACTTATTGAAAATAAGCAAGTTAAGTAGTACTAAATTGAATTCATGAAATCTATCGTTTCTAAAAGGCTTCGTTTTAACTGAATATTAGATGCGACACTTCCTTTGTGTTCTTGGATAATTAAACCAGAGAGGACAATTGGTATGGTTTTATCAATTTGACCTAATTGGTCCAGAAATTTATTAAACTTAAAATTTTTCGCCGGGGAAGTGATATGACTAAAAAGGAAGTCTACTTTTTTGAACTCTGTCAAAAATTTAAGATCCACCACTGGGACATTTGTGCCTAAATAATCCACTCCAATGCCTTTTTGCTTCAATAAAAAATGAACATACAACAATCCTATTTCGTGAAACTCTCCTTCCGGCATAAATAATACAACACGCTTTGGTGTTTGAACATAATTAGGTAGTTTTTCAATACCTAAAATTATTTTTTGTCTAAGGATATTTGTTGAAAGATGTTCCTGTGCAGGGTTGATATGATTGGTTATCCAAAGAATACCAACACGTTCAAGGAATGAAAATATTATTTCAATTATAGTTTTTTCGATCCCTTTTTGTGCAATATAATTATCCAACTGACGCTCAAAGGAAACCATATTTAACGAGACCATGTCCTTAATTAAATCGTTTACTACCTTTTCCTTTTGTGCATCCAATTGATTCAACCCAAGGATTTTTTCCTCCATTTGAATGGTCGACATTTTGTCGATATGCGAGATCTTAAACCCGTATTTGTTTAATAAGGAAACGTTCAAGATTGTTTTTAATTCCTCTCCTGAATACGACCGAATATTAGTTTCAGTCCTTTTGGGCTGAAGAAAATTGTATCGCTGTTCCCAAACACGAATTGTGTGGGCCTTAATACCTGAGATTTGCTCTAAATCCTTAATGGTGTAAGTTGACATACACTAAGAACAATAAAAAGACAAATTAGTTCATTCTAATTTGCCTTTTGTGGTAATTCATTATACAGAACTAACATTCCCGCCAATTTTAAGCTACTTTTTAAGGGTTTTTAGGTATTCACCATAACCACTTTTAGCATATTTATCGGCTAAAACCAATAACTGGTCCTTGTCAATAAAGCCCATTCGATAGGCAACTTCTTCTATACATCCAATCTTTTGACTTTGTCTTTTTTCAATGACTCTTACGAACTCACAAGCATCGGCCAATGATTCAAAAGTACCGGTATCCAACCATGCAGTACCTCTGTTCATTATACCTACTTGCAATTGCTTTCGCTGTAAATAAACCTTATTAACGTCCGTGATTTCATATTCCCCTCTTGGAGAAGCTGGAATGTTTTTAGCAATCTCTACCACTTGGTTGTCATAAAAATATAAACCAGGAACCGCGTAATTTGATTTAGGTGCAACTGGTTTTTCTTCTAAAGACAATGCATTGTTGTTTGCATCAAATTCTACTACACCATAACGTTCCGGGTCATTTACTTCATATGCAAATACAGCAGCCCCTTCTACATCGTTAAATGATTGTACGAGTTTACTAAATCCTGCGCCATAAAATATATTATCGCCTAATACTAATGCAACCTTATCCTTGCCTATAAAATCAGCACCAATAACAAAGGCTTGTGCTAATCCATTTGGCACGGCCTGTACCGCATAACTAAAATTACAACCAATCTCAGAACCGTCTCCTAGCAAACGTTTAAACTGATCGTTGTCCTCGGGAGTGGTAATAATTAATACTTCCTTAATCCCCGCTAACATTAATACCGACAAAGGATAATAAATCATTGGCTTATCATAGATAGGCATTAATTGCTTACTAATCCCTTTTGTAATTGGATACAATCTTGTACCCGACCCTCCTGCTAATATAATTCCCTTCATGATGTGGTCATTTAATTTATAAAGAAGCTGCATATTCAGCGAAGCTTCCTAATGTTTTATCTTTTTCAGAAAATACTAATTCCGATGTAGGTAATTTCCAGTCAATATTTAAATCCTTGTCATTATACATAATACCAACCTCATTGCCTGGTTGGTAAAATTTATCAACTTTATAAAAGAAAGTTGCTGTTTCACTTAACACTACAAATCCATGTGCAAATCCTGCTGGTACAAAAAATTGTTTATGGTTTTCCCCTGTTAATTCAATGGCAAAATGATGTCCAAATGTTGGTGAATTTTTTCTTAAATCCACTGCAATATCTAATACTGCACCATGTAAAACCCTTACTAGCTTTGCTTGTGCAGCCGCCCCTTTTTGCATATGCAGTCCCCTTAACACACCCTTGGTTGATTTTGATTGGTTGTCCTGCACAAAAACAATGTCTAACCCAGAAGCGTTTTGAAAATCTCTTTGGTTAAACGTTTCAATAAAATAACCTCTTGCATCTCCATGAACTGTTTCATGAATAATAAAACAATCTTTAAGGGGGGTGTGTTCAATTCTCATTATCTGTTTGTATACATTTCGTTATAGTAGGTTTGGTACGCGCCGCTTGTTACATTTTCCAACCATGTTGTATTTTCTAAATACCAACTAATGGTTGCTGCCAAGCCTTGTTCAAATGTTACCGAAGGGGACCAGCCTAATTCTTTATTTAATTTAGTTGCATCAATCGCATAACGGCGATCATGTCCTGGACGGTCCTTTACATAAGTAATAAGCGATTCACTCTCCCCAGCTATTCTTCCTAATTTAACGTCCATTTGGGCACACATTAATTTTACTAAATCAATATTAGTCCATTCGTTAAATCCTCCAATATTATAAGTATCACTTCGTTTTCCCTGGTGGAAAATCATATCAATGGCACGCGCGTGATCAATTACATACAACCAATCACGTGTGTACAAACCATCACCATATACTGGCAGTGGTTTTTTGCTAATAATATTATGAATAAATAAAGGAATTAGTTTTTCCGGAAAATGATTAGGGCCGTAATTATTAGAACAATTTGAAATCACTACGGGCAAATGATACGTCTCGCCATAAGCTCTTACAAAATGGTCACTCGCCGCTTTACTTGCAGAGTAAGGTGAGTTAGGGTCGTAAGCAGTTGTTTCGGTAAACAACCCTTCCTTGCCTAAGCTTCCGTATACTTCATCCGTAGATATATGGTAAAATAAATGGTCCCTTTTAGTATGCCAACTTCCATCATGTGCAGTTTCGTAACTTAAATCTCCTTTCCAATATTCCTTAGCGGTATTCAATAAATTAACAGTTCCAATAACATTCGTATATACAAAATCTAATGGAGAAATAATAGAACGGTCCACATGCGACTCTGCAGCCAAATGAATCACATCAGTTATTGCATGTTTTTCGAAAATTACTTTCAAAGTATCCGCTTCTAATATGTTTGCTTTTACAAAATGATAGTTTGGCGCGTTTTCAATATCTTTTAAATTTTCTAAATTGCCTGCATAAGTTAAGGCGTCTAAATTAAAGATCTGATAATGAGGATATTTGTTCACGAATAAACGCACTACATGCGATCCTATAAATCCTGCCCCTCCGGTAATTAATATGTTTTTTTGCATCTGAATTTGTATCTTACAAAGATATTATTTTATGTATATATATTACTAAGAATCCAATTTATATTAGCATTATGAAGCAGCAAAGATACTATTCCTTAGACGTTTTTAGAGGTGCCACTGTAGCATTGATGATTTTAGTGAATAATCCTGGTTCATGGGGACATATTTTTAGCCCATTAGCACATGCAAGTTGGCATGGATGCACACCTACCGATTTAGTATTTCCCTTCTTTTTATTTGCAGTAGGCAATGCCCTATCCTTTGTGATGCCAAAAATGCAAAGCGAAACTGATGCCTATTTTTGGAAAAAAGTAATTAAACGAACTTTATTAATTTTCTTAATTGGCTTATTTATTAATTGGAGCCCTTTTGTAAAATGGGCCGATGGAGCACTTGTTTTTAAAACATGGGAGCATGTGCGTATACTAGGTGTTTTACAAAGAATTGCTTTGTGTTATTTTTTCGCTTCGGCTATTATTTATTATGGGAAAACGAAAATGGCTTTTTTAATAGGCATATTAATACTCATAGTTTATTGGGTATTAAATTTCATGTTAGGTGCGCCAGGGCATCCTTATAGTTTATCCGGCTTTTTTGGAAATGAAATAGACATATCCATACTTGGCGTTACCCATATATACAAAGGAGAAGGTGTGCCGTTCGATCCAGAAGGCTTGGTAAGTATGTTCCCGGCAATTGTTCAAGTAATATTTGGATATTTAGTTGGCGAATATATTCAGCTAAAAGGAAAGAGTTACGAAATGCTAGCCCAATTACTTTTAACGGGTATTATATTAGTACTAGCTGGTTATATTTGGGACTTTAGCTTCCCTATAAATAAAAAAATATGGACTAGCAGTTATGTCTTATACACTTCTGGGCTGGCAACAATTACTTTAAGTGTACTTATTTATTTGTTAGAGTTTAAAAACACAAAAGGAGCTTGGAGTAAATTCTTTGATGTATTTGGAAAGAACCCCTTATTTATATTTTTCATGAGTGGTTTTTTACCCCGCGTAATTGCATTATTTCGTTGGGTTGACCATGTGGATGAAAAAGGAGAAAACGTCTATACCTCAGCGCTTCCTTGGTTTTACCAAAATGTTTGTAAAGACATTGCAAGTGATTTACGCATTGGGTCCTTTATATATGCATTATGTTTTATCACTTTTTTTGCACTACTTGCTTATGTGCTAGACAAAAAGAAAATTTACATAAAAGTATAGTGCTGCAAAAGTTGTTTTACTTGAAAATTGTAGCGGCTTTTTCAAGGCTTTCTGGCTTTCCCACGTCTAGTAATACGCCATCGCTATGGTCATAATAATGAATCGGGTAATGCTGTGCAATATGTAAATAAGCATCAATCAATGAAAATTTTCCGTTCATTTCTAATACCTCAAAAAAGGAACTATGAATAATTTGAATGCCACTAAATGCCTTTGGCACAGCTGTATTGGAATCTCGTAATGGGTTAGCCCATTTTTCTTCGCCAGTTGAATTGTTCTTCCACCCACACAAAGTGCCTGCTGCATTAAAAATTAAATTTCTACTAGTTGTTCTGTTAGTTACAGCAAGGGTAGCCACAATATCTCCTTCTCCTGTTGCTGTAAAATGTTCGTCTGCAGCAATCATTTTATCTAAAGGCAAATTGGTTAAAATATCTGCATTCATTACCAACCATTTTGCTTCTTCTTTAAAATAAGGAGCCGCACGTAGTAGCCCACCTCCTGTTTCTAAAACCTCATCCGATTCATCAGAAATAGAAACTGTCGATCCCCAACCATTATTGTCTTCAATTATTTGAATAAGCTGGTCTGCAAAATGATGCACATTTACAATCACCTCCTTTATGCCAAAGGCCTGTAAATATTCAATATTCCGTTGCAATAAACACTTCCCGTTTACCATGGCCAAAGCCTTAGGATGTTTGTCAGTAAAGGGCTTTAGCCTCGTCCCTAAGCCGGCCGCTAATATCATTGCCTTCATAATTTCTTCATTGAAATTTACTTAACCCAGTTTTCTTTATTAGAATGCGCTAAAACAATCTGCACTTTATACTTATTTTTTAAATGTCTTGCTGTTTGTTCCGCCGCAAAAACACTTCTATGTTGTCCCCCTGTACAACCAAAATTTATTTGTAGCGATTTAAAATCTCGTGTCAAATAATTTTCAACTGTAATATCAATTAAATCCCATACGCTATTTAAGAAAGTGTTCATCTTTGTTCTTTGTTCTAAAAAATCTTGCACTGGCTTATCTAAACCTGAGAGTTTTTTATAGGCATCAAATCTTCCCGGATTTAATATGCCACGCATATCAAAAATAAATCCTCCCCCATTTTCGGTTTCATCTTTAGGCAACCCTTTTTTATAACTAAAACTGCTAATGGTAATAACTAATGGTGTTTTATCTGTTGCAGTGGGAGGTGTAAAACGTTGTATTACTTCGTCCCCAACCATCCAGTCTAAAATACCAGCAAACACAGGCGTGTCGGCATCTAGCTTGTAAACTTGTAAGAAGTTTTTTAAGTTATTCAAGCCCAAAGGAATACTCGTTAAGAAATGTGCCTTACGTTCGAATAACCCTCTAAAACCATAAGCACCTAATACCTGCAATAAACGTAATAATACAAAACCATTGTACTGCTTCTTAAACTGCACTATGTCTATCTTACTTGGCAATAGTTTTTGAACTTCTTCGATATAATAATCTAATAACTTTTCTTTCCATTCGTTCGGTAGTTCCGCTTTTGCTTGCCATAATAAAGAAGCAACGTCATAAGAAAGCCCACCTTGCATACCGCCCTGGAAATCGATAAAGTAAACTTCTCCATTATTTACAATGATATTTCTACTTTGAAAATCACGGAATAAAAAATGATTAAACTGTTTACTCGCTAATTGGTCACTTAGTAATTCAAATTCATCAATAAGTGTTTGTTTGTCATAAGCGTATTGCAATGTGTCTAAAAAGTAGTACTTATAATAAAGCAAATCGGTTAAAATTGAATACTTGCCAAATTCATGTGAAGTTAAGCAGTAGCTATAATCTAGTCCCTGCCCTCCTTCAACTTGTAGTTTGGCCAACGCTTTTAGGCTTTTCTGAAAAAGACCAAAAACATAGTCTGTCTTGCCTTCTTTTTCTAACACTTCTAATAGGGACACTTGGCCAAGGTCGGATTGAATATAAGTAGTAAAGTCCTCGCTAATTGCTAGCACTTTAGGGACTGGCAAGCCCTTTGCGTAAAAGTGTTCAGCAAAGTAGATGAAAGTTTTACTCTCTTTAATGTTGGTATCATAAGTTGCAATCCAGGACTGATTGCCTTGCAGTATCCTAAAATATACCCTATCCCCGCCACTTTGAGGTATTTTTTGAAGTTCATCCCAGTCCGAAGCGTGAATGGTTTTGAATAACTTATTAATCCTATCTATAATTACTTCCATGGGGGTCAATATATTCATTTTAAATAGCTTTAAAAGTAACTAATTATATGAGATTTATCATAAAAGACAAAAAAAGTATTAAATTGATGTAAATAAACAACATATGCATAAAAAACTAGCCCTCTATTTTAGCCTTGTGTTAACCATTGCTTTTAGTAATGCTTTTGCACAAAACTCTACCGTAAAAGGTAGGATAAACGATACCAAAGGAAGCCCACTCGAAGGCGTAACTGTTAAAGTGCAAGGAACTAAGCTTGCAACTGCCTCAGAAAAAAGCGGAAACTATACTATCAACGCTAAAATAAATGATGTATTGGAATTTAGCTCAGTTGGATTTGAGAATAAAAAAATAAAAGTAACAAGTACAACTTTAAATATTGTGTTGGATGCAACCACTTCCGATTTACAAGATGTAATTCTTGTAGGTAGTCGCGGAACTGGTCGTATTAAAACCGAATCTCCTGTTCCTGTGGATATTATTAAACTTTCCGAAGTTGGGATGAACACCGCAAGAATGGATTTAACTTCAACCTTGAATTTTGTAGCTCCTTCATTTAACTATAATAAGCAGTCAGGTGCGGATGGTGCCGACCATATTGATATTGGAACATTAAGAGGTTTAGGGCCTGACCAAACGCTAGTTTTAGTGAATGGTAAAAGACGCCACAGTGTAGCACTAGTAGGCCTTTTTGGAACAAGAGGACGTGGTAATTCAGGAGTGGATTTAAATAGCTTCCCACAATCTGCAGTAGCCAGAATTGAGATTTTAAGGGATGGTGCTTCTGCACAATATGGTTCAGATGCCATTGCGGGTGTAATGAATATTGTATTAGAAAAGAATACAAAAGAATGGAACATTACAACAGGTATCGCGGGTTACTATGATAAAAAATTCAATACTTACCAATTTAAAGACAATAAAGATTATTTAACAAGTAACCCAATTGATGGTGTAACAAAACAAGTTGCCATTAATAAAGGTTTTGATTTAGGAAAAAAGGGTGGTTTTATAAATATATCCTTTGATTTATTAGACCAAGGGAAAACTTTCCGTCAAGCAGCTTCTTCGGACATTGCCCATAAAGACGGCTTGCCTACTAACAATTGGAGACAAGGATTTGGTGATGGATCAATGACTTCTTATGGTACAATGTTTAACATGGAATTGCCAATTAGCGGTAAAACTAAATTTTATGCATTTGGAAGTTTTAATACTAAAAGTTCTGATGCATATGCCTATACAAGAAGATGGTCGGCTAAGCCAAATCGCTTCCCAGTAGACCAACAGGGTAACCTTATTTTTGTGCCGAGCATTATGTTCTCTTCAGGTTCAGCTGCCGAAGGCACAATAGATACTAGCTATAACCCTCATATTCAAGCGGAAATCAGAGACTTGTCCTTAGCGGCTGGCATATCTGGGACTACAAGTGGCGGCTGGGATTGGGATTTAAGTAATACAATGGGTCGCAACGATTTCCATTATTATGGCAAGGGTACTTTTAACGCTTCAATGATAGCAGCACCCGATAAAACTAGTTTTGATGATGGGGGATTCTTCTTTTCGCAAAATACCGCGAATTTAGATTTATCAAAGCAATTCGGGACTGTGAATAATGGTGGCCTGAAACTATCTTATGGTGGTGAGTATAGAACAGAATCTTATGGTATCAATAAAGGGGAATTTGCTTCTTATATGGCTTATCCAAATTCAATAGGACTTGAGCAAGCACCTGGTGCACAAGGCTTCCCAGGATTTAGTCCCGATGATGAGGTACGCGCAACCAGAAACGTAGCTGGACTATATGGCGATTTAGAATATACACCTTCTGATTTACTTTTATTAACTGGCGCAGTGCGTTTTGAGGACTACTCGGACTTTGGTTCAGTAAGTACTTTTAAAACTTCATTCAGGTATAAAGTTGCTCGCAATTTTAATTTCAGAGGATCATTCAGTACAGGTTATCGTGCTCCTTCTTTACAACAAATTAATTTTAGTAATACACTTACCTCTTTTTCAAATGGAGGATTGGTTCAATCAAGAATTGCTCGTAATAATGATGAAATAAGCAAGCTTGCTGGAATTCCGGCACTTAAACAAGAAACCTCAACCAATGCAAGTTTAGGATTTTCTTGGAAACCACTTACAGGATTAACTTTCACTGTTGATGGCTACTCCATTAAAATGAAAGATCGTGTTGTATTGTCCGGATTGTTTAGCGCAGAAGATGCTTCATTGCCAGCGGCACTAACGAATAAATTAAATGCAATGGGTGTTGCTACTGCTCAATTTTTCTCAAACGCAGTAAATACAACTAATACAGGTATTGATGTAGTAATTGACTACCAAAAGAAAATATCAAACAATGAACGTTTTAAAATATTACTAGTTGGTAATTTCCAAAATATTACTATTGACAAAATTAATATACCCCCAGCTTTAACAAGCAATAAATTTGTTACTGATCCATACTATACTAGTAGAGCAAGTTTTTTCAGTAAAGATATCCCTAGCACCTTTTTTAATACAAGAGAAATATATTTCTTAAAAGCATCCGCACCTAAATCCAAATTCTCTGCAAGTTTTGATTATACAAAAAATAAAATAAGTCTTGGAGCAAGGTTTACGTATTTTGGAAATGTTGTATTAACTGGATTTGGAGACCCTGATTATGATGGAATTTACCCAATGGTCCCTGTCGACGATCCGGGTTCAGCAACAAATACAACGAACTTTAACGACGGGAAATATGTACCTGAACTATTCAATTACAAAGGAAAACTCACTACTGATATCTATATGAATATTCAGGTTTCTAAAAAAGCTTCGTTAATTCTTGGTGCTGACAATATCTTTAATGTACACCCCGACTTCGCTGTAAACCCACAAGCTAAATGGTACGCAGGTGACAACGAAACAGGTGGCCCTTGGGATGGCGTTCAAATGGGCTACAATGGTTTAAGATTATTTAGTAAATTATCATTCAGATTTTAATTAATTACTTTATTTGAATAACTTTAAAGCCTTCTCGTTTATTCGGGAAGGCTTTTTATTACGCTTATTAAATAAGCAATTAAATAGTTTGTGTCTGGCTACGTTTTGTCGGAGCCAGTAACAAAGCTATTTATTGCGCCAGTTTTAAAATGAAAAAAATAATTACTACAGGTATACTGCTTTTATTAGCCGCCGTAACAGCAACAGCACAAAATGGCATTGTTGTTTTTCAAACCGATTTTGGCACAAAGGATGGCGCCGTATCGGCTATGAAAGGCGTAGCCACATCAGTGGATGCAAGTTTAAAATTATACGATTTAACGCACGATATCCCTGCTTATAATATTTGGGAAGCTGCTTACAGGCTGAACCAAACAGTGCCTTATTGGCCAGCAGGGACGGTATTTGTTTCTGTTGTAGACCCTGGCGTGGGTACCGAACGCAGGTCGGTAGTAGTAAAAACTAAGACAGGGCATTTTATAGTAACCCCCGACAATGGAACCCTTACTTTATTAGCGGCATCACTTGGCATTGATTCCATTAGAGAAATTGACGAAGTAACTAATAGACGCAAAAACTCAGGCGCTTCCTATACTTTTCACGGAAGAGATGTATATGCTTATACTGCAGCAAGGCTAGCTTCTCATGCCATTAGCTATACACAAATTGGCAACTTAGTGGCAGCACCTGTGTATACACTAGCTTACCAAAAAGCAAGTTTAGCAAACGGAAAACTTAAAGGAAATATATCCATATTAGATATCCAATATGGAAACCTTTGGACCAATATTGATCAAGCAAATTGGAAAAAATTTAATCAAATTCCACATACTAAAAACGAACTGCATGTTCAAATTTATCATTTGCAAAAACAAGTTTATACAGGTACTATGCCTTTTGAAAATACTTTTGGTGGGGTAAATGTAGGAATGCCACTAGCCTATTTAAATAGTTTAATGAATATAGCAGTCGCACTGAACCAAGGCAGTTTCGCAAACAAGTACCATATTCAAGCGGGCAACGATTGGAACATTAGTATTAGCTGGGTAAAATAAATTGTCCTTTTAAAGGCTATTCTTTATTCAAAAAATCGGCAAGTAACCTATGAAAATGGTGTGTGCCTTGCTCCCGCTGTGTTGCATACCTACCATAGTGGTAAAAACGT
This sequence comes from Bacteroidota bacterium, assembly GCA_947458915.1. Lineage (GTDB taxonomy): Bacteria > Bacteroidota > Bacteroidia > Chitinophagales > Chitinophagaceae > Sediminibacterium. Next base: position 59,336 of record CANHAE010000001.1, read on the forward strand.
GAACGTATTCCTTCTTGTACATACTGCACTACTTCTTCATCTTCTTGTTCTACTGTGTCCAAGCCACTTCCAGCTCCCTGCCCTAACTTTGTTTCATCAAATACAAAGCTTAAGAAACTAACTTTAGTATTATTTGAATCGATAGGTGTAATGACATTTAAGGATAATCCCCAAGGATAAAAATTAAACATCATATTTGGAAATACCCAAAAATAATAAGCTGCAATTTTCTTGTCTGCATCTGGATGATCCTGAGGAATATTAAAACAATGTTCGTCCTCCTTTGCAATACCTAATTGCAAATTAGCATACGTAAATATTTCAGTAGCATAGTCTTTGAAATCTAAAAACGCATTCAAACCCGGATGTACAAAAGGAATATGGAATCCTTCCAAATAATTCTCACAATACAAAGCCCAGTTGGCTTTAACATAGTAGTCATTCGACCTACTTGCATCATATACCAATTTATCAATAGGTAACCAGCCTACTCTTTTTTCCATTTCCTGAAAAAAGCTAGCAGGACTAATACCATTTTGTAATTGTGAAAATAATAATGGCCCCCATTTATACAATGGTAAATTATGTAAGTGATTGTTTTCGGGAATGAAATTTTCTACCTCCTTAAACTCGGGCATTGAAATAAATTTTCCATCTAAGTGAAAAGCCCTCCCATGATATTTACAACGCAAATGTTTTTGTGCAGAACAAGGTTCGTATACCATTAAGTTGCCCCTATGCGTACATACGTTTGACAAACAATGTACTTCATTGTCCGCATCCCTGGTTAAAACAAGTGGCTCATTAAGGTAGTTTTCTAAAAATTTAATTGGGTAGGCATCGCCAACTTTAGGCACCATTCCTGTATGTCCTACATACTGCCAACTTAGTGCAAATATTTTTTCCTTAGCCACTTCTAGCCATTGTGGTTCCAAATAAAAACTAGTATCAATAGTTTTAGCCCTAGCAATATTGGGATCGATGTAAAATTTGCTCATAACACCTATTATTAGGTCTCAAGATACAAAATGCTGCGAATAAGAAACTGATTATGAATCTTCTATAGAAGTATAAATACTTTGTAAAATAGGTACAAATTAATCAGTAAATACTAAATTATTTAGTTAATATTGCTAATAAATTTAGTATATGGATGTGTTAGAAGAGGAATATTCCGCCTATACAGGAAGCAAAAACTATCAATCTGGTCAAATAATACAAGCCAATGCCACTGGCTTTGGCGCTGCCTCGGACGATTTTATGGAAAGGGGCATTGACTTAAACGAGCAACTTATACGCAACAAACCTGCTACATTTTTCTTTCGAGTAAATAGCGACGCAATGCTGGGTGCAGGTATTCATATAGGAGATACTTTAATTGTAGACCGAAGTATCCCCCCTAGTTCGGGCAAAGTAGTAGTAGCCGTTTTGAATGGCGAATTTTTAGTACGCCGTTTACAAATGCAAGTACACAGCATTAGCCTAGTACCCGAAAATAAAAAATACGGAACCATTCAAGTAGCACAACTAGAAGAGTACCGCACTTGGGGTATTGTGACTTATGTGATTCACGCACTATAATCGTAAAAAAACTAGCACCAATAAGTAACTCATTTTAATTTCTTAATCTCCCTTCCGTGCAAGCAATTGTTGACTGCAATAGTTTTTACTGTTCCTGTGAACGCCTATTTCAACCAAATTTGGAAAAGGCGCCCGTGGTAGTGCTGAGTAATAACGATGGCTGTATTGTGTCGCGTTCTGACGAAGCAAAAGCACTTGGCATTAACATGGCTATCCCTTTTTTTCAGGCGAAGGAAGTAATGGCGCAAAATAAAGTGTCTGTATTTTCTTCTAATTACCACTTGTATGGCGACCTTAGTTGGCGGGTAATGGAAACCATGAGACAGCTACTGCCGCCGGGTTGCGTAGAAGTTTATTCGGTAGACGAAGCCTTTTTAAATTTAGACCATATCCCAAATGAAAACTTACATGCGTATTGCTTACTATTAAAAAATAAAATAGAATCCTGGACAGGCATTTCTGTTTCCATTGGCGTAGCCCCTACCAAAGTGTTAAGTAAAGTAGCCAACCGGTTAGCTAAAAAAAATAAAATAAAAACAAATTGTATTGTTGTGCTAGACGATACCAGAAAAATTCAAGCGGCCTTGCAACACACACCCATAGAAGACGTCTGGGGTATTGGATATAGTTACAGTGAAAAATTAAAAACATATGGCATACAAACAGCCTACGCACTTAGTATCAAAGACCTTAGTTGGGGGAAACGTTTTTTAGGGGGTATTGTAGGCATGCGACTTATTAGAGAATTAAAAGGCTTACAAAGTCATGGTATGCAAACTCCTAGGACCGATAAAAAAATGATCGCCACCACGCGTATGTTTGGAAGGGAAGTAAAGCAATGGCAAGAAATAGAAGAAGCCTTAGCCACTTACGCGACACGTGCAGCTGAAAAACTACGGCGCCAACATAGTGCCGCCTGCGGTGTAAGTGTATTTGTAGTAAAAAAAGCGCCAATGAATACAAATGCAACACATTTCAGCCATGGCCGGTATATAAGTGGATACACTTTATTAGACAACCCAACCAACCTAACCCCTGCTATTATTAAAGCAGTGGTAGCTATAGGAAAGGGTTTATTTGAAGCAGGTGAAATATATAAAAAAGCAGGAGTAATCCTAACCAACTTCGTTCCTGATAACGCATTGCAAACGAACCTATTCGTACCTCCAGCCGATGAAAAGAAGAAAAAACTAATGAATGTTATTGATAATATGAACGCCGCATTTCGCAATGACGTACTCAAATTTGGGACTAGTGGCACCCAAAAAAACTGGAAAATGCGTAGTGAACTACGAAGTAAGCGTTACACCACCAGATGGGAAGAACTATGCTTGGTAAAATAGTGTTGATATTGTATTTTTACACAATTTTTGAAAATATGAGCAACAAACTACCCTCCAACGAGTCCATCCGATCTGCCAAGAAAAAAATCATTGTTTTAGGAAGTGGTCCAAATCGTATTGGACAAGGTATTGAATTCGATTATTGTTGCGTACACGGCTTACTAGCCGTTAAAGAAGCCGGTTATGAAGCCATTATGGTAAACTGTAATCCTGAAACCGTATCCACCGATTTTGACATGGCCGATAAATTATATTTCGAGCCAGTATTTTGGGAACATCTTTGGGAAATTATTGAATTAGAGCAACCCGAAGGTGTGATTGTGCAACTAGGTGGACAAACTGCTTTAAAATTAGCAAAACGTTTAACAGAAAGAGGGATTAAAATTATAGGTACTTCATTTGATAGTTTAGATATAGCAGAAGACCGTGGTCGCTTTAGTGATTTATTAAAAGAATTAGATATCCCATATCCAGAATATGGAACTGCCTATACAGCTGAAGAAGCTATTGATGTAGCCAATAAAGTAGGTTACCCTGTACTAGTTCGACCTAGTTATGTAATTGGTGGTCAAAGAATGCGTATTGTAATTAATGACGCAGAAGTAGAAACGGCTGTTGTAAGTATTTTAAAACATATCCCTGATAATAAAATACTAATTGATCATTTCTTGGATCGTTGCCAAGAAGCAGAAGTAGATGCAATATTTGATGGAGAAACATTCCATATTATGGGTGTGATGGAACATATTGAACCAGCTGGTATACACAGTGGAGATAGTAATGCTGTTTTACCCGCATTCAACCTTACCCCATTGATTGTTGAAAAAATGGAGTTCTATAGTGAAAAAATAGCAAGGGCATTAAACATAAAAGGATTAATCAATATTCAGTTTGCAATTAAAGATGGTAAAGTATTTGTGATAGAAGCAAACCCAAGAGCTTCTAGAACAACCCCATTCATCGCAAAAGCATACCAAATACCTTATTTAAATATTGCTACAAAAATAATGCTGGGAGCTGCTAAGCTAACCGACTTTGTTATGGAGAAAAAACTAGACGGCTATGCAATTAAAGAACCTGTATTTAGTTTTGATAAATTCCCGGGTGTAAATAAAGAATTAGGACCAGAAATGAAAAGTACAGGAGAAGCTATACGATTCATTAAAGACTTACGCGACCCTTACTTTAGAACTTTGTACAAAGAACGTTCTATGAACTTAAGTAGATAAGCCAAAACGAAGCATAATAAAGAAGCCCTTAAAAAATTAAGGGCTTCTTTATTTCTATACATCAGACGCTACCGCGTCTTCATATTTTTTTCTTCACTCCCCGCCGAGGACGCCGTATTTAATGAGATTAAATTCAATGGGTATAAGAAACATCTCGAGACGAACCTTTTATGGAGAGACGAGGGATCTGTTTCTTATACCTATTGATTAATATAAAAATATTAAGGCTGAACTCCATGCTGGTCAACCAAATAAATCATCGCTGCCATATTAACAGCACCTAATAATAATTCTCTTTTATTAACTGCTTCGAACACATCTGTTTTAGCGTGGTGTAAATCAAAATAACGTTGGCTATCAGGTACCAAACCTGACAAAACAATATCACTAACAACTTTTTTCAAAGGACCAATGTCTGCACCACCACCACCTGCAGTAATTTCAGTACCATAGGGTTTTAATAATGCGTTCCATTTTGAAAAACTCGTAAACTGTTCTGGAGAACAAGTAATGCCAATTGCCCTTGGTGTAAAGCCACCAGCATCACTTTCTAAAGCATAAATATGCTTTTCATTATTCAACTTAGCTAGTTCAGCATATTTATTGCCACCAGCACCTCCATTTTCTTCATTTGCAAATAACACAAAACGAATTGTTCTTTTTGGCTTATAGTTTAAGGCTTTCATGGTTCTTAAAATTTCCATGGTTTGCACAATACCCGCACCATCATCATGAGCACCTTCGTTCACATCCCAACTATCTAAGTGACCTCCAACTGTAATAATCTCCTCCGGAAATTCAGAACCCTTTAATTCTGCAACTACATTATTTTCATCGGCATCGGCTAAGAAAAAACCATAAGTCTGCATTTGTACACGCAACTTAGCAGTTTTAGCTTGAGCCCACAATTGTTGCGCATCTAAGGGTCCTAATGCAACTGCAGGAATTTTTGCATAAGCAGAATCGTATGCTAGTCCACCAGTGTGGGGCGCATTATCGGGAGCAGTACTTAAAGAATGTATCATAACACCCACCGCGCCATATTTAGCTGCACGGCTTGCACCAGAACGGCGATAAATACCCGATTCACCGTAAGCCCTAAAAGTTTGAATTTTAGTAGCGTCGAACATGCTATGGAAATAAACAATTTTGCCTTTAATTTCAGCTTTTCTTTTTTCTAATTCATCGAAGTTAGCGACAGCTAATAGTTCAGCTTCCACCAACCCATTACTTCCTAAAGAATTACCTAGTGCAAGTACTTCTAAATTACTATTTTGTCCCTTACCGTTCACACCAACAATCGCGGCAAAATCTTTTCCGCCACGTTGCCAATTAGGTGTTTTACAAGGCTGCATATACACTTTATCAGCATTGAATGCTTCCATATTTCTCTTTCCCCAAACTGCGGCATTCTGTTGTTGTGGCGACCCAGCCAAACGCCCGCCTATATTTTTTGTCAATTGTCTCAACAAATCATAGGCAGTCCCATTTGTCATAATTTCATCTGCCATTTTTTTAAGAGTGATACTGTCTTGGTTTGTTTGTGCTTGAACCAAAAAAGGTAAACAAAAAACAAGAAGAAGGAGCTTACGCATAGTGAATAGTTTAACGTTCATTTAATTCTTAAATATAATTAAACTTTATTGAATATTTAGTTGTTATTTGCATAATCAATACGTCGAAAAATGAAGATTGGAATTGTTTGTTACCCTACATTTGGTGGCAGTGGTGTTTTAGCCACTGAACTTGGCAAGGCCTTGGCTGAAAAAGGACACGAAATACATTTTATTACTTATCAGCAACCCGTTCGATTAAGTGGTTTTCATACAAATATTTTTTACCACGAAGTAAGGGTGCCAACCTACCCATTGTTCGACTTCCCTCCTTATGAATTAGCATTGGCCAGTACTATGGTGGACGTAATATTGAATCACGATTTAGATTTAATTCACGCACATTACGCAATACCACATGCCTCTGCTGCGTATACAGCAAAACAAATTGTTAAAGGGAAAATTGGCCGATCGGTTCCTGTAATCACTACCCTACACGGAACCGATATCACTTTAGTTGGAAGAGACAAAACTTACGAACCCGTAGTTACTTTTTCAATAAATGAAAGTGACGCGATAACTGCAGTTTCTGAAAATTTAAAACAAGAAACATTAAAGCATTTTGATATTAAAAAAGAGATTCAAGTCATTCACAATTTTGTAGACTTGAAAAGGTTTAATAAAAAACCCTTAGCAGCGTTTAAAAAAGTCATTGCACCGCATGACGAAAAAATTATTATCCACGCATCTAACTTTAGAAAAATAAAGCGCATTGAAGATGTTATGGAAATTTTCAAAAGAATTCACGCAGCCACTCCTGCAAAATTATTAATGGTGGGTGATGGTCCTGAACGTCCTATTGCAGAAGATTTAGCAAGACAATTTGGAATAGAAGCAGATGTAAGATTCCTAGGTAAGCAAGAACAAATGGAAGACATTTTAGCAGTGAGTGATTTATTCATACTGCCTTCGGAATATGAGAGCTTTGGACTAGTTGCCTTGGAAGCAATGGCCGCAAGCACTGTGGTAATTAGTTCTAATGCAGGAGGTTTATGCGAAATTAATATTGATGGAAAAACCGGCTATACTGCAAATGTAGGCGACGTAGAAACTATGAGCAATAGGGCCATTGAATTATTAAAAGACGAAGCAAAACTGAAGGCATTCAAACACAATGCACTTGAACAAGCAAAGCGATTTGATATTCATAATATTATTCCAATTTACGAGAAACTATATAGCAAATTTTGTAGAAAAGAACACAAATAGTGCTAGTAAAATAAGCGCATTTCAACTAAATGCATTCATCAATACTTAATTGTATTTTTTTTACCGCAAGTGCTAATTCATCGATGGTAATACTCAAAGGAGGCGCGATACGTATTTTATTTTCGGCAAACAAGAACCAATCGGTAATAATGCCATTTGTTATACAAGCCGCCGCAATTTTTTTAGTTAACTCAGCCGATGAAAATTGCAGCGACATCCATAGGCCCTTGTAGCTTCTATTCACTATTGCAGGATGAGTTAAATGCGCAATTAAATACGCTTCCTTAGTTTGTACTTCCTGTATCCAATTTGATTCCATTAATACATTTAAGGCTGCAACACCCGCAGCACAAGAAACAGGATTCCCCCCAAAAGTAGTAATATGCCCTAACACAGGGTTGTCGGTTAAGGTCCCCATCATTTTAGTATCGCTAATAAATGCACCTAAAGGTAGTCCCCCTCCTAATGCTTTACCTACTAACAAAATATCTGGCACAACCCCATATCCCTCAAATGCAAATAAATTTCCAGTGCGGCCAAAACCTGATTGAATTTCATCTACAATTAAAAGTGCGCACAATGCATCACACTTTTTTCTTAGCGCTTGTAACCAGGTTTTATTGGCAGGCGTAATGCCCGTTTCTGCTTGTACAAATTCTACAATTACGCAAGCTACCGTGTTGTCGATTAAATCAACATCTTCCATATTATTATACCTTAAATGCAAAACATCAGGTAGTAAAGGCCTAAATGCATTTCTAAAATATTCGTCTCCCATTATACTCAAAGCGCCCTGTGTACTGCCATGATAAGCACCTTCGAAGGCAACAATTTTTGTGCGTTTGGTAACACGCTTCGCTAATTTCATTGCACCTTCAACTGCTTCTGCACCACTATTAGTGAAATAAACTGATTGTAAACTTTCAGGCAATAAATTACTCAATGCTTTTGCATATTGTACTTGTGGCGCTTGTACAAATTCACCATACACAATTACATGCATGTACTGTTCTACTTGCGCTTGTATGGCCTTTATCACATCAGGGTGGCTGTGGCCAATATTGCAGACACTAAATCCTGCAATCATGTCCACAAATGCTTTCCCATTCACATCATGAATATAAATGCCTTTTGCCGACGCAACTTCTATGCCTATTGGCTTATCTGAAGTTTGCGCTAAATGCTGAAAAAAAAGTTGCCTATTGGTTATTCTTGACATTACTAGTAAATTGCATTACAAAAGTCGCATTTTTATGGCAACCATACTATCAGTTCAAGGGAAAGATCCGCAATTTGGTGAAAATTGTTTCATTGCACCCAATGCAACCATCGTCGGTGACGTGCAAATGGGTGATAATTGCTCAGTTTGGTTTAATGCGGTAATACGTGGTGACGTTCATTATATAAAAATGGGCAATAAAGTAAACATACAAGACGGTGCTATTATTCATTGTACCTACCTAAAACATCCTACTAATATTGGAAATAATGTATCTATTGGACACAATGCCATGGTACATGGTTGCACTATTCATGACAATGTATTAATTGGAATGGGTAGTATAGTTATGGATGCTTGTGTCGTAAATTCTAATGCAATTATTGCAGCAGGTGCGGTTGTATTAGAAGGCACGATTGTAGAGGCCGGAAGTATTTATGCTGGTATCCCTGCAAAAAAAGTTAAAATGGTAAGTGAAGATTTAATAAAAGGGGAAATAAATAGAATATCAAGTAATTATGTAAAGTATGCTTCTTGGTTTTCCGAATATAATGAAGCTCCTGACAAAAGTCACTAATACATTAGGACATCCTAATACTTATGTGTCTCAATGCCATGCCATAAGTCGACATAACTAAAGAAGCGCGCTTCAGTTATAATACCCTTATCTACAGCGGCTTTCACAGCACACCCTGGTTCATTTATATGTTGACAATTATTGAATTGACAACCATTCATTTTTTCTCGCATCTCTGGAAAATATTGCGCTAATTCTTCTTTGTCCATATTTACTAACCCTAATTCCCGCATTCCCGGAGTGTCAATCACCGATCCACCATTTGGTAAATCATACATTTGTGCAAAGGTGGTTGTGTGCATTCCCTTTCCACTCCAACCACTCACTTCCTGAGTTGACAAATCTAAATTGGGAAATAAATAATTAATAAAAGACGACTTGCCCACTCCACTATGACCACTGACTAAAGTTGTCTTGTCCATAAGTATTTCCTTTAATGGTTCCAAGCCTTGTTTCTTTTCAATACTTATTAGAAACACTTTATAACCCACTGCCTCATACATTTCTTTCATGAGGTCATAAATAGCCATTTCACCTGCACCATATATATCGGATTTATTAAAAACAATAATAGCTGGGATATGGAAAGCTTCGCAGGACACTAAAAAACGGTCTATAAAGCCTTGGGAGGTTTTAGGCGATTTTAGGGTAGCCAGTAAAATACTTTGGTCTAGATTGGAGGCTATAATGTGTTGTTGCCTTTTGTTATGGGGTGACTGTCTTGCAACATAATTGTCCCTATCCAATATTTTGGAAATCATAAGGGTTGGCTGGTCTATTTCGGCCTCATAATGCACCCAGTCACCAACGGCAATAGGGTTTGTAGACGTAATATTGTCAAGCTTTATCACCCCTTTTATCCTAGCCTGATAAAATACCCCATCTTCCGACTTAACCGAATACCAACTACCTGTAGATTTGTAAATCCTAGCTTTCATGAACTACGAAGATAAAAGTATTTGTTAAGAACACAACGAGTCAAAAAAGCACCCACAAATTCAATATCTTTGCCCTATGAGCAAATATGCACACGACAATATCGTCCCCTATGGTGAAAGTTCAGCAGAAAAGAAAGAACAAGTGGCCTCGATGTTTGATTCCATCGCAAAAAGATATGATTTTTTAAATCGGTTCCTGAGTCTTGGAATAGATAAAGGATGGAGAAAAAAGGCAATCGCAAACTTCGAGGGTAAGAAAATGAATCACCTTTTAGATATTGCAACAGGAACAGCCGACATGGCTTTAATGGCCTACCAACAAATACATCCAAACAAAATTACAGGTATAGATATTTCAGAAGGTATGATGCAATATGGACGCATAAAAATTGCAGACAAAAAGCTGAATGATACGATTCAACTTTCCTTAGGAGACAGTACTGCGATACCTTTTCCAGACAATTCATTTGATGGTGCAATGGTAGCGTTTGGGGTGCGTAATTTTGCTGACTTAGAAAAAGGTTTGAAAGAAATTAATAGGGTATTACAACCTGGAAGCAAACTAGTGATATTAGAATTTTCGCAACCCACAAGTAGTTGGTTCAAGCCTATCTACAATTTATATATGAAATGGATTACACCAACAGTAGGACAATTATTTTCAGGAAATAAGGCAGCCTACGCTTACCTAAACGAGAGCGTGATAGCCTTTCCAGAAGGTGCCGCATTTTTAAAAATATTTGAACAAGCTGGTTTCACTAAAGTTTCCCAACAAAAATTAACACTAGGCATATGCAGCATTTATTGCGGAAGCAAATAATATTAATTGCAATTTTACTCGCGAGTAGCATTTCTGTGTTTGCACAAAACGATGAGGTTTTTCAACCAGACCATGACGACTTACCTTATTATTTAGGCATGAGTATTGGATTAAGTAATAGCTACTTAAATTATAAAAGAGGTCCAAATTTTTTGTTAGCTACAAACGATGCTGCAAAATACTTATTACCACAATCTACACCTTACTTAAACCTTGGTTTAACTGGAACGCTTAAATTAACCAATAGGGTATTAGTTAGAGTGAATCCCACTTTACTTATTTCAGATAGCAGGGTTGCATTCAAGTATACCACCGATAAATTAATAGCATACACACCAGTCGTTATAGCCCCTCCTTCGGGAACAACGGACGACGATACACTTTCTTATACCATACCGTCTACTATCATTGACCTCCCAGTTGCATTTAAATTTCAATCAGACAGGTATAATGCATTTAAGCAATCTGATATGATGAGGCATTATATATTAGCAGGCGCAAAATTTGCATTTGACCTTAGCAGTCAAAAAAAGCCAACTAAAGAAGCCCCCACTTTCCCATATGAAAATGAAATCAAAGGAATGGATATGTCCCTAGAACTTGGTTTTGGGCTTAGTTTTTATTTACGCTATGCTACTATTTCACCCGAACTAAAGTTTAGTTATGGCTTGAGAGATTTAAGAAAAACAGATTCAATAAAGTACCCATTGCTTTCTGGAGTAGATAAAGTGACTTCTAATTTTATTTATTTTACCATACATATCGAAAATTAAAAAAATGAGTAGTTACCTTATTAAAAATACCACCATCGTAAACGAAGGAAAAAAAATTAGCGGCGATGTGCTCATTAAAAAAGGAAGGATTGAAAAAATTGCTTCTAACATTGATACCAAAGAAGCAGTTAAGGAAATAGACGGACAAAGCCAATTTTTACTGCCCGGCGCTATTGACGATCAAGTACATTTTAGAGAACCCGGCTTAACACACAAAGCCAATATATATACAGAAGCCAAGGCTGCAGTAGCAGGAGGTATTACCAGTTTTATGGAAATGCCCAATACGCAACCGCCCGTATTTACACAAAGCTTATTAGAAGACAAATACACAATTGGGGCTACTAATTCATTAGCGAACTATTCATTTTTTATGGGTACTTCTCAAGATAATTTAGAGGAAATATTAAGAACAAACGAGAAAAAAAATGATGTATGTGGCGTGAAAATATTTATGGGATCAAGTACAGGTAATTTATTGGTTGATAATCCCATACAACTTGAAAGAATATTCGAGGGGTCGGAGTTATTAATTGCAACACATTGTGAAGAAGAAAGCGTTATAAAAAGAAATAAAGCAGCCTTAGAGGCAGTCAAAGAAAAACTTGAACCTTCAGACCATCCAATAATAAGAAACGAGGAAGCTTGTTTTGAGTCCTCATTTAAGGCTATTCAACTCGCTAAGAAATTTGATGCTCGATTACATATACTACATATAAGTACCGCAAAGGAATTACAATTATTTTCAAATATGCGCCCATTGGCTGAAAAACGTATCACTGCGGAAGTGTGTGTTCATCATTTGCATTTTACTGCCGACGATTATGCAACACTGGGTAATTTAATTAAGTGTAACCCTGCAATTAAAACACCTGAAAATAAAAAAGCATTGTGGGATGGGCTGCTAAACGACCAATTAGATGTGATTGCTACAGACCACGCGCCACACACATGGGAAGAAAAACAAGCCGACTACATTCATGCGCATGCAGGACTACCCTTGGTTCAACATTCGGTAATGCTAATGTTGAAATACGTGCATGAAGGAAAGCTAAGCATGGAAAAAATGGTGGAGAAAATGAGTCATGCAGTAGCAACATGTTTCCAAATAAAAGAACGCGGATTTATTAGAGAAGGCTATCATGCTGACTTAGTACTTGTACAAGAAAATCCTTATACCATTACAAAAGAAAATATTTTATATAAATGCGGATGGAGTCCTTTAGAAGGGACCACTTTCCCTTATCAAGTAAACAGCACTTTTATAAATGGCCATTTAGCATACCACTTAGGGCAGTTTAATGAAGCACAAAAAGGGGCACGTCTACAATTCAACAGGGGATAAATTAACAGTTCGTAATGCAAGTTGACAAAGTAACCTTACAAGACATTGGCCTTTTTGACAATGAAGAAAGTAAAGGGCTTATTACGCACTTGAACTATTGTAAAACCAATGGAGGTACTGAACTTTTTGAAAAATTTCTATCCCAACCACTCTCCAGTCAAAAGGCTATCCTTATTCGTCAACAGGCATTGGCAATATACATACAGCAATTACAGTTTTGGGAGTCAATGAAAATCACGAATGGTAGCACGTTGGTCATTGATAAATTTTTTGAAACGAGTTTTGAAAATATACCTGCCCAAATTAGTGTGCCAGGCGCTTATTTGTTCCGATTTTTAAATAAATCCGATTTTTCTTTACTAAAATATTCTGTTGAACACCTTGTCACATTTTATCAAAACCTGCATCAATGGGTCACCCTATTTGAAGTGCAGACCGAAAATGCAACTATAGAAGCATTGGTGCATAAAGTTAAAAAGCTGCTAAATCACCCAGCTTTGTCGAATATTCAATCGAAATCAGCCTTAACAAATCCACAAGAAATATTGTCGTTGGCGTATTTTTTTATTTACCAATATAGAAATAATACCCGCACATTACTTGAATGTTTTTATGAAATAGATGCTTATTATAGCATGGCCACTGCTATCAAAACTCACCATTTCGAGTTTCCAACTTGGGTAGAAAGTACCACTCCCCTTTTTGAAGTGGAAGCAGCCTTACATCCCTTAGTAAAGGACCCTGTCCATAATAGTATTACACTTTCACGCGAAAGCAACTTGCTTTTTCTTACTGGCGCGAATATGGCTGGAAAAAGCACCTTCATTAAAACAATTGGCATTGTATTGTATTTGGCTCATATTGGAATGGGCGCACCAGCAAAAAAAATAAAGTTATCCTTACTAGATGGGCTTATCACCAACCTTACCATTGCCGATAATGTTGTAAAAGGAGAAAGTTATTTTTTCAATGAAGTGCAAAGAATAAAAAATACAATTGAAAAAATCAGTGATGGCAAAAAGTATTTTGTATTGATTGACGAACTTTTTAAAGGCACTAATATTCAAGATGCAATGAAATGTAGCATTAAGGTTATTGCTGGTTTGCAAAAATTAAGAACTAGTTTGTTTGTTATATCAACACACTTATATGAAATAAGCGACGAACTAAAATCATATCCCAATATTCAGTTCAGTTATTTTGAGACTGAAATAAAAGAGAAAGACTTAGTATTCCATTATCAGTTAAGAAAAGGAATTAGTGCGGATAGAATTGGATACTTACTATTAGAACGCCAAGGAGTGGTTGCAATGCTTGATGAATTAGCCTGATCAATTTCAGTATTTATACGCAAATTTCACTATCCATAGCATCCTAGCTTGCTACCAAAAATATGCTCGTTAAAATTAAGGGAAGTGCCTTATTAGGTATTGATGCTATCACCATAACCATTGAAGTGAATGTGAGTATGGGGCAAGGGTATTGTATTGTTGGATTACCTGACAATTCAGTGAAAGAAAGTTTACACAGAACCGAGAGTGCGATAAAAGCAAATGGCTTTCATATGCCAAGGACAAAAGTAGTGGTGAACCTTTCCCCTGCAGATTTAAAAAAATCGGGGGCTGCATTTGATTTGCCTATTGCTATTGGCTTATTAGCTGCATCTGAACAATTAACAAGTCAAACATTATTGCAGGATTATATTATCATGGGTGAACTAGGCTTAGACGGACTTTTGTACCCAATTAAAGGAGTGCTTGCCATGGCAATACAAGCTAAGGCAGAAGGTTACAAAGGGTTAATACTACCCTACCAAAATGCAAAAGAAGCTATGATGGTAGGTGGTTTAGAAATTCACCCTTTTGCCCATTTATTAGAAGTAGTTGAATTTTTAAGGGACCCTTCTTGCCAGCAAGAGCAAAACACAGTGACAACATTCCAAACAAAAAAGCATTTAGTTAACGACAATCCGCAGCCAACCCCTATTCCTGATTTTGAAGACATAAAAGGTCAAGTGCATGCAAAACGTGCACTTGAAATTGCAAGTGCAGGAGGCCACAATATGATAATGATTGGGCCGCCTGGGGCAGGGAAAACCTTATTAGCCCGAAGTATTGTTTCAATTTTACCCCCTTTAACTACAATGGAGGCATTAGAGACAACTCAAATTTACAGCGTTTCTGGAAAATTAAATATGCACCATGAATTACAAAGCCAAAGACCCTTTCGACATCCCCACCACACGCTTTCTGCAATTGCCATGATAGGTGGCGGGAGTAATCCGCAGCCTGGAGAAATTTCACTAGCACATAATGGCGTATTGTTTTTAGACGAACTTCCCGAGTTTAACAGGGGCGTAATGGAAGTGCTAAGACAGCCCATGGAAGAAGGAGTTGTATGTATAGCTAGGGCCAAAATGAGTATTAGTTACCCAGCTAGCTTTATGCTTATTGCATCCATGAATCCTTGTCCTTGTGGATATTATAACCATCCAAAAAAGGAATGTACTTGTAGCACTACTAGTATTCAAAAATATCTACATAAAATTTCTGGCCCACTTTTAGATAGAATCGACTTACATATTGAAGTCGCCCCAGTAAGCTATGAGGATTTAAGGGACCAACAGAAGGCTGAAAGTTCCGCAATAATTGCATTAAGTGTAAAAAAAGCAAGGGTTATCCAAACTGAACGTTTCAAAAACAGTAAAGGCGTGTACACTAATGCGCAAATGAGTGGAAAACAACTTAGCCAAACTTGCACTATTTCCAAAGACGGAGAAGTTTTACTTAAAAAAGCAATGGAACAATTTCAATTAAGCGCAAGGGCATTTGACAGAATTATAAAAGTGAGTAGGACCATCGCAGATTTAGCAGGGAGCGATTTGATACAAATAAACCATATAAGCGAAGCGATTCAGTATCGAACGCTTGACAGGTCAAGTTGGGGGAAATTTAAAGCATGAACAATACGCACTTAATATTGCCCCGTCTTCAATAACACCAATGTACAAGCTTCCATTGTTTGGATGCCTTTTTGCTTAGCTAACGCTTCTAATTCCGGGTTTTCGGTACCTGGATTAAATATAATACGGCGTGGCATTAATGCAAGAATTGCATCGTAATAAGCAACTTGAGCTTCCGAACCAACATATAATGTTACAGTGTCTATAGTGCCATTTGCAGGCCAGCTATTTTGAATAGGCAACCCTTCAATAAACCCTTTCTTAATTCCAAAAGGATAAACAGAATATACTTTTTCATTTAGCAACTTAGTTGCTAAGTAACTATACCTTTCTGTGTTTGGAGATGCCCCCAAAACTAGCGTGACTGGAGATTTCATGCTACAAAACTATTATAAAAAATTATACCTATTTTATTTTGTTACAATAAAAGAATGTAATTTTATAAAAATAAACTTTACTAACTAAATTAAAATAACCTTTATGGCTAAGTCAAACAAGAAAAAAGCAGCTCCAGCGAAGAAAGTAGTAGCGAAAAAAGCAGCTCCAAAGAAAAAAGCAGCTCCTGCTAAAAAAGCGGTAGCAAAAAAAGCACCAGCTAAGAAAGTAGTTGCAAAGAAAAAAGTGGCTGCTAAAAAAGTTGTCGCTAAAAAAGCGGTAGCAAAAAAAGCACCAGCTAAGAAAGTAGTTGCAAAGAAAAAAGTGGCTGCTAAAAAAGCTGCTCCTGCTAAAAAAGTTGTCGCTAAAAAAGCGGTAGCTAAGAAAGTAGTTGCAAAGAAAAAAGTAGCTGTTAAAAAAGCTGCTCCTGCGCCAGTTGCAGTAGTAGTAAAAAAAGCAACACCTAAGAAAAAGAGAATTGTTAAAAAAGCAACACCTGTTGCAGTAGCAGCCCCAGCGCCAGTTGTAGCGCCTGCAACACCTCAATCACTTTTCACAGAGCCTGCTACAGATAATACACCAGTAGACTAGTTTAAATAGTTGACGCTAAAAAATCTCGTCCTGCTTATTGCGGGACGAGATTTTTTTTTGGACTAGCATCAAACAACTGACACCTAAATGCAACCAAAATTACTATTATGTATTTTTAAATAATAAAATACAATCGTATCTCTTTATTAAGTTTGTATTTGATTAATCTCCCTTACAAAAAAAACCAACGCTTACGTTGGTTTTTTTATTATACTGCAAATTATATAAAATTAGTTTATGTATAAACTAGCCATGCATTTACTAGATAAACATTCTTAATGGTTGTTCTAATAAATTTTTTAATGTTTGCAAGAATGCAGCCCCAGTTGCACCATCTACTACACGGTGATCACAACTTAATGTAACGTTCATTACATTTCCAGGAACGACTTGGCCATTTTTTACAATTGGTTCTTGTGCTATCCCGCCAACCGCTAAAATGCAAGCATCTGGTGGGTTAATAATTGCCGTAAATTGGTCTATCCCAAACATGCCCAAATTAGAAATAGTAAACGTACTACCCTCCCAATCGGCAGGCTGTAATTTCTTATCTTTTGCCTTTTTAGCAAATTCTTTCACCGAAACGCTAATTTGGCTTAGCGATAAACTATCTGCAAAACGTAATACTGGAACAAGTAAACCTTCCTCTACCGCCACTGCAATACCAATATTTACATGGTGATTCTCCCGAATAAAATCACCCATCCAACTGCTATTTACTTTAGGGTGCTGTTTTAAAGATGAAGCCACCGCTTTTACTATAAAATCATTGAAACTAATTTTTACTGGAGCCGTTTCATTTACCATAGTACGTGCTGCTATAGCTGCGTCCATGTTAATTTTCATGGTTAAGTAAAAATGAGGAGCTGTAAACAAACTTTCACTTAAACGCCTAGCAATAGTTTTACGCATTTGAGAAACCGGCGTGTCTATAAAACTCACCTGGCCTGCTGCCACAAATGGCGCTGCACTTGAATTGACTACTACCTTAGTTGACGAAGTAGTAGAGGGTGTATAAGTCTCCAAATCAACCCTAGTAATTCTACCTTGTTCGCCAGTACCCTTCACATATTTTAAATCAATACCCTTTTCTTGTGCAATTTTCTTCGCCAATGGAGAAGCAAAAATTCTGCCCTCATTCACAACAGTTGTAGCATTTGTAGTTGCAGCAACTGGAGCCGAGGTAGTTAAAGGTGCTGAAGCAATAGCTGCTGGAGCTGGTGTTGCTCCTTTCACTGAGCTTCCTTTTAATCCATCTACTATAGGTTTTATATCCATGCCTGCAGGTCCAATAATACACAGTAAATCATTTACTAGTATTTTTTCACCTGCTTGTGCACCTTGGTATAATAAAATTCCATCCTTATACGATTCTAGTTCCATGGTAGCTTTATCAGTTTCAATATCAGCTAACACTTCTCCCTTTTTTACTGCATCACCTACCTTTTTTTGCCAACTAGCAATAACCCCTTCCGTCATCGTGTCACTAAGCCTTGGCATTAACACTACTTCTTCCATCGCACTGAAATCAATTGCAATAGCAGGTGCTTCAGAGGTTGTCGTAATTGGCGTTGATGCAGGTGCCACTTCTGCTACTGAAGGTGCAGCGACGCCTGCTGCATGTTGCGCAACCAATGCAGTGATATCTTCTCCTGGCTTACCAATAATAGCAAGCAAGTCATTTACTTGTAATTTTCCACCACGTGGCGTTCCAATATGCAAAAGTGTACCATTTTGGTAACTCTCCAACTCCATGGTAGCTTTGTCTGTTTCAATTTCGGTTAATATATCACCTTTATTAACGGTATCTCCCACTTTTTTATGCCATGCCGCTATAACTCCTTCAGTCATTGTATCGCTCAAGCGGGGCATTAAGATAACTTCTGCCATAGGTAAAAGGCTATTTATTAATTAAGGTGTGAAATTACACTAAAATTGTTTTTTTTCCCACCAGAAAAATTGATTTTCTAGCAAAAAGAGACAAAATGAAGGCTATTTCCGTAAATCGTTCATTACTTACTGCCCTTGAGCCAAACTGTAGCCTTTTTTATCAGCCCACATATTTAAAATTTCAAGCGAACAAATCTTAAAATCCTTAGCTAAGGCACGGTATAAGTCAATCACATTGTCCTGCGATAAGGGGGCGTCGTTCACTGTTTCAAATCGGCAATAATACTGATTCACCAAATTAGTGAATATCGAACCCGACGGCCAAACTTGTGTACCTCGATTGGTAATAGTCACTAGCTTTAATAAATCACTTGTATGTGTTAGACATTTATCGGCAATAAGTTGAGGCTGTTCTTCACTTTCTATAAAAAAGTCGACACCCACTATTTTGTGTTGATCATTTAAATCACTTACCAACATAGGGTGAACGGTTAGCTTAAAATTAGTTGGTGTTACATAAAAATTAGGCAATAATGGTTTTGGGTTGTGTTTTGGTTGTTTGCCGAAATTGTCAATTATCGCCTGTGCAAATACGGTCGTGTTTACAGAAGGAATAGATTTGTCTCCAAAATCCCCTGTGTGCACACCCGATTCTAATGTATATAATAATGCATTTTCAATTTTAATTGCTTGCTCCATTAAACCCAAATGACGCAACATACTCAATCCACTTAATAAAAGGGAAGTAGGATTTGCAATATTTTTTCCAGTAATATCTGGCGCTGTTCCGTGTACTGCTTCAAATATAGAAATATGGTCGCCAATATTAGAAGAAGGCGCAAAACCAAGCCCACCAACTAATCCAGCACATAAATCACTCACAATATCACCCTGTAAATTCGTTAATACTATTACATCGAATAAATCGGGACGACTTACCAATTTCATACATAAATCATCCACAATAATATCATCCGCTTTTAATTCAGGATATTCTTTTGCTACTGCTTTAAATACTTCTAAAAATAAACCATCCGTCAATTTCATGATATTGGCTTTATGGCCACAAGTAATTCTTCTTGCTCCTTTTTTCTTCGCCATTTCAAATGCATATCGAATCACCTGCTCACTACCTGGACGTGTTATAAATCGACGACCTAATGCAACGTCCTGTGTTAGCATGTGTTCAATACCCCCATAAGTATCTTCTATATTTTCTCTAACAATAGTTAAATCAATTGGGATACCTGCTTTACTGAAAACGGTATCAACTCCACTTAATGTTTGGAACTTCCTGTCGTTCGCGTAGGTATTCCAAGTTTTTCTCGCAGTAACATTCACACTCTTAACACCCTTCCCCTTTGGCGTTTCCATTGGGCCTTTAAAAAGGATCCCTAATGCTTCTATAGTCGCTTTAGCTTCAGGCGTCATGCCGTTACTAAAACCCTTGTCAAAAACCCATTTTCCCATGTCTACGTACTCATATGTTAAAGGCACTTGTGCGGTATTAAAAATATGCATAACAGCTTCCATAATCTCTGGCCCAATTCCATCTCCTTTTGCAACTGCGATCTTCATTTTTGACTATTTTTTAGGGTAAAACAACTCCAAATGGGTTCGTAAAACTTACGATGGCGCAAAGTTACGCGACTTAGGGGGTCTAATAAAAAAATAGACCCTTTTTTTATTTAAGTGGCCCCATTTTATCCTACTTTTATCCTGCAGTATCGTCTGCAAGCGTACCAATAGACTATACAGTTATGGTTTCCAAAATATCAGAAGGCGTTGAAGTGAGTATTGAGACTTTCTACCAGAAGGACTATAGCAACCCTTTACAAAACGAATACATGTTTGCCTACCGTATTACTATTGAAAATCACAATACATTCCCGGTAAAATTACTTAAACGATATTGGGAGGTTTTTGACAGCAATACCGAACAAAGAATTGTGGAAGGAGAAGGGGTTGTAGGCGTTCAACCAATTATTTTACCTGGCAAACACTATCAATATGTAAGTGGTTGCCATTTAAAAAGTGAGCTTGGGAAAATGCAAGGCTATTATACCATGGAAAATATTGAAACCAAAGATTCAATTCAAGTAAACATTCCTGCTTTTAAAATGGTTGCTCCAGTTAAACTCAACTAAATTTTAGTTAAGGTTTATATTTTGAGTTTTCAAAAATAATAGCAGATGGCGTTTTTAACAACGCTTCAAATTCAATATTTTTTTGTTTCCTTTTTTCCATCCAAGCAGTAACAATTTTGTATCCAATATATTTTCCTGTATTCCCCGGCAATTCCTCTCCAAACAAGTCGCTATAAGGCGAGTCCTGCATCACTGCCCTTACCTCATTAGGATCCTTAGAAAACAAAGTGTTTTGTTTAAGGAAATAGGCCCATATATTGGATTCCTCGCTTTCTAAACTAGCGAGTTGTTTTGCAGTGTAGCCCATTAATACAGTATCAGGTAGTGAAGTAATACATTTATTTAAAATATACTGTCGCTTACCTTCCTCTATCATGTGATGCAATACATTACCACTGGCAACACTCAAAGGAACAATATCATTTAATATATTTTGGACACTATTTACTGCAATATATATTGGAGAAAACCGACGACTTATATAGTCAGGGTAAATAGTTTGTATTTGCTCTGAGTAATACCAAGGCGCATTTGCACCTAAGTATAATTGCAGGCCAACTGCAACCCCTTCTTTTGTGATAATATTACCATAGGATTCCAAAGGACCTAAGAATAATATTATTTTTTTTTCAAGCTTATAATTTGGAAAATAGTAATGTATATTTTTAAACGCCTCTTGAATTTTAGGTATTGCAATATTTATCGCATTTACTTTTTTGGCATCTTTATAAACGGGCATATAGGCTTTATAAAAAGCTTTAATAGCTAAAGTATCTTTTTGAGGATGCGCAGTGATGATATAAGTAAAATAATCAGCGCTAAAAAGTGGGTACTTTTTATATAATTTTTCAATACTTTTTGCTACTTGAATGGTATCCATTGTAAAAAAATCATCCATAAATGGGACTATAGTAACAACTACATCGGAGGCTTGTTTAGGGGCATTTTCATTTGAACTATTACAAGCCAAAACAAGACAAAATATTGGAAAACATAAAAATTGCAATGTGCGCATCACCGAAAGTACAAAAAAAGCGAGGTTTTTTCTGTTAAAACCCGACCTTTGGCACATGAAAATTTGTATCGCGCAACAGAATTATCATATTGGCAATTTTGAACAGAACACCCAACAAATAGTATCAGCTATAAACGCTGCTAAAAAACAAGGTGCTGATTTAATTTTATTTAGTGAAATGAGTATTTGCGGATACCCTGCCAGAGATTTTGTCGAATTCAATGACTTTATTAATAAATGCTACGAAAGTATTGATATTATTAAAGAAGCCGCAGACACAATTGGTGTTTTAATTGGAAGTCCTGCGCGTAATCCGAATAAAAAAGGAAAAGATTTATACAACGCGGCTTTCTTCTTATATGAGAAAAAAATAATTGCAGAAATACACAAAACATTATTACCCACTTATGATGTGTTTGACGAAAACAGGTATTTCGAACCAGCCGAAGCGTGGAAAGTGGTAAATTTTAAAGGGAAGAAATTAGCCGTTACTATTTGTGAAGATATTTGGAACCTAGGCGACAACCCATTGTACCGCATTTGTCCAATGGATCAAATGATGGAACAACAACCAGATATTTTATTAAACTTAAGCGCCTCTCCATTCGATTATACGCATGACGAGGACCGCAAAGCAACTATTAAAGCAAATGTATTAAAATATAAAAAGCCTTTATTTTATTGCAATGCCATTGGAAGTCAAACTGAAATAGTTTTTGATGGCGGCTCGCTTGTTTTTGATAAAGATGCAAACCTATGCGGAGCATTACCCTTATTCGAATCTGCAATTGAATTATTTGAATGCAATGAGGACGGCACTATTAACAAACCTATCCTTGAAACTGCAGAGCGTGTTCCCAATAAAGAATTGAATCCCGCAATATTGGAACCTGAATTAAATATAGACCAAGTATACAAAGCATTGATACTAGGAGTTAAAGATTATTTTACTAAGATGGGTTTTAAAAAAGCAATTATTGGTTCATCTGGTGGGATTGATTCGGCGGTAACTTTAGCAATTGCATGTGAAGCATTGGGCAAAGAAAACGTATATGCAATTTTAATGCCTTCCCCTTATTCTACCCAACATTCTGTAGAAGATGCTATTCAATTAAGCAAACGCTTAGGCAATGCTTATGATATTATTCCAATTAAAGAAGTGTATGAAAGTTTTTTAACTACCTTAAAACCTATTTTCAAAGAACTTCCGTTTTCACTAGCTGAAGAAAATATACAAAGTCGTTCAAGAGGAAATATACTTATGGCTATTGCTAATAAATTAGGTTATATATTATTAAACACTTCAAATAAAAGCGAACTCGCAACAGGCTATGGTACTTTGTATGGCGATATGGCTGGCGGCTTGGGCGTATTAGGGGATTGTTATAAGATGCAAGTGTATGCGCTTGCTAGGTACATAAACAGGAACGAAGAAATAATACCTATTAATATTATTGATAAAGCACCGAGTGCTGAACTTAGGCCAGACCAGAAGGATAGTGATAGCTTGCCTGATTATGCATTATTAGACCAAGTATTGTTTCAATATATTGAAAAACGTGCCGACCCTGCAGTCATAAAAGCATTAGGATTTGATGCTTCCTTAGTTGACAGGACCTTAAAAATGGTAAATACAAACGAATACAAACGAAACCAATTCTGTCCAATTATTCGAATTTCTCCAAAGGCATTTGGCATAGGAAGAAGAATGCCTATTGTGGGTAAATACCTTAATTAAGCCAAGGTTATATTCAACAGCTTACCATTTTTTATTAAATTGTGTCAACATCATTTATATTATGAAAAAATTATTCGTTGGTATTGTTGCCACTTTGCTACTTAGCTTTTCGCAAAACAGCAAAGCACAAATCAAGCAACCAATACTTCCAGGGGCTTATCAAACTAGTCAATACTTGCCAATTTTGCAAAATAAACGTGTCGGCTTATTTACCAATCAGACAGCAACCATTAATGGCAAACATTTAATTGATACTTTAACCGCTAGTGGCATTAAAATTCAAAAAATATTCACTCCTGAACATGGATTAAGAGGCACAGCAGATGCTGGAGAAAAAATAAATGATGAAATAGATGCAAAAACTGGCATTAAAATAGTTTCTCTTTATGGTAAAAAAAATACGCCAGACGCTACTGACTTATTAGACATTGATATATTATTATTTGATGTACAAGACGTAGGTACCCGATTCTATACCTATATTTATTCCTTGCAATATTTTATGGAAGCAGCGATGGCTAATAACAAACCACTTGTTGTGTTAGACCGTCCAAATCCTAATGGCCATTATATTGACGGACCCGTTTTAGAAGCTCCTTTTACAAGTGGCGTTGGCAGAAACCCTATTCCAAGTGTTTACGGAATGACTATTGGTGAATACGCATTAATGGCAAGAGGTGAGCATTGGATAAAAATGGACAGCGCAAAGGCAACACAAAATGCAAATTGGTCGCTTACTATTATTCGCAATAAAAATTACGACCACACCTCCCTGTATACCTTGGATGTCGCCCCTTCCCCTAACCTGCCAAATATGAATTCAATATACTGGTACGCTACTACTTGTTTGATAGAAGGGACCGTAATGAGTGAAGGACGCGGCACTGCACATGCATTTGCCTATATTGGTCACCCAAGTATCCAGCATCAACAATTCAGCTTCACACCTGGCCCTAGGATGGGCGCAATGAATTCAAAATTATATGGTCAAAAATGTTACGGGTGGGACTTAACTAAAATAAAGCCACCAAGCAATAAAATTGACCTTGCCTTAATTATTGAAATGTATAAAAGCTTCCCTCAAAAAGATTCTTTCTTTTTACGTCCAAAAACGGAAGCGCCTACTGCGTACTTCTTTAATAAACTTGCAGGTAACGCAACATTAATGGAACAACTAAAGGCAGGCGTGTCAGAAGCCGATATTCGTAAAAGTTGGCAAGCAGGTTTGTCCCAGTTTAAAGCAAAAAGAAAAAAATACTTACTGTATAAAGATTTTAAATAAATAAGAAAGTAAGACGCTATTTACAAGCGACTTTTAAAAATATTAAAAAAGCCATCTACATTTAGATGGCTTTTTTTGCAAGGTTGATACACAAAACATATTCAATTAACACCTTTCAATAATGCCTGCAATGCCCTGCCCTCCTCCTACACAAGCAGTTACAATTCCGAATTTTTTATTAAGCCGTTCCATGTCATTTAAAATTTGTACGGTTAATTTCGAACCTGTACAACCCAATGGATGTCCTAATGCAATAGCACCTCCATTAATATTTACTTTATTAGGGTCAAGTCCTAATTCACGAATTACCGCTATGGATTGAGAAGCAAATGCTTCGTTTAATTCAAATAAATCAATTTGGTCAAGTGTCATATTAGCTTGCTTCAACACTTTTGGCACCGCAGCAATTGGACCAATGCCCATTAACCTTGGCTCCACTCCAGCGGAAGCGCAATTCACTAAACGTCCAATAGGCTTTAGCCCTAGTGCATTAATCATTCTTTCGCTCATTACCACTACAAAACTAGCACCGTCACTTGTTTGTGAGGAATTACCTGCAGTAACTGAACCTTTAATAGCAAATGCTGGTTTTAGTTTCGCTAATGCTTCTAATGTTGTATCGGCACGTACCCCATCGTCCGTGTCCACTATATAACTACGTGTAGCTTTTTTATTTTTTTCGTTAATATATGTTTCAGTTACTTCAATGGGTAAAATTCCTTTTTTGAAAAATCCATTGTCAATTGCATTTTTTGCTTTTTGGTGAGAAGCCAATGCGAAAGCATCTTGATCAGCTCTTGAAACATTATATTCATTTGCAACACACTCGGCAGTCAAGCCCATTCCTAAATAATAATCAGGCTCGTCCTTGGCAATAGAATAAGCCGGTACTGTCTTCCACCCTACTGTTGGCACCATTGACATAGATTCGGTTCCACCCGCAATAATACATTCAGCCATTCCTGTTCTTATTTTTGCAGTTGCCATGGCAATACTTTCAAGCCCACTTGCACAATATCTATTAATGGTAATTCCTGGCACTTCAATACCCAAAGCCTTTGCAGCAATAATTCTTCCAAATTGCAAACCTTGTTCCGCTTCTGGCACGGCATTACCTACAATTACGTCGTCTATTAATTTAGGGTCTAAAACAGGCATTGTTTGCATTAAGCCTTTGATTACTTCTATTGCTAACTCGTCCGAGCGCATAAACCTAAATCCCCCTTTTTTACTTTTCGTAACTGCAGTCCTAAAACCTGCTACTATATAAGCTTCTTGCATACATTATAATTTTAAATTCAACCTAAATTCAACCTAAATGTAGTCATTTTTATAAAAAGTTGTTTATGCAACTAAATATTTCATTGTAATTTTACAATATGTTGTACCCAATCATCCGAAATACCCTTTTTCTGCTTGAACCAGAAACTGCCCATAAAGTATCTATGAAAGGTTTGCATTTTGCAGCAAGTATTCCTTTTATACGAAAAGCATTGGCTAAAGAATTCCAATATCATGACCCCATGATTGCGAAAAACTTATTTGGCTTGCATTTTCCTAACCCTGTAGGGCTAGGTGCCGGATTTGACAAAAATGCAGAACATTTAGATGCATTAGAAATGTTAGGTTTTGGATTTGTTGAAATTGGAACAGTTACACCAAAAGCACAGGCAGGTAACCCGCAACCAAGACTATTCAGAATTCCCGACCAAAAGGCGCTAATTAATAGAATGGGTTTTAACAACGATGGTGTTGAGGCCATTGCCACAAGGTTGAAAAAAAGAAAAGAAAACACCGATTCAACATTAATTATTGGCGGTAATATTGGCAAAAATAAAGTCACAGAAAATACGGATGCCTGGAAAGATTATTGCACCAATTTTAAAGGGCTTGAAGAAGTAGTAGATTACTTTGTGGTAAATGTAAGTTCACCTAATACGCCAGGATTGCGCGAATTACAAGAAAAAGAAGCCCTAAGAAAAATATTTATAGAACTGCAATTAATTAATAAAAACAACAAGCCAATACTTTTAAAAATTGCTCCCGATTTGGAAACTGCTGCTTTAGATGATATCATTTCACTAACACAAGAAGTTAAAATTGACGGGCTTGTGTCTAGTAATACTACTATTGACAGGAGTTTGCTGCATCCCGCTAATTTTGAAAAAGCTGCAATCATTGGTGCAGGTGGACTTAGTGGACAATTGTTGTTAAACAAGTCTACAGCTATTTTAAACTATTTACATAAAAACTTGCAGCTGCCTATTATTGCAAGTGGTGGCATTTTTACTGGCGCTGATGCACAAAATAAATTAGATGCCGGGGCTAGTTTAATACAAATTTGGACCGGATTTATTTACGAAGGGCCATATATTGTAAAAAATATTTGTAAAACCTTAGCTGGAAACTTGAGAAAATAAATTACTACAAAGCAACCCTAAAGCTTCCAAAAATACCAAATGAAGAAGGCGTTGAAGTAACTAACTGGTCGTTTTTCAACCTCCAAACAAAGTCTACCCTAAAGAAGCGTGCAATATTTTCAATGCCTGTTCCCAATTCATAATAAGGCTTAGATTGAAAAGAATTGAAAGGGTGGTTACCAACAAAGTTAAGTTGTTTGTTTTCGGCTGATAGCTCCCCTAACACCGCTTTTGCACTCCAAAACTGCCTCCATTTAGTTTTCTTAACCAACGGAATAAACTTAAGAATTCCCTTTCCAATTTTATGTTCAATATTCATTCCTACAAACGCATCGCTGATAAATTCATACCGACGCATCATATTAAATGCATATTTATTGTAATAATTCATTTCGTTACCCGGCATGATGTCTAAAAAAGAATAAGCGGTAGTACCCCAGGTTTTACCTCCATAAATTGCATAAACAATATTTCCAAAAGGCGTAATGGGCAATTCGTCATTAATGCTGAAATTGAATTTCTTATACTCATTACCCGATTTTAAAACATTTTTAAAACTCTGCGTGTACTTAATATCAATTACAGGGAACAAACTACCAAACCCAAACCTGGTAAAATTACTTTCAAAGAAACGTTCTTGGTATGCAAAACGAAGTTCAAATCCTGCCTCAAATGAACGCATTAAGTTTTCAGTTGGGTTCAATCCTACTATTAGTGGCAAGTTTAATAATGGATTGTATTGTTTGTCGGCAACAGACCATGTAAATTGAAAACCTTTATTATTTTCATGGAAAATTTTAAATTGAGATTGTGTTAATGCTTGAAATTTAAAAGGAATATTATTTCTTCTCAATAAGGTACCGAATAAATTATCGTTACTAATTTGATCAAAGTATTCTTGCCCAAATTCTAAATCCGACTTATGTTCTGCTTGAACATACACCAAAGGGCTTTTATTAAACCTATAAGTAAGTCCTAATTTACCCTTCATTCTTTCATCGCGTGAGCCATAGGCAGCATACCCGTATATATTCCAATTTTGGCTAAAGCCCAAATTCGTAGCTACATCTAGCCTTACCCTTACCCCTTCCCAATTGTTTGCACTTAAAACATTAAACCAAGGCCCAAGCGTATAATTCCCTACTTCCTTTATGCCTTTTACTAAAAACTCTCCTGCATTTTTATAAAATTGAAAAGTTTTGTTTTTATTTAAAGTATCAAGCACCATATATACCGCTTTCTCGGTTTTAGACAAGGGCTCATGCCTAAGTGACTGCCATTCCATTTCGTTTTCGGAATTACTTTTCGCCAACAATTCAACTTCA
>CANHAE010000002.1 GCA_947458915.1 Bacteroidota bacterium
TTACTACCTCGCCTTATCATCAAGCCAATGAAAAGAAAATCCTAAAAGGTATTGTAAAAGTTGGGAATATTTCGGTTAAGCAAATAATGAAAACAAGGCTAGATGTATATGGCGTTGACGAGGAAATTAGCTTCAATGAATTGCTAGATCATATTAAAGAACATAATTATAGTAGGTTCCCTGTATATAAAGAGGATCTTGATACTGTTGTAGGCATAATACACACTAAAGATATATTACCACATATCCACGAAGATGCTAACTATAATTGGAAGCCAATTATAAGGCCAACCTTTTTTGTACATGAGCAAAAAATGATAGAAGATTTGTTAAAAGAATTTCAATTAAAAAGAATACACTTTGCAGTGGTAGTAGATGAATTCGGAGGCACAAGTGGTATTATAACTTTAGAAGATATTTTAGAAGAAATTGTGGGAGATATTAAAGACGAGTTTGATGATGAAGAGTCAATGATAAAAAAAATTGATGAATTTCATTATATCGTTGAGGGTAAAACAGCGATTATTGATTTGTGTAATTTTATCGACTTGCCTTCTAATTTATTTGATGGTGTAAAAGGCGAAAGCGATACCATTGCGGGCTTATTCTTAGAACTAGTTGGTGAGTTCCCTGCCTTACAACAAGTGGTGAAATATAAGCAATTTAGTTTTACTGTTATGGAAATTCAAAAAAACAGGATTCATAAAATTCAATTGATTATTACACCACAGCCCTTACAAAACGCTGATAATGTATAAATTTATTTTTGTACTTTTTGTTGGCAGTTTTGCCCTCATGGCTGCTTGCAATGAACCCTATACACCAAAGTCCAAGGGGTATGCTGTAGTTGATTTGCCACAGAAAAGCTATCAGCTATTTAATGAACCAGGGTATCCCTATACATTTGAATATCCAACCTATGCGACAATTAATAAAGACGTGAATTATTTTGGCGCTTCAAAAAAAGCAGACGCTTGGTTAAATATTAATTTTCCAGGTCAAAATGCAACCATTTATATTAGCTATAGACGAGTACAACCTCGGCAATTCGATACCCTAGTGAGGGACGCCTATACTTTTGTTAACAACCATAATAATAAAGCTAGCTTTATTACCGACTCGGTGTTTACTACTGTTAATGGGGTCAATGGAGTGTTTTTTCATATAGGGGGGAACGTCGCAACTAGTTATCAGTTCTTTTTATCCGATTCTGCAACGCACTTTTTTAGGGGTGCTTTGTATTTTAATTCAGTACCAAACGAGGATTCCTTGGCGCCTGTGAATGATTTTATTTTTAAAGACTTGACACAATTAGTAAATTCGTTTCGTTGGAAATAATTATATCTTTACCGTATAAATTTTACTATGATTATTATTGATTCTGTGCTAGTGAGCGACCAAGTGGTGGAAGAGCAGTTTGTATGTGATTTAACTAAGTGCAAAGGAGGATGTTGTGAGGATGGTGATGCAGGGGCGCCTCTTGAAAACAAGGAAAAAGAGTATATCAAACAATATTACGATATAGTACAGCCTTATATGACAAAGGAAGGCATTAAAGAAGTTAAGCAGGTAGGACAGTTTTTATACGATCGAGAATTTGGCTGGGTGACACCTACTTTAAATGGTCAAATTTGCGCTTACGGTTTTAAGGATGAAAAGGGAATTATAAAATGTGCATTTGAGCAAGCATATAATGATGGAAAAATTCCTTGGAAAAAACCAATCAGTTGTCATTTATTTCCAATTAAAATTACCAAGAGCAAATCGGACCCCGACGTTGAATACATGAACTATGAGCCAAGAGAGGATTTGTGTCAAGCTGCATGTTCATTGGGTGTGAAATTAAAAGTACCAGCTTATCAATTTTTAAAGGAGTCAATTATTAGAAAATACGGGGAGGAGTTTTATAATACCTTGGATGCAACTGCGGAGCATTTAAAGAAAAAATTGTAGTCAACTATGTCTAGCATTTACGCCGAATCTTTTTTGTCAAAAACTAGTGATAAAGTATCAGACCTTGATCACCGAAGAAAAATTAATTTCAATATAGGCAAGTATAATGCGGTTGTGCCAAAAGGGAAAGCACAGTTTACTGACTTAAATAGAGTAAGGCAGTTGTCAAAAAATAGAAAATGGGAGGCCATTGAACATCTAGACTTATACTTGACGCAATTTGAGGAACAAATTACAAAAAGAGGTGCCAAGGTTTTTTGGGCAGAAGATAGTGAGCAAGCATTAAATTTAATTGGTGAACTATGTGCTGAAAAGAAATGCAAAACTATTGTCAAGAGTAAAAGCATGGTGACGGAGGAAATTCATCTTAATACCTACCTTGAATCTATAGGTGTAGAAAGTGTTGAAACCGATTTAGGGGAATATATTCAGCAAATGGATGGAGAAGCGCCTTATCATATTGTAACGCCAGCTATGCACAAAAGCAAGGAAGATGTTGCAAAATTATTTTCCGAACATTTAGGAACAGACATTAATTTAACGCCAGAGCAATTAACGTTAGTTGCAAGAAAAAATTTACGAGAAAAATATGTTCAAGCAGAAATAGGTGTTACTGGGGCTAACTTTATTTTGTCTGATATTGGTGGGATTGCATTAACTGAAAACGAAGGTAATGCTAGGCTTTCCGCCGCTTGGCCTAAAACACATGTAGTGATTGTAGGACTTGAAAAAGTAATCCCCTCTATTAATGATCTTGGTTTGTTTTGGCCTTTGTTATCTACTTTTGGAACTGGTCAGCAAGTAACTGTTTACAATAGTATTATTACTGGCCCTAAACAAAAGGACGAGTCTGATGGTCCTGAAGAAATGTATGTTATATTGTTAGACAATGGCCGGACTGAATTATTAGCCGATGCCAAAAGCAGAGAGGCTTTATATTGTATTCGTTGCGGAGCTTGTTTGAATGCTTGTCCTGTTTATAAGAATATTGGAGGGCACGCTTACGAAACCACCTATAGCGGACCTATAGGAAGTGTTATTACGCCTCATTTAAGGGGTATGCATGATTTTAGCCATTTAAGTTTTGCATCAAGTTTATGTGGTAACTGTACCGAAGTATGTCCTGTAAGTATTAACCTACATGAACTTTTGTTAGAGAATAGGAGAGCATCTGTAGTTGCAGGAGAAAGTAATTTTTCTGAAAAATTTGCGTGGAAAATTTGGAAACAAGCTTCCTTAAATAGGCGTTTAATGAATCAAGGAACGGCGCCCATAAAAAATTGGGTAGTAAATAAAATGTTAAAGGGCTGGAGTAATCAAAGGGCTCCGATTATATTCCCCAAAAAAACTTTTAATGAACTTTGGAAGGAGTCGCATAAAAAATAAGCACTACATACCATCAGCATCTGCAATGGCTTCGACAGGATCTTTTTGTTTTTTCAGGCTTCGGTTTACTAAGTAAACGCCTACTAATGTTATAATGGTACCTACTATACTGTTTATTGACATTGATTCACTTAACAACAATGACCCAACCCAAATTGCTACAACAGGATTAATATAAGCATAGAGGGATGCTATAGCTGGATGCAAATGTTTCATACTGTAAATGAACGAGATGAAAGCAAATACAGAACCTCCAATAACCATATATATAATAACCCCCCAGGATACAGCAGGAATTTCATTTAATGGAATATAGTCTCCTGTAAATAAAGTAAAACCAGTCATTATAGCCGCGCTAATTAACATTTGCCAACCTATTGAATAGTATGCATTAATGGTAGTTTTAGTTCTTGCTATAATGATAGAACCTACGCTCCATGTAATCATTGCAAATAAGGAAAGTGCTACACCTAATATATAGTTACTGCCATGCACTTGCAAACTATCCTTGTAAAAAATAAAACCAATTCCCAATAAGCCTAAGCATAATCCCAAAGCCGTTTGAGGGGTAATTTTTATTGCTTTATAATAATAGCGTTCAATTAGTACTACGGATATGGGATAGAGTGCCGCAATAAGTGCAGCTAACCCACTTGTAATAAACTGTAATCCATATGTCGCGATGCCATTTGACGAAACAAACATTAATAGTGCCATAGGCACTAACCAAAGGAATTGTTTCCAAGTTGGCAGCCCTTCCCCTTTAATTAAAAAAAAAGTCACATAAATAATACCACCTAAAAATTGACGAATACTAGCCAATTCAAAAGCAGGCATATGGTTAATCCCTATTTTACTTGCAACCCAAGTAGTTCCCCAAACTATACTTGTTATTGCAAGTGCACCATATGCTTTTCTTTGATTCGACATTTATAAATTTTAGTAATTAGTGTTTGAAATGTCTTAGTTGAGTCATTACCATTGCTAATTTATGTTCAACACAATAAGCGACACTATCCTTATCCCTAACCGATCCTCCTGGTTGGATATAGGCTTCAATACCTTCTTCGTGTGCAATTTTTACGCAATCGTCAAATGGGAAAAATGCATCAGAAGCTAGGGTCGCACCTTTTAATTCGAATTTGAATTGTTTGGCTTTTTCGATGGCGTGCCTTAATGCATCTACTCTGCTTGTTTGCCCGCAACCCTTTCCAACAAGTTGCTTATTTTTAATTAGGGCAATTGCGTTGCTCTTTAAATGCTTGCAAATAATATTTCCGAATACTAAATCTTCTTTTTCTGAACTAGTGCAAGTTCTGCCTCCTACTTCATCCCAGTTTGTATAATTACCAGTATCTAGTCCTTGTTCCAATGTGCCATTTAAAATAGACTTTTGTTGTGTTGCATTGAAAGTTATTCCTGGTTTGCTCTCTAATAAAATTCTATTTTTTTTGCTTGTCAATATTGCTAAGGCGTCTGCGTCAAAAGCTGGGGCAATTAATACCTCAAAAAATATTTCTTGTATAGCTTCTGCTGTTGCTACATCTACTTTACCATTGGTCACCAATACTCCACCAAAAGCACTTTCCGGATCTCCTGCTAAAGCTGCTTGCCAGCTTTCAAGTACAGTGCTTCTTTGCGCAACGCCACATACGTTTGTATGCTTAATAATTGCAAAGCTAATAGAAGGCAATTCGGCAATTAATGCAATTGCGGCATCAACGTCGACTAAGTTGTTATAGGATAATTCCTTGCCATTTAATTGCGTAAACCAATTTTCCAAATTGCCATAATAGGTGGCTACTTGGTGTGGGTTTTCGCCATATCGTAAAACCTTGCCAATTGCAGGGTTGAAGTAGTTATTAATTGCAATATCGTAATGCATGACTACCTCAAAGGCTTTAGCCGCAAATGCTTTTCGTTGCGCAAGTGTGGTGGCGCCGCTTTGGCTAAGTAATAGCTGGTTCAGTTTTGAATAGTCGTCTTTTGCAGAAAGAACTACCAAGTCGCGGAAATTTTTTGCTGCAGCCCTTATCATAGAAGGCCCCCCAATATCAATTTTTTCTATAATTGCTTTCTCTTCTGTTGTATTGCGTAAAGTTTCTTCAAATGGGTATAAATCAACAATTACTAAATCCAATTCAGGTATATTGTATTGTGCCATTTCTTTCAAATCCTGTTCCTCATATCTTCTACCTAATATACCGCCGAAAACAGAAGGGTGTAAGGTTTTGACACGACCTCCTAAAATAGAAGGGTAACCTGTAACTGTTTCAACGCCGACACATGGGATGCCCAAGTCCTCTAAAAATTTTTGCGTACCACCAGTAGAATAAATGGTAATATTAAGGGCTTGTAATGTTTTTGCTAAAGGTTCTAGTCCGTCTTTGTAAAAAACGGAAATTAAGGCTGATTTGATTTTCTTTTCCATAGTCAAAGGTAAGCCCTTCTTATTAGCTGATTTAGCCAGATTTTCCACAATAATTAGCTTTTGCTGAATAACTTTATAATGAATAGTAGGCTCATTAACCAGATCGCGTATTGCAGGTACTTGACTTTTTTATAAAATAGCCATAAGTAAAATAAAAACAGACATAAATAATAGGCAATTACCATATATTTTGAAATGGATACTGATGCCATTTTGGCAAGTGTTGATTTAGTGGAAGCATAGTTAATTATCCAGTTGATAAACAAAATATACCTTTCCAACAAGTGCCCCAAATATCCCGCTAGGCCATACCAATTTGGAACAATGATTAAAATGGCCAAGCCATATAACAACAAATTACTTAGTGGGACCATTACAAAATTACTTAGGAGTACCATAGTGGAAACTTCATGAAACTGATAAGCAAGAATAGGAAATGTGGTGAGTTGGGCGGAGAGTGTAACTGAAAAGTTACTCCAAAGGAATGCCAGCAGTGGGTTTCCCATAGGCAGCATTTTATTAAAAATTGGATAAAAAAGGCGAATCCCAATAACTGCAGCATAGGATAATTGTAGTCCAATATGATGTAAGTGTTTAATATCAAACAATAAGACAGTCAACACGCCAGCTGCAATAAAATTTAATACAAAAATGGACTGATTAAAATATTTTCCTATAAAATAGACACTAAAAAAAATACTTGCTCGTACAATTGAAGGGCTTGCAAATGCCATTAGCGCATAAGTCCAAACGCCCAGCAGTACAATAATGAGTTCTAATAGCAAAAAATATTTTTTTCTGGGGAGCCAATTAGTAATCCGCGTCAGGTTTTTAAAAATAATTTCTAAGTGCATACCACTAATAGCAATAATATGAATAATACCTAGTTGGTTGTATGCAGTTAATAGTTCTTTGTTAATGTTTATTTTCACTCCTAATAGTAATGCTTGTGCGAAGGCGTTTGCTTCCGCATTTTTGATTGTTTCGTTTATTTTTTGAACTACAATACTTCTGCACTGCTCAATAAAATAAATAGGGTAGGATATTTTAAATATATCCTCATTTCTTGTCAGGAAGAAAATAGCAAATCCCCATGAAATTAAACATGTTGTATGTACTGCACTTTTAACAGGAATAGAAAACTTAGAAATAGTTGCGGCAAACAATAACGGGATACTGATGCCTAAAATTAGTAGTCCAATATTGGCGTCAATGCCTATTATGCTATTGTTAATTGCTTCTGCAATGAATACCCCTATGCATAAGTAACACGAAACGAATACTAAAGGATGCGCTGCTCTCCAATGGGCATTTGATTTTTCCATTGGGAAGTATACCCAATTCTATAAATAAAAATAGTACGGCAAATACTTAACTGCCTAACACAAACACGGCTAGTTTCTTATGTAGCTCGGGTTTATTTTGTTTCCAATAACTAATTGGTGCAGTCTTAATCCATTCCCCAGGCGCAGTTATATCAACTCCAATACACAACTTAGTACTGGGGTTGCAATGTTGAATGATGGCTTCCAATAGTTGATTATTTCTGTATGGGGTTTCAATAAATAATTGTGTACAATTCCTTTGCCTAATATCGGCCTCAAGTGATTGTATTTTTTTACTTCTTTCAATTACATCAATTGGCAAGTAGCCATGAAACTGAAATAGTTGCCCATTCATACCACTGGCCATAAGCGCTAATAATAGGGAAGAAGGTCCAGCATACGGCTTTACCAATGCGCCTTGGGACTGAGCAGCAGCTACCAATATTTGACCAGGGTCGGCTATGCCAGCGCATCCTGCTTCAGATACGATCCCAATATTTTTACCCTCCTTTAATAGCTTTGTAAAGGCTTGAATTTGATCGGCTTCAACTTTATGTATAGGGTGCCATATATAATTATCAATGACCATTTCCTTCCACAGCTTTTTAAAATAACGTCTTGTAGTTTTTTCGTTTTCAACAAAAAAAGCATCACATTGTTGGATCCATTTTTTGGTGTCAGCTGGTAATGCTTCCCATCCTTCCTCATGCAATAGCATGGGCAATAAATATACTTTTCCTAAATTCATTCAATATTGTCTTTAACTTCTTGTGTATTTAAATGCGCCGCTATTAAGGCGTAAAAAGGAGCTGTCATCCATCCAATAATAGGCATTAAATGTATCATGTAAAACAACAGTCCATTGCCTATTGGCAATCCTTTGTGGTTACTTACATAGGCTGATGCGGCAATCCTACTTCTTTTTTCTGTAGCTAATCCATAATCTAACATGGCATAACCATAAAAGTAACATTCCATTAAAATGGTTAGTATGGGAGTGAACCATCCTACTATAGGTAGTGTACAAATAAGTACAATGGGAATTAAATAAACCGTTTGCCAAAGTAAATTGGTAAGGTTAAGCCGTATTGCCCTAAATAACAATTTTTTATACATTGTTGTATTAAACACAAACACTTCTTTTTTTTGTATGGCTTCAATATGCATGTGTAAGTATGAAAAGAAGGGAGCAAATAAAATAAGGAATAGGTATTTGAATAATGCAAAATAAAATAACAGTAAGGTAAACCAAAGCCAAAAACTTCCCATGGTTATAAAAAACCCAATAAGGTCACTACTTAAGTTGTCGACCCATGATTTTAAACCGGTTTTTAAAATGATCCATTCAATAAAAAAACTAGATGATTGACTAAAATAGTTCATGCCTTCTACAAAAAGGAATGCGTATACTATGCCTGGCACAACCATCCACTTCCACAACTTGTGTTGCATAATAAAGCGATGTGCCATAAAATAGGCCCGTATAGATAAAATCAATTCTTTTAGCAAGTGATTTGTTTTGCTGTAAAGATACGAAGTCCTTTTTTAGGATTGCATTTTGGTTCCAAAGGCTAAATCACCCGCATCACCTAGGCCAGGTATGATATAGCTATGGTCGTTTAATGTTTCGTCAATATCACCACACCAAATTGGGATGTCACCACCTAATGCTGCTTGTACTGTTTTAATGCCTTCAACACTCGCAATGGCCACTGCAATATGAATTTCTTTAGGTTTCTGTGTTTTGGTAATAGCTTGAATAGTTTGAACTAGTGATGCACCAGTTGCAAGCATAGGGTCACAAACAATAAGTATACGGTCGTTCAAATCGGGACAACTTAAATATTCAACACTTATCTCAAAACTGCCGTCGTCGTGGTGCTTTCTATAAGCTGAAATAAAGGCGTTGTCGGCTTTGTCAAAATAATTTAACATGCCTTGGTGCAAGGGAAGGCCTGCTCTTAATATAGTTGCTAGTACAGGTTGTTCTGCAAGTAGTTTTGATTGGTGAATGCCAAGTGGTGTTGTAGTTGGCACCACTTTATGTGGCATTTCTTTACTCATTTCATAAGCAATCACTTCGCCAATTCTTTCCAAATTTCTTCTAAAACGCATCCTGTCATTATGAACAGTTATATTTCTTAATTCAGAAATCCAGTTAGTTAATAAACTGTGGTTATTGCTTAAATGATGTACCATGCCTTGGTGTTTTTTTTCAAAACTAAGTTTCTTCGCGACAATATTAAAATAATTTAAACTGATCTCCATCAAACAGGCCTTTATCGCTTAATTTTAAGTGTGGTATTACCAGTAATGCCATAAAACTTAAGGTCATGAAAGGAGCACCTAGCTTGCTCCCAAGTGATTTAGCCATCTTGTCTATGGCAGTATATTGGGTTGCCACTTCATAGGGATCCTGAAGACTCATTAATCCTGCAACTGGCAACCCTATCACTTTATTTACCCCCTCCTTTACGCAACTAATACCTCCTTTTTCCTTAATTACTAAATTAATGGCATTCACTATTTCAGTGTCATTTACACCTACAGCTATAATGTTGTGGCTATCGTGTGCAACGGTAGAAGCTATTGCGCCATGTTTGAATCCAAAGTGCTTAATGAAAGCCACTTTTGGGGTTGATTTATGATATCTATTATAAACGACTATTTTTAAAATATCCCTTTCTGTATTTGACTTCAAAAATCCTGCTTCTATACTAGGTGTTTCCCATAAACAGTTGGTGATTAACTGTTCGTCAATCGCTTCAATCACAGGAATCAGGTTGCCCTTGCTTGGATAATGGATTGCTTCTATTTGTATGTCTTTTTCGGTAATAGGGGCTGCGTCAAATTGGTTAATGGCTTCTGCTGAAACAGCTTTTATATAGGACTTGCCATGCTCAGCAACTAATTCGCCATTAATATAAGTTTGTGCAACATCAAATGAGGTTAAATCTTTTACCACAATAAAGTTGGCCGGGTCGCCTACTTTCAATAAACCTGTTGGCAGTTTGTAATGGTTTACCGGATTAACACAAGCAGCGCTTAGCACGCTAAAAACGTCCATTCCCTTGGCTACGGCGCGGGCGCATAGTTTATTAATATGTCCTTCAAGTAAACTGTCAGGATGCTTGTCGTCACTGCATAACATTGTCATACCTGCATGTTCGTCTATTAATTCATATAATGCTTCAAAGTTTTTAGCTGCACTTCCTTCCCGAATTAATATTTTCATGCCATAATTCAATTTGTCTAAGGCTTCTTGCTTTGTAAAGCATTCATGATCGGTACTTATTCCCGCTTCAATATATTGCTTTGCTTGAGGGCCTCTTAAACCTGGTGCATGTCCATCAACAGGCTTGCCAAACTTATGTGCAGCTGCAATTTTTTTAAGTACTTCTTCGTCCTTAAATAAAACGCCAGGGAAGTTCATCATTTCACTTAGGTAATATATATCAGGGTTTGAAAGTAGTTTTTCAACTTCATCACTTCGAATAGCTGCTCCTGCCGTTTCAAATTCAGTAGCTGGCACGCAACTTGGTGCGCCAAAGAAAAAATGGAAGGGCACTTGCTTTCCATTTTGAATCATATAATGTACACCGTCTACTCCGCAAACATTTGCAATTTCATGTGGATCGCTAATAGTGCCAATGGTTCCGTGGGTTACTGCTAACCTTGCAAAAGCACTTGGAATTAACATACTACTTTCAATATGCACATGGCTGTCAATAAAGCCGGGCAATAAATATTCATCCCTAGCAGTAGCACAAGGTTCAATACTTATAATAAATCCGTCTTCAATTTTTACTTGTGCAGGAAATATATTTTTTGCTAAAATATCTATGTATTGTCCAGAAATGACAAATGATTGCTTCATAAAATTGGATGTTATAAATTAAACCAATAGCTAAACTTAAATATGATGGCCCTATTCTTATTTTTAAATAAGGGGTCGGTAAAATAGTTATCGGTATACACTAAGAAAAAATCGCTCATTGGTTTATACCTATATTGTAAACGACTATTAATATTAAAATTATTACTCTGTGTATTGTACTGTATAAAAGTAGTCCAAAATAATTGTGTACTAAAATTGTATTCAACGCGAGGCGCAATGAGCAGTAAATTAGTGGATCCGTAACTGCCAGGAAGCTTAATACTATTTAACTCGGCGCGCATTCGAATATTTAAATAGGGTTGGTTCCTCCAAGTAATTCCACCAGCTGCACTTTGAATATGCCCATTATAAAATTGCCCAGCACTTAATTCAGCAAACCAACCTAATTCCTTTCGGTTATCTGACATATAAAATACACCAAATTGGTTGTATTGGTAGGTTTTTGCGGGCAGTGGGGTGCCATTTGTAAACGAAATGGGGTATAATAACGAAACCGCGTTTACAGTTAAGCTTGTTTTAAAACTTGAAGTATTTTTAAAGTCGGTTGAAAAACTAAAAGACGCATTGTTTTCATTAAAACTATTGTCTGGGTTTATTACCAAAAAGTCCTCAATTTGGAATTGAAGCTTTCCAATTTTTCCTACTGGAGGCAAGGTGGTATATGTTAAATTTGCATACATGTTCTTAAATCCAACACGCACAGTAGTATCTTTTATAGCATCATAATTACTAATTCTTTGGACATACCCCATATCGGTATAATAGTTTTTCCCTGCATTCCCTAATTCCAATACACTAGACCAATGTTTTGTATTAGACGAAATACCTGCTTCGTAATAGGCGTTTTCGCTTGTCAAATTTGCTTTAAAGGAATGGTGATAGGTTGCCCATGAACTAAAACTTCCCGAGGCGTTACTGTATTCAAAAGCAACTCCTGCATTACGTCCATAGCGGTCAAGAGGGTTTCGTTTTTCTTCCTCCTCGCTAATAAAATTTTCCCTATTTAAAAAGTAGCCTTTGATTTCGGATCGCTGTAAAACTCTTTGATGCAAAGTGAAAGCAGAAAAATTTTCTGGCGAGTAATTTCCCTGCCTGCCAGTTTGCATATTCATTGCGCCAATCCTTGTACCTGCTCCTATGTTACCTGAAAGCCGCGCGCCAAATAAAATTGGAATCCGATTTCCTTCTTTATCAAGTCCAATGGTTCTGGAGTAAAAAGGACGCACGGGTGGAATGCCAAAATTGGCAAACAAGTCAGCATTTTCTAGGAAAAAATTTCTTTTTTCAGGTAAAAAAATATCGAAACGGGTCAGGTTACTTACTTGTTGGTCCACTTCAACTTGAGAAAAATCGGGATTTACAGTTAGGTCTAAATTGAGGGAAGAATTTACGGCCACTTTTGCATCAAATCCTGCATTGCCACTAGTATTAATAGCGGCGCCCTTTGTAGTTGCAAGCTGCTCTCTATTCTCGTTTGCACTTCCTGTTACATAAGGTAATACAATAAGGTTATTTTTTGTGATGGGAGGTGTGTTTGGCCAATTAAGTACGCCTGCATAACCTAGGTCGTAGGTTTTGAAATTAGGAGGCACTTTTGTCCAAGCACTATATTCATTATTCTTTGCATCCATTCTTACAAAATTAATTCCCCAAAATTTTTGCGTAGGATTGAAACGAATCGATTTAAAAGGGATCATTATTTCCCCAATCCAAAAACTACCATAGTCCTTGGTTGCCGAAAACCACTTCGTATCCCAACTCCATTCTAGTCCATTTGAACTAGCGCCAGTGAGCTGGTCTTCGGACTGTACGTTTAAAGCACTTAGTACAAAATAAAATCCGTTTGTTTTTTGGTTCAAGGGGTCAATCACAATACCAACCCCGTCACTGCCATCATGTCCAATATCCCGTTTAAGACTTTGTATAATAGCTTCTCCACTATCGTATGCTTTAAATGCAAAGTATAAATTCTTGTCGTCGTAAGTGCAAAGCACTTCGGTTTGACGCTTAGCTTCTCCAATGTCATTTGGGTACTTCTTTTTAAAATTGCTAATTGGTTTTAAACTAGCCCAAATGGGTTCATCTAAAATACCGTCAATACGCATTGTGTTTTTGGTTGACTGAATTGTTAGCTGGTAATTTTGTTGAAATTCAGTAACCCCTTGAGCCGATATTTCAAAGCATATTAGCGACAGTAATAAAATAGAATAAAATAAAGTGTGTTTCAGTGACATAGGAAAGCAAATATCTAAGAACTCTTTCAGAAAAAGGCATTATTCTGCCTAATCGGGGCTATTGTGTTAGGAATGGCTTATTTCTTTTCTAAAAGATCGGGGCGACGCTCCTTTGTACGTTGTAAAGCTTGTTCTTGCCTCCAGGCATCTACTTTTTTTGGGTCTCCAGTAAGCAAAACAGCGGGCACTTCTGACCCTCTAAAATCTACGGGCCTAGAATAAACAGGAGGTGCTAATAAATTATCTTGAAAAGAATCAGTTAAGGCCGAAGTTTCGTCGTTTAAAACACCCGGAATAATCCTGCCAATGGCATCTATAATCACAGCAGCGGCTAGTTCGCCACCACTTAATACATAATCTCCAATGGAAATTTCTTGTGTAACATATAAGTCCCGAATTCTTTGGTCAATTCCTTTATAATGTCCACAAATAAGTAGGATTCTATTTTTTAAAGAAAGGGTGTTGGCGTCTTTTTGTTCAAATCTTTTTCCATCAGGGGTTACAAATATTATTTCATCAAATTTTCCTTCTTGTTGTAACTCGTCAATTGCATTCGCTAATGGCTCGCACATAATTAGCATACCCGCTCCACCACCGTATTGGTAGTCGTCAATTTGCCCATGTTTATTAATGGCCCATTTTCTTAAATGGTGCACTTTAATAGTAAGCAACCCGCGTTCTTGGGCCCTTTTCATAATACTATGTTCAAAAGGACTTGTTAATAATTCAGGAACAGCAGAAAGTATTTCAATTGTCATAAGTTAAAAATAAAATTTACAAAGTAGACCAAAGGATTTTTTACAAATAACTTTAGTCTAAAAAATCTCCAATATCGCGCCTGTTTTTTTTGGTTGGCCTTCCAATTTTACTCAATCTTTTTCCAGTTTGAAAAGTTGCCGCAACTTGTCTTACTCGTTCTAGTTCTTCAACGGGTGTCAAATCCTCATAATACTTTATTGCCTCGGCATAAGCTAAGCGTTTTTCTAATATCGCTGTCACGCGCAGGGTCCAGTTTTTGTGCTCTGTCCTT
Organism: Bacteroidota bacterium; assembly: GCA_947458915.1. Classification (GTDB taxonomy): domain Bacteria; phylum Bacteroidota; class Bacteroidia; order Chitinophagales; family Chitinophagaceae; genus Sediminibacterium. Next base: position 14,258 of record CANHAE010000002.1, read on the forward strand.
GCATCGTAAATATCACCAATAACTACATTCCTAGAAGCTTTTACGCTATCACCCTTAAGTTTAACACGTCCTTTGTCAATTGCTTCTGTGGCTTGACTTCTTGTTTTAAAAACACGGATTGACCATAAATATTTATCGAGTCTTACTTTCTCTTTTTTCTCCACTTCTTCCTTCATGGGTTAGGCATTTTTTCCGCGAAATATTTATGGAAGTAAGGAATTGTCTCAATACCCTTGTAGAAATTGAAAATGTCGTATTTCTCATTTGGGCTATGTAAATTATCGCTATCTAATCCAAATCCCATGAATACGATTTTTAATCCTAACTCTTGTTCGAACAAGGCGCAAATAGGAATACTTCCACCTCCTCTTACTGGAATGGGGTCTTTGCCAAAAGTAGTCGCAATTGCTTTTGCAGCGCTCTTGTATTCGTGAGAATCAATAGGGGTGATATAAGGTTCTCCACCATGGTGCTCGAAAGCATTTATAGTAACTGTATTTGGCGCTATTTTTTTAAAATAGGCAATTACTTTTTCAGTAATTTTTTCAGAAGATTGATTCGGCACTAAACGGCATGATATTTTCGCATATGCTTTTGAAGGTAAAACTGTTTTTGCGCCTTCTCCAGTATAGCCTCCCCAAATACCATTCACTTCTAATGTTGGCCTTATTCCCGTTCTTTCATTGGTGCTATATCCCTTTTCTCCCCAAACATTTTCAATCCCCAAGTCAGTCATGAATTCTTTTTCATCAAATGGAGCTTCTGCCATTTTATTTCTTTCAGCATCAGTTGATTCAATAATGTCATCGTAAAATCCTGGAATAGTAATATGATTATTTTCATCATGGCATGATGCAATCATTTGAGCTAAAATAGTAATTGGGTTTGCCACTGCGCCACCATATACACCGCTATGCAAGTCGCGATTTGGTCCAGTAACTTCTACTTCAATATAACTTAGTCCTCGCACCCCAATATCAATAGAAGGGTTATCCATGCTAATCATAGCAGTATCACTAATTAAAATTACATCCGCTTTAAGCAAAGCTTTGTTTGCCTTCACGAATGTTGCTAAATTCGGACTTCCAATTTCCTCTTCTCCTTCAATAACAAATTTAACATTAGTGCACATTGAATTTGTTTTAGTCATAATTTCTAATGCTTTCACGTGCATGTAAAATTGACCTTTATCATCACATGAGCCCCTTGCAAATATTTTACCATCTATAATTGTTGGATCAAATGGGCCACTTTTCCATAATTCAATAGGGTCTGCAGGTTGTACATCATAATGACCATAAACTAAAACGGTTGGGAAACCAGGGTCAATAATTAATTCGCCATAAACTATTGGGTGTCCTGCTGTTTCATATATAGTTGTTATTTTTGCTCCAGCAGCTTGTAATGACTTTTCTACTTCCTTTGCACATGTTAACATGTCTTGCTTATGTTCCGTTTTAGCACTCACACTTGGGATGCGTAATAAAGCTAGTAGTTCTTCCAAGAATCGTTCTTTATTTTCTTCTTGGTATTGTTTCCATGCACTCATAGGGGTTCAATTTTATAAAACTTTTATTAATAAATTATAACTGATGTTTTAAATTAGACAATACGTTTTCTATTGTCCAATCTAGTTTTTGTTTAAAGGGAGCTTTTCTTTTGTCACAATTTTCAATTGTACAAATGGGACAACTAAATGGCATACATCCATCGGTATGCACGAAAAATTCAACGCTATCTCCAAACTTATTTTTAATGAGTGCGCTAAAATCATCTACTGCAAAATGTGCTTCATTTACATTGAAGTACCAAGGCACAGTAAGGTGGCAGTCAATATGCATTTGAGCACCATATTTAATTACACGCAAGTTGTGCAAGTCAATCCATTTTTCATTTCGCCCTTTGTTTAGTTCTTTGATGACGTCTTCCAGCAATGCCAAATCTGCTTCATCCATAATACCTGCTAGGGATTGCCTTATGATTTGATATCCGTTATATACAATCCATAGTCCCATTAGTAAGGCAATATAGGTGTCTATGCCTGGGTAATTGGTAATCATTACCAAGCCTATCCCTATTGTGACTACAAAAGTGGTAAAACTATCCAATACCAAGTGTTGCCCACTTGAAATTAATGCTAATGAATTATTTTTCTTACCTATTGTTTTAGCGGTTAATCCTGCTGCTAAGTTTAACACAGCAGTGGAAAGTAACACCCATATTCCATTGTCTAGAGCATGCAAAATATTGGGTTCGAAAAAGGCCATAATTGCTTCGTAAAAAATTATTACGCCCGCGGTGATAATTAAACTTCCTTCAAATGCAGCTGAAATAAACTCGGCTTTACCATGACCATAAGGATGTTCCTTGTCTTTTGGTTTTGAAGCAACATATAAACTATATAATCCTATGGCTCCAGCAAGTACATTCACAATACTTTCTAATGCATCCGATAATACAGCTAAAGAATGCGTCATAAAATAAGCCACGAACTTGAGTACAAATAGAATGATACTCAAGGCGGTAACAAAAAACTGTATTTTTAAATTCTGCTTTGACTTCTGCACTGTAACTTATTTATGAGTATGACTATTACGAAAGTTAACGGGTATTATTATTTTTGTATTGCTAATGCGTATCTGTTTTGAACAAAATCCCAATTAACTAAGTTCCACCAATTATTAATATAATCAGGACGCTTATTTTGGTATTTTAAATAATAAGCATGCTCCCAAACGTCTAATCCAATTAAAGGAAAGCCTTTTGTTTCAGCAATATCCATTAAAGGGTTGTCTTGGTTTGGAGTTGAACATATGGCTAGTTCGCCGTCATTTTTTATAATTAACCAAGCCCATCCACTTCCAAATCTTGTTTTTGCACTATCGCCAAAGGCAGTTTTGAAATTAGTAAATGATCCAAATGCTTTTTCAATGGCAGCCGCTAAAGGCCCTGTAGGGTTATTAGTGAGAGCTGGCTTCATCAATTGCCAAAACAATTCATGGTTATAATGACCACCTGCATTATTTCTCATTTTAACACTGTAATTAGAAATAGTATTTAAAAGGGTACTTAAATTAGTTGCAGTAGTATTTACCTTTTCAGCAATGCAGGCATCAGCTAAATTTTTTGTATACCCAGCGGCATGTTTTGTATAATGTATTTCCATTGTTAATGCATCTATAAAAGGCTCTAGCGCGTTATATGCATAGGGGAGTGGTTGTTGTTGGTAGTCAGCAACAGCAAACAAATTACTTGGAGTAAATTTCGAAAAAATAGGCATTGTGGCTATGGCAATGCTAGCTTTACCAGATTTTGTCAAAAATTGGCGCCTGTTTTGTAAGTTATTTGACATGGTATTATTTTTTAAAGTACTTACGTAAAGTTACCTTAATTGGCTGTAAAAGTCGGTAGTAAAATTCCTGGTTAAACAACTGAGAATCACGCATGGCTTTATAGGTTAGGAAAAGTCCAACGGGTATCAAAATACCAGACGACAACCACATACCTTTATATACATCCCATTGCCCTGATTTTGCAAATTTCTCTCCAAAATTATTTAGTAGAAAAAATATAACAAAAAACACAATAGCTAAAACCAATGGTGTGCCTAGGCCCCCTTTCCTAATAATCGAACCTAGTGGAGCGCCAATTAAAAACAAAACAATACAGGCGAATGAAAGGGTAAACTTCCTATGCCATTCAATGGCGTGAAAAGCAGCAGCGCTTCTGTTTGATAATTCCAAATCTGCTAATAGTTTAAAATTACCTGCAATAGAATTTAATTGAAAACCGGCAAAATCCTTCATGCCAATTGAAAGTGAATCAGCAAGGAGTTCGCTAAATTTTTTAATACGAGGTACTTTTTTATGGGCTACGAATAAAGCGCTGCTATCTTTATAATTCATGAATTTTAAAGTTGGCGCAATGTCAGCATACATCCTTCTCAAATAAAAGCTGTCTTTGTTATTTAGGGAATCAATAGCATGATTTAATTGATTCACATTTAACATTTTAGGATCATAATTAATCTCATCCTCTTTGTTCATTTGAAAACTGTTCAAATCAAAAACCTTTTTATATTCTTTAAAATATAACCTTGTAAATTCAGTATTAGTTGTGTTTTTTTGTCCTCTTTCTTGGTAGCGCCATCCGTTGAATAATATAAATTCCAAAAACTTTTTATTTGCTGTAACACGCATCACGCCTGACTCGGCAATGATCATGTTGTCTTGTAAATTAAATCTCTTTTCGAAAATAACAATATTTCGAATAATACTATCGTTTGATTCCTTCTTACCTAATTTAATAACATATCCATCTATCTTGTCGTAAAACACACCCTCTTTAATATCAATTGCAGGTTTTGCAACAATGATATCAAATTTTAAATTTGTCAATTTTAATTGAGTTACAGGAATAATATTATTCGAAAATAAAAAAGCAATACCCGATAAAAAAATGGTAAAAATAAATAACGGACGCATGAAACGTACTAGTGGAATACCAGCTGCTTTAATCGCAATTAATTCAAAGCTCTCTCCCAAATTTCCAAATGTCATAATAGAGGAAAACAACAAAGACAAAGGTAGCGCAGTGGTGAAAATGCTAACAGAAACCAATCCAATAAGTTGTAAAATGGTAAGTAAGTCAAGTCCCTTCCCAACCAAATCGTCAATGTATAACCAAAAAAATTGCATGGTCAGCACGAAAGTTGTAATAAGAAGTGCTGCCAAGAAGGGCCCAATAAAAGCCTTCAGAATTAGTATGTCTAATTTTTTGAACAAATTTTATTACTAGCTACCGATACGATGAAATAAATCCTTTACTTGATATTCCCAAAGCCTACTTTGATCCTTAATTTCGTTTTTCTCAGCAAAATCCTTGATAATCATAATTGTCTGGTTGGACATTTCTGATTTTTCGATTTTGAATTCAAAATATTCATTTTTTTCACTGTGTAACCATCTAAAACGGATGAATTTATCTTCTTCTTGGTCTAAAATTTCTGCTTTTTCGGGTATACCGCCATTCCAGGAGAAGCTAAAAACATTCTCCCATTCGTCAACCTTGTCTGCAAACCACTCTTGTAAGCCAGAAGCAGTCGAAAGAAATTCATATAATATGTTAGGTGAACATCTTACTGGAAATTCAAGTGTAAATAATTGTTTCTTACTCATAGTATCTATATCCTCTTAATAATAGGATTCTGTTTGTGCAATAATATTAAATAAATGATAGGTTCCAAGCATTTTTTGTACTTTATTCCCAAACTATGAGTTATGTCAGGCATTGAGTATATTCTAATGTTGATTAAATAATTGATAATCAATAATTTATAATTATATTTATGACTTAGTTTTAATTCATTTTTACATTATTTTTTTCCTGCTTATTTGTTGGCTATGTACTCAAATTGATCGCTTATCTTTGCCTCCCTTAATGTTGCAGTATGTTTAGTAATCTTAGTGAAAAATTAGAATCGGCGTTTAAGCACCTGAAAGGTCAGGCGCGTATTAACGAGTTAAATGTGGCGAATACACTGAAGGATATTCGAAAGGCATTGTTAGACGCGGATGTAAACTTTAAAATTGCTAAGGAATTTACCGATAGCATTAAAGAAAAAGCCATTGGCGAAAAAGTTATAAATGCAATAAGCCCTGGTCAGTTAATGACCAAAATTGTACAAGACGAATTAACTGCTTTAATGGGGGCAGAAGCCACTCCTTTGGATGTTTCTAAAAATCCTACAATCATATTAATAGCCGGTTTGCAAGGTAGTGGTAAAACTACGTTTTCAGGTAAATTAGCAAACTATTTAAAAGCACAAAAAAAAGCTCCATTATTAGTAGCTGCCGACATTTACCGACCAGCGGCGATGGACCAATTAACTGTTTTAGCAGAACAAATAGGGGTTGATATTTTTGTTGAACGTGAAAATAAAGATGCAGTTTCTATTGCAAAAAATGCAATTGAATATGCGAAACAAAATAACAAAAACGTAATTATAATAGATACTGCAGGACGTTTAGCTGTAGACGAAGTAATGATGAATGAGGTTGCAAATATTAAAAATGCAATACAACCTCAAGAAATACTTTTCGTTGTAGACTCAATGACGGGGCAGGATGCAGTGAATACTGCAAAAACATTTAACGACCGTTTAGATTTTACTGGAGTGGTTTTAACGAAGTTAGATGGAGATACCCGAGGTGGTGCTGCGCTTTCTATTAAGTACACTGTAAATAAACCAATTAAGTTTATGAGCAGTGGAGAGAAGATGGATACGTTGGATGTTTTTTATCCGGAGAGAATGGCGCAAAGAATTTTAGGCATGGGGGACATTACTTCCTTAGTTGAAAAAGCACAAGCACAATTTAATGAGGAGGCCGCTAAGAAATTAGAAAAGAAAATTCGTAAAAATCAATTTGATTTTGAAGATTTCTTGACACAAATTCAGCAGATAAAAAAAATGGGTAATATAAAGGATTTGATGGGTATGATTCCTGGCATGGGCAAGAGCCTTAAGGATGTAGAAATTAAAGATGATGCCTTTAAAGGGGTGGAGGCAATTATACAATCTATGACTATAGTTGAAAGAAGAAATCCAGATTTATTATCTCCAAGTCGGAAACAAAGAATTGCAAAAGGGGCAGGTAAGGATATTGGGGAGATTAACGCTTTTATAAAGCAATTTGACCAAATGAAGCAGATGATGAAGCAGATGAATAATATGCCAATGGGCGGAGCAATGGCTGGCAAAATGCCTGGGATTAGAAGATAATTCGTTGATTTACAATTGAATCTGCATTTTTATTGCAAATTTCAAACTTTATATTATCTTCGCATCGATTAACAATATTTTTTAACGCCTTTAAATTTCTATTTTATGGCAGTAAAGTTGAGACTACAACGTCACGGTAGTAAAAAAAGACCCTTCTATTTCATAGTTGTGGCTGATGGACGCGCTCCAAGAGATGGTAAATTCATCCAAAAAATCGGTACTTACAATCCCTTAACAGTTCCTGCGACTATCCAATTGGATCGTCAAAAAGCTTTAGAGTGGTTAAACAAAGGTGCACAACCAACTGATACAGTTCGCAGAATTTTATCTTTCAAAGGTGTCCTTTATTTGAAACACTTATTACGTGGAGTTAAATTAGGTTTATTTGACGATGCAACTGCAATGGCTAAGTTCCAAACTTGGTATGCTGAGCACGAAACTGCAATAGCTTCTAAAACGGCCGATCACAAAAAAGCACAAGCTGCTAAAAAAGTGTACGTTCCAGTTGTTAAAAAAGTTGCTGAACCAATTATTACAGAAGCAGAAATCGCTGCTGAAGAGGCTGCTGAAGTTGCTGAACAAGCAGCAGAAGCAGAAGCACCAGTTGCTGAAGCTACGGCTGAAGCGGCTGAAACTCCAGCTGAATAATATTAAAATAGCTTTAAGAATTACCCCTGGTTTTGCTTTTGCAGAATCGGGGGTTTTTTTATGAGTCCAAACTCAAATACATTAAATTTGCCTATGAGCGATTTCATTCATATTGGAAAATTAGTGGCACCACATGGGATCAGTGGGCAAGTAATACTGGAACATGCGCTAGGTAAACCCGTTCATTTTAAAGGGGTGGATGCTGTTTTTGTTGAAAAAAATGCAGCTAGTTTCATCCCTTATTTTTTAGAAGCGGCAAGTGCTAAAACCGATACATTAACTCACTTACAAATTGAAGGCGTAAATTCTAGAGAAGCTGCTAATTTTTTAATTGGTAAAAAAGTATGGTTGCCGCAGGCGGACTTTCAAAAATTAGTAGAGAAAAATTCACCCTTAGCCTTATTGGGTTATATGATTCAAGAAGGGGGTAAAGATATAGGCGTGATCCAAGAGGTGATTGAACAACCACATCAACTATTAGTGACAATAAATTACAAGGGCCAAGAGGCATACATCCCATTGCATGAAGAAAGCTTGAAAGGGGTTAATCATCCGACTAAAACTGTTACGGTGGAGCTACCTGATGGGTTATTGGAGTTATATACCGAAAATACAAGTGAGTAGTATAACAGTTGCATAGTATAATTGTCAAATATTTATTAAAGTCTACCAATTTTGTAGGAAATATGTTTACCTTCGTGTTATAATTATTAAAACGAAAGTATATGAATTTACAATTAGGGGATATTGCTCCCGATTTTAAGGCAAAAACATCATTAGGTGATATTAGTTTACACGCATATTTAGGAGATAGTTGGGGCATTTTATTCTCGCACCCTGCAGACTACACACCTGTTTGCACTACCGAATTAGGGCGCACCGCTGCATTACACGCAGAATTCGAAAAAAGGGATGTTAAAGTGTTGGCTTTAAGTGTGGACGATGTGGAAAATCATATTAGTTGGATTAAGGACATAGACGAAACACAACATGTAAAAGTGGAGTTTCCAATTATTGCAGACGAGGATAAAAGCATTGCAAATGCATATGGCATGATTCATCCAAAAGCTTCTGAAACATTTACAGTGCGTTCTCTATTTATAATTGGGCCAGATAAGAAAATAAAATTAACGCTTACTTATCCTGCTTCTACTGGAAGAAATTTTGTAGAAGTACTGAGGGTAATAGATTCTTTACAACTTGCCGCTAAATATAGCGTTGCGACTCCTGCCGATTGGAAAGAAGGAGAGGATGTGATTATTGGGCTTACTATAAAAACAGAAGATGCAGCAGAAAAATTTCCAAAAGGAGTTAGGATAGTAAAACCATATTTACGTTATACTCCTCAGCCTAATAAATAAATTTAACTATTCCATTTATCTAACTGCTTTAAACAAGCAGCAATATCTTTTGGCAAAGGGGCTTCAAATTGAAGTCCCTTTCCTTTAAATTCAAATGCAATAGTGTGTGCATGTAAAGCTTGTCTTGCCATTAAAGGGCGTTCTTCTTCTTCGGACTTACTTAATTTGAAATTCTTTTTTTTAATACCAGACAACATAAGTTTTTCTCCGTCTCCGTATACTTCATCTGCTACAAGTGGGTGCCCTATTTGTTTTGCGTGCACTCTAATTTGGTGGGTTCGTCCAGTATGAATTTGAAAAGATACCCAAGCATATTGTTTGTAATATTTAATTACTTCATAACTAGTAAGCGCTTCCTTGCCTTTTGCATGAGCTATCATTAATCCCTTTTTTACGGGGTGTTCCATAATTGCTTGGTCAATTGTGCCAGTTTCTTGAGGCCTTCCAATTACAAGTCCAACATATTTTTTCACAATAGTACGTCCTTCAAATAGTTCACTTAATGCTTTGTGCGCTTCGGCGTTTTTTGCAAAAAGAATAAGTCCACTTGTGAATTGGTCCAAGCGGTGCACTGTAAATATGTTTCCCAATTTTTCAATTAGTAAAGATTTTACAGAATCTGTTTTCCCAAAACGATCAGGTATGCTTAATAAACCAGCAGGTTTATTAATTACAATTAAATCATCGTCCTCAAATAGTATTTCTAACATCCCTTAATTACTTTTTACTGTGCTGATTTTCTTGTAAAAGATTTGTTCAAGAATTTCAATAATCTTACTTCTTTTTCACTTAAAAAACGCCATTTACCGCGGTCTACATTTTTCTTGGTAAGGTTCGCAAACATGACTCTGTCCAAATGCCTAACATCGTAGCCAAGGTGTTCGAAAATTCTTCTTACAATTCTATTTCTTCCACTATGAATTTCAATACCAACCACATTCTTTGCTGTATTAGACAAATAACTTACTGCATCTGCCGCAATGAAACCGTCCTCTAATTCCATACCTGCGGCAATTGATTCCAGGTCGGCTTTGGTTACTGGTTTGTCTAAAGTTACTTCGTATATTTTTTTAATTTCGTAGGAAGGATGCGTTAATTTTTGTGCAAGGTCGCCATCGTTCGTTAAAATTAAAACGCCAGTTGTGTTTCTATCTAATCGCCCTACTGGAAACATTCTTTGTGTAGTTGCATTCTTGATTATGTCTAGTACTGTTTTTCTTCCTTCTGGGTCACTTGCGGTACAGATATAGTCTTTAGGCTTATTCAATAATATATAAACAGGGGTTACTTGTAATTGCAAAACTTTACCCTTTAGCCTAACCACGTCCTTGTATTGAACTTTATAACCAGGTTCCAATATCGTATCGCCATTTACAGTAACATGTCCTGACTTAACTAATTCGGCAGCTTCTCTTCTTCCTGATACGCCTGAATGTGCAATGAATTTATTCAAAGGCATCTGTTCGTGAGGTGTTTCAGTATTAGCAGTTACTTTCCCAATGCTTGCTGTTCTTTTTACGTCGGCACGATCCATTGATTCTGGAGTTCTTACTTTCTTTGCAGCATATGTTTTCGAAGGAATGCTTGGTGCTTTGGCAGGATATTCTTTTGCCCTCAACGCCATAGGGTATGATGGAGGAGCGCTAACGGTCTCGCGCGGCTTATAAGGACCTCTTTTGTTATTACCTACTGGTTCAACAACAATACCTCGTTCTTTATCCTTCTTTCTTTGGCGCGCAGCTTCGCCGGCAGCCCTCGATTCTATTTTTGCTTTTTTCTTCTCTTGTCTATATTCTTCTTTAACAGCGCTGCCCTTTTTTTTATTAGCGAACTTGTCAAAATTATCAGATCTTTTCTTATTCATTTCGATGCTTAATTATTATTGCCTTTATTTGCTAGCTGTCCACATGCTGCGTCAATATCTTTTCCTCTGCTTCTTCTTACTCTTACGTTTACTCTGTTCTTTTGTAAAATTTCTACAAACCTTTCAAATCCTTCTTCGTCAGGTTTGTCAAATCCAAAATTGTCTACCGAGTTATATTCAATAACATTAATTAAGTCCGCAGGAACTTGTCTGTAAATTTTAGTCAGTTCTTCTGCATCTTTTTCAGTGTCATTAAAATCTCTAAACAGGATATACTCAAACGAAATTTCAGTACCCGTTTTTTTATAGAAATAATTTAATGCTTCAATAAGCGACTTTATATTATTGCTTTCGTTAATCGGCATAATTTCATTACGCTTTTTGTCGTTAGCAGCATGTAAAGAAACAGCCAATTTAAACTTAACGTTATCGTCACCTAGTTGCCTTATTTGCTTTACTAAACCGGCTGTTGAGACGGTTATACGCTTTGCGCTCATACCTAAACCTTCAGGTGAAGTGATTCTTTCAACTGCTTTAAGCAAGTTATGATAATTCATCAATGGCTCACCCATTCCCATAAATACAATATTACTTAAGTGCTTTTCGTAAGTTTCTTCACTTTGTTGTAATATATAAACCACTTGGTCATATATCTCATCAAAACTTAAGTTTCTTTTTCGCTCCATAGTGCCTGTTGCACAAAACTTACAACTTAAGCTACATCCAACTTGAGACGACACACAGGCTGTTTTGCGTAATGTTGTAGGGATTAGCACTCCTTCAATCATATGGTCGTCAAAAGTTTTAAAACGTGTTTTTAACGTTCCGTCCTCACTTAATTGTGTCGTATTTATTGTTAAGGCAGGGAAAGTAAAAGTTTCTTCCAGTTGTTTGCGTAATTCTTTGCTCAAATTTGTCATTTCGTCGAAGCTATGTGCATGTTTTTGCCATAACCATTCAACAATCTGTTTTACTCGGAAGGGTTTTTCTCCCAACCTGCCTATAAAGCGCTCAATTTCAGCGACTTCTACATGTCTTATATTAGGTCTAGTCTTCTCCATAATGCAAAGATACTTGATCGGGTTTGGATACATTTATTTCTTTTTGTGAACTAGTTAATTGTATCTATATTCAATCCGCTAAAAAAAATAAAAATTATGAAAAAAATCCTTCTGTTGGCTTTAATTACTGTTGGTTTAATTGTAAGTGTAAACGCTCAAACAAGCTCGTTAAAGGACTATATTGGTAAATATGCCTTCGCGGAAGGGAGCCCAGTAGCTGAAATCGACCTATCCGAGCAGGATAATGTGTTGGTTGGAAATTCGGCAATGGGAGCGTTTCAACTTGAAAAAAAGGGAACGGATACATTTTATTTAGCTGCGTACGATGCAAACGTGATTTTCAAAAGAACAGCCGATAAGAGTATTGAATCAGTTTCCATTTTTGTGCAAGGAATGGAATTAATTGGTAAGAAAATGTCATCAGCTTTTGCAATAAAAGAAGATGATATTTATACCGCAATGTGGAATAACAGAACAAGATAGTTATATCGCGTTCGTAAATACTATTCCTAAAATTCGAAATCGGAAATAGAAGCAAAAGGAACGATAGTTTGTTTACCTGTTGCAAGTTGCTTAATGGTACATTCTTTTTTTGCTACTTCTTCTGTTCCAATAATTACTACATTAGGTATTCCTTTTTTCTCAGCATATTTAAATTGCTTGTCGAATTTACTTTTTTCAGGGTAAATTTCACAAGCAATTTTTTTGCTCCTTAATAACATCATTTGTTGATACGCTACTATTGCTTCATCGGGTCCTAAGTTAAAAAATAACACCTGTGTTGTTTGGTCAATTGATTCTGGGAATAAGTTTTTTTCTTCCAATACATCGTAAATTCTATCTACACCAAAGCTAATGCCAACACCGGGTATACTGGGCACGTCAAATAAACTTGTTAAATCGTCGTAGCGACCACCGCCTCCAATACTGCCCATTTGAGCATCTATTGCTTTTACTTCAAAAATCAAACCAGTGTAATAATTTAAACCTCTTGCTAAAGTAAAATCAGCAACTAGGTATTTAGCTGTTCCAATATTTTTGTGATAGGCTAATACATAATTTAATTCTTCAATTCCTTTTTGCCCATTTATATTATCACCTAATAGTATAGAAAGTTGATCCATTTTTTCTTCATTACTTCCGCTAATAGTTAAATATTTTTGAACTAATACTTGCTGTGCTTCAGTGAATCCTTTAGCGCCTAACTCTTCTTTTACTTTTTCCCAGCCAATTTTATCTAACTTGTCAATTGCTATAGTTAAATCAATTAGTTTTTCTTCCCCTCCGCATATTTGTGCTAGGGCCAATAAAATTTTTCTGTTGTTGATTTTTATTTCAACAGGCAATTTCAAATTTGAAAAAGCAGTTATATAAATAGCAAGTAAATCAACTTCGTTTAATAAGCTGTCACTTCCAACAACATCGGCATCGCATTGGTAAAATTCTCGGTATCGGCCTTTTTGTGGTCGATCAGCCCTCCAAACAGGTTGAATTTGATAACGCTTGAAGGGGAAAGTCATGGAACCATGATTCATTGCAACATACCTAGCAAATGGGATAGTTAAATCATAACGCAAGGCTCGTTCTGTAATAACGGTACTATTTTTCCCGGCTAGTACTTTTTCGATTCCGGCGTCAATTTGAGTCCTTTTTTGAGGGTTATCTAAGCCGTTATTTAATATTTTAAATAGTAGTTTATCACCCTCTTCGCCGTACTTGCCCATTAAAGTATCTAAGTTTTCCATGGCGGGTGTTTCGAGCGGCTGAAAGCCATAGGCCTGGAATACATCCCTTATCGTCTGGAAAATATATTGACGTTTTTGAACCGTGGCTGCATTAAAATCTCTAGTGCCTTGTGGTAGAGAAGGTTTGCTCATTCTTTAAATTTAGTAGCCAAAGATAAATTTTTAAATTCATCCTGTATAATTGTTTAATTTGCCCTTTCAAACCTTAAGTATGGAAGCATTTAATAATGAAAGGCAGCGTTCCGAAAAAGCATACCGCTTATTTAGGGCGATTTATGATTTCTCCATGGCGGCGCTTATTTTAGGCAGTGGCGTGTTAATGTTGGGTGCAAAGTGGTTTAAAGTTGACCAAGTGCTTAACATAGACAGTGAGTTTAGGATGATTTTTGGTTTTATGTGCCTTGCCTATGGAGGGTTTAGGTTATACAGAGGCTTTAAACAAAGTTATTAGCGCTTGTGATATTCACTTTAAAAAAATTAAAATGCGAAAATTCGGCTTATTTTTTTCTTTAATACTAGTTTTTGGTGCTTGTAAGCAAGGTGAAGTAAATAAACCACGTGACACAACTAGTGAAGGCACTATTCATATTTCTATAGAGCAGAGCTATAAGCCCTTTATGCAAGAACAATTAAAAGTTTTCGCTGCCAGTTTCCCGAAAGCAAATATTATTGCTCATTATAAATCAGAAATCGATTGTCTTAAGGATTTAACGGAAGACAGTACTCGTATGGTTATTGTTACTAGGGGCTTAGACAAAAGGGAGCAGGAAGCTTATTTTAAGCAGCTTAAATTCAACCCTACTTTTGGGATATTAGCTTATAATGCTGTTGCGATTTTGGTGAATAAGCAAGCCAAAGATACAATATTTAGCCTAAAAAAGGTACAAAATCGCTTGCTAGGAATTGATAATCAAGAAGTTGTGATGGATGGCAGTAATTTAACCGGCATAGTGCGCTTTTTAAAAGACAGTTTAGTTAAAAATGCTCCTTTTGGTAAAAATGTTAAATCAGCAAACGGAAGTAATGAAGTAATTAACTACATAAAAAATCATCCCAATGCCATTGGATTTGTAGGAATGAACTGGATTGGGGATACTTATAATGAGCAACAAGTAGCAGCAAGGAATTATGTTAAAACAGCTTTATTAGAATGCACCTTATGTGCTGAAAAGGGACTTTTTGCACATCCAACACAAAGTACAATTGGAAAAGGGCAGTATTCATTGTCTTTGCCAGTTTATTTCATATTAAAAGAAAATGCACCAGGACTAGGTTCTGGTTTACTCAATTTTATGAGTTTAGAGAGGGGGCAGTTGATTTTCAAGAGATCTTTTTTAGTTCCTGCCAAAATGAGCTTTGCCAAACGAAACGGAATGTTAAATTAATACTAACAAGTATTATTACTTTTCAATAAGATTTAATCTGTTTCTTGCAAAAAAATTAATATTTTTAGGATTCCCGAGAGTATTTCATGTGTTTTGGGAAGTATTGCGTCTTTCTTATAAAATGTATTCTTTACGGAATTATTTTTGAGCCAGGCATTAACTAATAAAAGATAAGTGATGAAAAAATTGGCGTTAATTTTTACAGGAATTTTATTGATTGTGAACGGGTTAGTGGCTCAGGTTGTTGAATCTCCACTAGCACCCGGTGTGAAGTTGTTGAATTATGAAAAGAATAAATCAGCGCTAGTATTTTTCAAGGAGGCCGCGGAAAAAAATCCAACGGACGGAGAAACAATTTTTTGGTATGGCCAATCATTACTTGCTCAAAATTATAATGGGTTGCCGACGGCTGAATATATTAAGAAAGCGAAGGAAGTTTATCAGAATGCATTGCAAGTAAATCCTAATAATCCTTGGTTACTTGTAGGAACGGCTCATATACAAGCGCTTGAAGGTGCAGACATGAATGAGGTAAAGCAGCATTTAGAAGTTGCGATAACTACTACATTAATAACAAAAGGGAAATACAAAGGGAAGCCTAGCCAAGACATTATTAATGCAATTGGCCGTGTATTCGCTGAATTACCAATAGCACTTGATCATACTTATGCGATTGATAAATTAAAGGAAACTATTACTGCATACGATGTGGTGAATCCTAATTTATATATTAACTTAGGAATTAATTATTTAAAACTAGGAGGAGAACATGGTGGTGAAGCCGTGAGTGCATTTCAAGAAGCATTTACACGTGACCCTAAAAATGCCTATCCTCATTACCGAATTGGTAAAATTTACTTAACTCAAAATAACAAGGAATCCTTAGAGGAGAATTTTAAGAAAGCCTTAGAGATTGATCCAGAATTTGCACCTGTGTATTTTTCATTATTCATGTATTACTCTATGTATAATACAGAAATTGCAAAAACGAATTTAGATTTATTTTTAAAATATGCTGATAAAGATCCTGTATACGATTTTTACAATGCTGATTATTTATTCCGTGTTGGACAATACGAGGCTTCTCTTCAGAAAGCAAAGGCTTTAGAGGCTGCCGTGTCTATTGCTGATTTACCACGTTTAGCGGTACTGTTGGCTTACAATTATGACCGTATTGGAGATTCTATTCAAGCAAAAAACTATATTGAACAATTTATTGCGAATAACCCAACGGATAAAATCTTAAATGCCGACTACGAGTTAGCGGTTAAGGTGCTGTCTAAGTTTAGTGGTAATCAAACGGTACTTGCCGACTTATTACAAAAAGCGATTGCCGCAGATCCTTTAAAGGAAAATAAATTAAAATACTACAAGCTGGGTGTTGACATGTTGGAAAAATCTAATATGTATACAGAAGAATTAAAGTGGTACTCAGATTACTCGGCCTTAAGAGGTTTAAAAGACGAAGTGTACTACTATAAAACGTCTAGTATTGCTGTAAACGCCAAAGACGGCAATACGGCAATGGCTGTAGCCAAAGAATATATTGCTGCATTCCCTGAAAAACCACAAGGGTATACATTGTATACTAAAGGAGCCAAACTTGTAGATACTGCAAATAATTTGGGAATCTTATTCGAGGCTATTTCCATTCAAAATCAGTTTTTGTTGAAAGATGCTGCTAAGTATAAGCAGAATTTGGTGAACAATTTTTACACTATGATGGCTTATTACAATGAAACTAAAGACTTTGAAAATGCAATTGCAATGTGTGATAAGGTATTGGAATTGATTCCGGGAGACGCGCAAACAACTAAAATCAAAGAATCACTGACCAAGAATTGGGAAATTATCAAAAAAATGCCAGCAGGCAGTCAAAAACCAGCGGTTCCTGAAACAAAAAAGACTAGTTAATAGTATAGATATTCAATGCGTTAAATCATTTTAAAAAACTCCCCATTTATGGGGAGTTTTTTGTGTTATGAAGGATGCTTTGCGTATTTTTGCGGCACCTAAATCACTTGTATGAATTCGTTATTGTTTTTGATGTCTACTAACGAGGCAAACAGCGCTGTGAATTATTTGCCAATTGCTTTGCAAATACTATTTGCTGGAGGCTTTGTGGCCTTCATGATATTGGTTTCTAGTTTGGTAGGACCGAAGCGAAAAACAGAGGACAAATTAGCTACTTTTACAAGTGGAATTGAATCTCACGGAGATGCTAGGTCGCCAATGGCGATTAAGTATTTTTTAGTGGCAATTTTATTTGTTTTATTTGACGTAGAGGTAATTTTCTTTTATCCCTATGCTGTAAATTTCAAAAGTTTAGGATGGAATGGTTTTTTTGAAGTAGTCATGTTTGTAGCTTTTTTCTTGGTTGGTTTTATTTACATAATCAAGAAGGGAGCGCTTAAGTGGGAAGATTAATTATTAAAATAAATTAATGCATAAATTATGCGACCAGTAAGATTTAATATACATCCAAAAGAAGCTGAAATTAGTGATGCAATTTCAATGGGTATTGCACCAGACGGTATACCTGGTGATGGCTTCTTTGCAACACAGTTAAGTTCAGTTGTTGGCTTGGCTCGAAAAAATTCTTTATGGCCACTTCCTTTTGCAACTTCATGTTGTGGAATTGAATTTATGGCGACAATGGCTTCGCATTATGACTTAGCACGTTTCGGTTCGGAGCGTGTTGGATTTTCTCCTCGTCAATGTGATTTATTAATGGTGATGGGAACCATAGCAAAAAAAATGGCACCTGTTTTAAGACAGGTTTATATACAAATGGCTGAACCTAGATGGGTGATTGCTGTTGGTGCATGTGCTTCAAGTGGTGGTATTTTTGACACTTACAGTGTGTTGCAAGGAATTGATCAGGTGATACCAGTTGATGTATATGTACCGGGTTGTCCTCCTCGCCCTGAAGCAATCATAGACGGCTTTATGAAAGTGCAAGATTTAGTTGGACAGGAAAGTATCCGCAGAAGAAATAGTGAAAAGTACAAAGCATTATTAAACAGTTACGGCATCCAATAAAGGACGTTAAAATTCATAAAACATGGCGTTAACAAACGAGTATATTCAAGCACAATTGGTTGCAAAATTTGGTGATCAGGTTACTACCTTTTCTACCACCTACGGCACACTATCATTTGAATCTCCTAAGGAGCTGAATTTAAAAGTACTTCAATTTTTATACGACGAACCAAGTTTAGGTTTTACGTTTTTAACTGATTTATGCGGTGTAAATTATCCAGATAATATTGGTGGCGAATTAGTGGTGGTTTATCATTTACACAATTTTACTGAAAATGTACGTTTACGTTTTTCGGTAGCCACTTCAATTGCGCAACCTGATGTATTTACTGCAAGTAAATTATTTGAAAGTGCTAACTGGATGGAGCGTGAGACATTTGATTTTTACGGAATAAATTTTGTTGGGCACTCCAATTTAAAACGCATTTTAAATGTAGACGAGATGGATTACTTCCCATTAAGGAAAGAATATCCTTTAGAGGATCAAACAAGAATTGACAAGGACGACGAAATGTTTGGAAGAGGATAATTTCTTTACCATTCGATAAAAAAAGTTAAAGCAAAGCGCAATAAATTATAATGGAAGCAAATCATAATATAATATTACCAGAAGGTTCAATTGAAAAACAGACCACTACTTTAAACTTTGGTCCAACACACCCTGCTACGCACGGCGTGTTTCAGAACATAATGGAAGTGGACGGCGAGCGTGTCGTTTCAACAGTGCAAACTGTCGGATACATTCATCGTGCTTTTGAGAAGCTAGCTGAAAGACGTCCGTTATATCAAATAACACCCATCACTGACCGATTGAATTATTGCAGCAGTCCAATTAATAATATGGGCTGGCATTTAACTTGCGAAAAGTTTTTAAACATTCAAACACCTAAACGTGTCGATTATTTACGTGTAATTATAATGGAGCTTTCCCGTATATCAGACCATTTAATTTGTAATTCCATTGTGGGTGTTGATACGGGTGCTTATACTGGATTTTTATACGTAATGCAATACAGAGAATTAATTTATGAAATATATGAAGAAGTATGCGGGTCCCGTCTTACTACTAATATTGGGCGTATTGGCGGTTTTGAAAGGAATTTCACAAATGCGGCATTTACGAAACTCGAAAAATTCTTAAACGAATACCCTAAAACTTTACGTGAATTTGAAAGCTTGTTTACACGTAACCGAATTTTCATGGACCGAACGCAAGGTACCGGAGGAATAAGTGCTGAACGTGCAATGAATTACGGATTTACGGGTCCTAATTTACGCGCGGCAGGAGTAGATTATGATGTGCGTGTGCAACAACCTTACAGTAGCTATCAAGATTTCGACTTTACGGTTCCAGTAGGAACTACAGGAGATAACTATGACCGTTATTTGGTGCGTAATGCAGAAATGTGGGAGAGTATTTCTATCATCAGACAGGCTTATGAAAAAGTACAATCCTTCAAGGGTACTGACGCCGATGTTTATCACGCGGATGTCCCTGAATATTATCTTCCTAAAAAAGAAGACGTATATACTAAAATGGAGGCATTGATATGGCATTTCAAAATCATCATGGGTGAGATTGATTTACCAAAGGGACAAATATATAATGCGGTAGAAGGGGGAAATGGGGAGTTGGGTTTTTATTTAATTAGCGATGGTGGAAGAACGCCGTTTCGCTTACACTTCCGTCGACCAAGTTTTATTTATTACCAAGCCTATCCTGAATTAATTAAAGGGGGAATGATAAGCGATGCGGTAGTCACAATGAGTAGTTTGAATTTGATAGCTGGGGAATTAGACGCGTAAGCGCAAAAAGGAATTGATTTAAAATTAGCAATATGCTTTGCGCGCAAAGCATAGAAAAAAAGAGGTTTTATATGAGTATTCAATTTAATGAACAACAAATGGCCGAGTGTAAACGCCTGATAGCGCGTTATCCTGAAGGGAAACAGAAAAGTGCATTATTGCCAGTTTTGCATTTAGCACAAGAAAGCTTTGACGGTTGGCTATCAACGGAGACAATGGATTACGTGGCAAGTGTATTAAGTATTGAGCCAATTGAAGTATACGAGGTGGCGAGTTTTTACAGTATGTATAATTTAAAGCCTGTAGGGCAATTTGTGTTTGAAGTATGTCAAACTGGTCCTTGTATGGTTAGTGGTTCAGATAATATAATAACATACATTCAGCAGCAGTTGGATATTAAGCCGGGAGAAACAACTAAGGACGGCATTTTTACATTAAAATTAGTAGAGTGCTTAGGTGCATGTGGATACGCACCAATGATGCAGGTTGGGAAAATTTATAAGGAACACTTGACTAAAGAAAAAGTAGATGCTATAATTACGGAATACCGTTCACAAGCAGCAGTAAAAAATTAATAAAGACCGGAATTAAAAATATTAAAATGGGCGTAAAATTATTATTAGATAAAGCACATGTACCTGGAATTCGAACTTATGACGTTTACCGTCGTGAGGGGGGGTACCGTTCGGTAGAAAAGGCTTTAAAGGAAATGACCCCTGAATCCATTGTTGAAGAAGTGAAGAAAAGTGGATTAAGAGGAAGAGGTGGAGCAGGTTTTCCGGCAGGCATGAAATGGAGTTTTATTGCAAAGCCAGAAGGAGTGCCACGTCACTTAGTTTGCAATGCGGACGAAAGCGAACCTGGAACTTTTAAGGATCGTTACTTAATGGAATTTTTGCCACACTTATTATTAGAAGGATTAATTGTGTCGAGTTTTGCGTTGGGTTCAAACGACACTTATATTTATATCAGAGGAGAGTATGCTTGGATTACAGATATATTAGAAGAAGCCATTAAAGAAGCACATGCGAATGGCTGGTTAGGTAAAAATATTTTAGGTACCGGCTTTGACTGTAATATTCATGTACAACGTGGTGCGGGGGCATATATTTGTGGCGAGGAAACTGCATTAATTGAATCATTAGAAGGGAATAGAGGTAATCCTAGAATTAAACCTCCATTTCCTGCCATTCAGGGTTTATGGCAAAGGCCAACGGTAGTAAATAATGTAGAAACATTGGCATCCATTGGACCTATTATAAATATGGGTGGTGACGAATATGCAAAAATTGGAGTTGGACGTTCAACAGGTACTAAATTAATTTCAGCATGCGGTAATATTAACAAGCCTGGGGTATATGAAATTGACATGACTATATCTGTAGAAGATTTTATTTATAGTGATGAATTTTGTGGAGGTATTGCAAATGGCAAGAAATTAAAAGCCTGTATTCCGGGCGGATCATCTGTTCCAATCTTACCAGCCAATTTATTATTAAAAACAGCCAAAGGTGAAACACGTTATATGAACTATGAAAGTTTAAGTGATGGAGGTTTTGCAACTGGTTCTATGATGGGATCGGGCGGTTTTATTGTTTTAGATGAAGACCAGTGCATAGTTAAAAACACTTATACCCTAGCGCGTTTTTATCGTCATGAAAGTTGTGGACAATGTTCACCTTGCCGTGAAGGAACCGGCTGGATGGAAAAAATATTACAAAAAATTGAAACAGGAAAAGGTTCAATGAGTGATATTGATTTATTATGGGATATACAACGAAAAATTGAGGGGAATACCATATGTCCATTAGGAGACGCGGCTGCATGGCCTGTGGCTGCTGCAATTCGTCACTTCCGTGATGAATTTGAATGGCATATTAATAATCCTGAATTATCACAAACAAGCAATTTCGGTTTACAACACTATGCAGATCCAATTCATGTACCTGCATAACATAGAAAGATAAACTATGAGCGAACAAATATTTTTTAAAGTAACTATCGACAACATCACTATTGAAGTACCAGCTGGCACTACAATTTTGCAAGCTGCTCGACAAATTGGTGGTACGGTTGCGCCCCCTGCAATGTGTTATTATAGCAAATTGCAAGGTAGTGGTGGGAAATGTCGTACCTGTTTAGTGGAAGTAGCGAAAGGTTCTGAAAAGGATCCTCGCCCAATGCCTAAATTAGTAGCTTCTTGTAGAACGACAGTGATGGATGGCATGGAAGTGAAAAATATCACAAGTGATAAAGTAATTGATGCAAGAGCAGGTGTGGTAGAATTTTTATTATTGAATCATCCTTTAGATTGCCCAATATGCGATCAGGCAGGCGAGTGTCATTTACAAGACTTGAGTTTTGATCATGGAAAATCTGCAACAAGGTATGAGTTCCAAAGAAGAACATTTAAGAAACATGATTTAGGTAAAAACATACAATTGCATATGACACGTTGTATACTTTGTTACCGTTGTGTATTTACTGCTGACCAATTAACCAATAAGCGTGTACATGGTATTTTGGACAGAGGGGATCATGCTGAAATTGCAACACATATTGAGAAAAGTTTGGACAATGAATTTATTGGGAACGTAATTGACGTTTGTCCAGTTGGGGCATTGACAGATAAAACATTCCGATTTAAAAATCGTGTTTGGTTTTTGAAGCCAATGGATGCACACCGTGATTGTCCAACTTGTTCGGGACGTGTTACCTTATGGAATAGAGGAGATGAGGTTTATCGTGTAACAGCACGTAAGGACGAATGGGGAGAAATTGAAGATACGCCAGAGGGCAAGCCAGGATGGATTTGTAATACTTGTCGTTTTGATAAAAAAGAAACAAGTGACTGGGTAATAGAAGGGCCTCGGGCTATTAGCAGACAGTCTGTGATTGCACAAGGGCATTATGCTGGAAATGTAGGGATGACTAAACCAACTGAAACTTTCAAAGCTGTTAATGGTGGAAGAACGCCTCATTTGTTACTTGATATTCATGATGAGAGTGAAGTGAACCAACCACAGCTACATTTAGGAAAAATTCATGGGCCATCTCATGGGGACACTTTTAATAATAAAATTGAAAACGCCTAATATTAATATAGCATGACAATTCTTTCCTTTGATTGGGCCTTTATCATAGAAAAATTAATAATGATAGCCATTATTGTTTTTGCTAGTTTAGGCATTGCACTGTATACCACTTTTGGCGAACGTAAAGTAGCTGCTATTTTACAAGACCGTCCAGGACCGAGCCGTGCTGGTCCATTTGGTTTATTACAACCTTTAGCAGATGGTTTAAAATTAATTACTAAAGAAGAAATCATACCTAGTCACGCCGATAAATGGTTATTTATTCTGGGACCTGGTTTAGCGATGACTGCCAGTTTACTTACTTGTGCAGTAATACCATGGGGAACTGCTATTCATGTGTTTGGAAGAACTGTTGAATTACAAATTGCAGATATCAATATTGGCATTCTTTATGTTTTTGCGGTAGTAAGTATGGGTGTATATGGTATTATGATTGGGGGCTGGGCATCCAATAATAAATTCTCCTTATTGTCGGCATTAAGGGCGGCTTCACAAGCTATTAGCTATGAGCTTGCAATGGGATTAGCATTAATTGGATTGTTGATGACTACGGGCTCATTAAGTTTAAAGACCATTGTGGAAGCACAAGTGGCAGGTAATTGGTGGAATGTGGTTTATCAACCTTTAGGATTTTTAATATTTTTCATTTGTGCAATGGCAGAATGTAACAGAACGCCATTCGATTTGCCAGAAGCAGAAAATGAATTGAACTTTGGGTACCATCAAGAATATTCTTCTATGAAATTAGGGTTCTACTTATTTGCTGAATACATAAATATGATTATGAGCAGCGCTATTATGGCATCTATGTATTTTGGAGGTTACGACTTGCCTTTCTTTGATGAAAGCACTGTGGCACCAAATATTGCTGCAATGATTGGTGTGGGCACTTTGCTAATAAAAATTGTATTATTTATATTCTTATTCATGTGGATTCGCTGGACTATTCCTAGATTCAGGTATGATCAATTAATGAGTTTGGGTTGGAAAACAATGATACCATTGGCCTTGTTTAATATGTTATTAACTGGGGCAATTATTTTGGCTAAATTATAATTTAAAAAATAGTATTTAATATAACATGCAACCATTAACCAATAAAGCACAAGCAGTCAGCCGAAAACCTATGACGTTTTTGGAACGTTTGTATTTGATTAATATTATCAAAGGCATGGTGATTACATTTAGTCACATGTTCAAAAAGCAACCAACTATTCATTACCCCGAGCAAAAGCGTGAATTTAGCCCAGTATTTAGAGGCCTTCACGTTTTAAACAGAGATGAAGAAGGTAAAGAGCGTTGCACAGCTTGTGGTTTGTGCGCGGTAGCTTGTCCGGCTGAAGCAATTACTATGGAAGCAGCAGAGAGAACCGAAGATGAATTGCATTTATATAGAGAAGAAAAGTATGCAGCGAAATACGAGATCAACATGTTGCGCTGCATTTTCTGTGGATTATGTGAGGAAGCATGTCCAAAGGACGCAATTTATTTAAGTGAAACTTTCGCCCCAGCAAACTATACGCGTAAAGGATTCATATACGGCAAACCCGATTTATTAATTCCTAATCCAAAAACTGAAGCAGCAGCTTTAGCAATGGCAAAAGGAGTAGAAGCATAATTAATTTATGAGTACATTAGAAATCTTATTTTACGCATTATCTGCATTTGCAATTATTAGTGCTGTAATGGTGCTTGTGAGCAAGAATCCAATCCATAGTGTGCTATGGTTGATATTGGTATTCTTTGCAATTTCTGGACATTATATTTTATTGAATGCGCAATTTTTAGCAATTGTAAATATCATAGTATACGCAGGGGCAATTATGGTACTATTCCTTTTTGTGATTATGCTAATGAATATTAAACAAGAAAATGAATTCAAAAAACATTTACTGGTTAAGTTTATTGGTGTATTGTCGGGAGGCAGCTTTTTAGTGTTACTAGTGTCATTGGTAAAACAAACAGTTCAACTACAAGGTCAAAAAGTGTTATTAAAAGAAGGCAATATTGGGTTAATACATCCATTAGGTAAAGCATTGTTTACGGACTATGTAGTGCCTTTTGAAATTAGCAGTGTATTGTTTTTGAGTGCGATGGTTGGAGCAGTAATTATTGGAAAAAAATAAATTTATTAGGTATGCCTATTCAGTATTATATCTATTTGTGTTTAGCGCTTTTTAGCATTGGAGTGATTGGTGTGTTAACGCGTCGAAACGCTATTATTGTATTTATGTGCATCGAGCTAATGCTTAATGCAGTAAACTTATTATTGGTTGCGTTTTCAAAAATGTACCATGGTGCAGCATTGCAGTTAACTCCTGGCACTACCGCCGGAATAGATGCACAAATATTTGTATTTTTTATTATGGTCGTAGCTGCTGCTGAAGTAAGCGTTGGTTTGGCAATAATTGTAATGATGTTCCGTAACACACATTCGGTAGACATCAATTTCTTAAATAGATTAAAGAATTAATTCATTTCGCATGAAAGTAATAATAGGTTTAATAGTACTTTGGCCATTAGTTGGATTTTTATTCAATGGATTGGGTCGTAATATTTGGAGTAAAAAAACGGTTGCTACTCAGGCCACTATGTACATACTCGCTTCCTTTGTTTTTAGCTTAATCGCTTTTTGGAATTTACAGGAACATGGAGCAATGACTGTTCATTATTTTGATTTTATCAATACTAGTAAGTTTAAAATTCCGTTTGACTTTAAGGTGGACGCTTTGTCTTCTTTGTTCTTATTGGTAATTACGGGTGTAGGTACTTTGATTCATTTATATTCCACAGCTTATATGAAGGACGAGGAAGCCCCTCATTACGCTCGTTATTTTGCTTATTTAAATTTATTTATTTTCTCCATGTTGCTTTTAGTGCTAGGAGATAATTATGTAATTATGTTTATTGGTTGGGAAGGGGTTGGTTTATGTTCTTATCTTTTAATTGGTTATTGGTTTACGAACGCAAATTTTAACTACGCAGCAAAGAAGGCTTTTATAATGAACCGAATTGGCGACCTAGGATTTTTGTTAGCAATATTTTGGTTAATCGTAAAATTGGGCACAGTTAGTTATGGTGAAGTGTTAACTGTTGAAAGTTTAGCGAAGCTATCTGCAGCAGATATTACGGGCATTACATTATTACTTTTTGTAGGTGCCATGGGAAAGAGTGCACAAATTCCTTTGTTTACCTGGTTGCCAGATGCAATGGCTGGTCCAACACCGGTGTCTGCTTTAATACATGCTGCTACTATGGTCACTGCGGGGATTTATATGATTACGCGAAGCAATATTTTGTTTTCAGCTAGTGACTTCACGCAAAGTTTCATTGCAATTATTGGAATTAGTACAACATTGCTTGCCGCTACTATTGCTATAAAGCAAAATGATATTAAAAAGGTATTGGCTTATTCCACAGTAAGTCAATTAGGGTATATGTTTTTAGGGTTAGGTGTTGGTGCTTATTCAGGAGCAGTATTTCATGTTATCACACATGCTTTCTTTAAAGCATTATTGTTCTTAGGAGCAGGTTCTGTTATTCATGCAATGCATCATGAGCAAGACATACAAAAAATGGGAGGTTTAAAATCTAAATTACCTATCACGCATATTACATTTTTAATAGGTTGTATTGCAATAGCTGGTATGCCTCCTTTTAGTGGCTTCTTCTCGAAGGATGAAATACTAGCAGCTGCTTATGAGAAAAATCCAATCTATTGGTTTTTAGGTGTGCTGGGTGCTGCGATGACTGCTTTTTACATGTTCCGCCTATATGCCTCCACTTTCTTGGGAAAATTCAGGGGGACAAGTGAACAAGCAAATCATTTACACGAAAGTCCTTTAGCAATGACTTTGCCTTTAATTATACTTGCTGTATTAAGTGCAGTAGCTGGTGCTATTGGCATTCCTGAAATAATGGGGGGTAGCCATTGGTTATCACATCAGTTGTCAACAATTGTTGCGGCTCCTCACAAAGCAAGCTTAACGCACAGTACTGAGTGGATTTTAATGGCTGTTTCTGTAAGTGTTGCCCTAGTGGCCCTCGTAATTGCAATTTTTATTTATGGAAAGAAAGCGGACGCCGAACCAAAAACGGCAGTTGGCAAATTTTTATATAATAAATGGTATATAGATGAGTTGTATAATAATGTCATTGTAAATCCTTTAAATCGTTTTGCCGGATTTTTAAAAGACATCATCGAAAATGTAGTAATTGACGGAGCTGTAAACGGCACTGGTAAATTAGTACAATATAGTGCTAGACAAATTAGACTTGTGCAAAGTGGTCAGGTTGGATACTATATACTATTTATGGTATTAGGTATTATCCTGCTTTTTGTATGTTGGTTTAATGATATAAATATTATGCGCTTTTTCTTCAAATTGACTCAAAAATAATTAAGCAACGACTATGTTACTTTTCACCTTATTGATCCCTTTTATAGCTGCTATTATATTATTGTTTATTAAAAACAATAAGGCTGCTAATATTACTGCAATTAGTTTTAGTGCATTAACACTTAGTATTGTGTTGTGCATTGTATTTACCAAAACAACTAGCATCGATGTGGCTTGGTTGCCACAGTTAAATAGTCGCTTCTTATTACAGGCCGATGGGTTAGCTAAAATATTGTTATTACTTACTGCTGTCAGTTTTCCTGCAATTCTAATTGCCACTACAAGTAACCAGTTAAAAAATAAGCATATATTTTTATCACTAATGCTATTTACGCAAACAGGATTAACGGGTGTTTTTTTAGCTGGCGACGCTTTATTATTTTATTTCTTTTGGGAATTAGCATTAATACCGGTGTACTTTTTATGTTCTATTTGGGGTGGCGAAAAAAGAATTGCGGTTACTTTTAAGTTCTTTATTTACACTTTCCTTGGTTCCCTTTTCATGTTAATTGGCATTATATTTTTATATACAAATACACCTGACCATAGTTTCGCGATTGAATCATTTAAGCATGCTACCTTAACTAGCGCTCAACAAATGACTGCTTTTGTTTTATTCTTTATTGCATTTGCCATTAAGATGCCAATTTTCCCATTACACACATGGCAGCCAGATGCTTACGAGCAATCTCCTACCGCAGTGACGATGGTATTAAGTGCAGTTATGGTAAAGATGGGGCTGTATGGTGTAATTAGGTGGTTGCTACCTCTGTTTCCGGCAGCTGCAAAAACAGCTTCGATATTTATAATTGATATTTCCGTTGTAGGTGTCTTATATGCTTCCTTTATTGCAATTCGCCAAGACGACATGAAGCGTTTAATAGCTTATTCATCTATTGCACATATTGGATTAATGAGTGCTGCTTTATTTACGCAAAACGAAATAGGCATGCAAGGGGTATTAGTACAGTTGTTTTCACATGGCATTAATGTTTTGGGTTTGTGGATTGTAGCCGACATCATTGAACAGCAAACTGGCACTAGGTCAATGAAGGCATTAGGAGGACTAGCTAAAAAACAGCCAACACTTGCCATATTGTTTATTGGATTCGCTTTGGCAAATATTGCACTACCACTTACAAATGCATTTATTGGTGAGTTTTTGATGTTTAATAGTTTGTTCCAATTTAATCCATGGGTTGCATTCGCAGCGGGTATAAGTATTGTATTAGCTGCTATTTATACATTGAATATGGTGCAAAAGGTGGCTTATGGAGCAGTAAGTGAAAAAATAAGCATAATGCAAGCGCCTAATAAATATGCGCAAGCAGTACTTATTGTTTTATTAATAGTTGTGTTTTTTAGTGGTATTTATCCGCAACCATTATTCAATTTAACTGCCGATACTTTACAAAATTTGTTTTGTTAAATAATTAAAAGACTTAGTAATGAACGCGATAATAATTTCTGCTTTATTTGGGGTAATAATGATGTTTTGCTCATGGGGCGTTAAAAGTGCATCTGCACAAAAGAACGTTGCTCTAATAGGATTGATTGTTTTAATATTGGCGAACTTGTCACAGCAAAACGGTTGGTATGTTTTGGATATTGACACAAAAGGTATGCTGTCATTTTCTCGTTTTGGATTGTATGCGAATTTGTTACTATTTACGCTAACCCTTCTTTATGCTTGGATAAATGGCGATGAAATTGCTAAAGTGGGTAATAATGCAGGAGATTATTATGCGTTATTCTTCTTCATACTTTGTGGCGTTAGCATTTTAACTTCTTTTGATAACTTATTAATGTTATTTATTGGTATTGAAATTTTATCTATTCCTTTATATATATTAACAGGCGCTGACAAAAAGAATCTATTTAGTAATGAAGCAGCCTTGAAATATTTTTTAATGGGCTCTTTTTCTACAGGAATTTTATTATTGGGTATTACACTTATATATGGGGCTACAGGCAGCTTCCATTTAACAGCCCCTGTAATTGATGCAAGCACGGGCTTGGCCAAAGAACAATTTTTACTATCAGGCGGTTTATTATTAATATTTGCTGCAATGAACTTTAAAGTTTCGGCTGCTCCTTTTCATTTTTGGACTCCGGATGTATATGATGGAGCGCCAACTGTTTTCACTTCCTTTATGGCAACAATCGTAAAAGCAGCTGCTTTTATAGCATTCTTTACTGTTTTCGAAACGCAAGCAAAAGCGCTAGGTTATTCTTGGGGAATTATTTTACCCATCGTAATTATACTTACTTTATTGGTAGGTAATATTACAGCGGTGTTTCAAAGAAGCGTGAAAAGGATGTTAGCGTATTCTAGCATTGCGCAAGCTGGCTTCATGTTATTTGCTTTATATGGCAAATCCGATTTCGCAACAGAAGGTATTTTGTTGTATGCGGTTGTTTATTCTTTAGCAACAATAGGCGTTTTTGCAGTATTAGTTAAAATGAAAGAATACAGTTTTGAAGCTTTCAACGGGTTAGGCAAATCACAACCACTAATCGCATTTACTACTACTATATTCTTATGTTCATTGGCTGGAATACCTATAACAGGAGGATTTTTCGCAAAATATTATATGTTAAACGCGCTTTATGTATCAGGTGCGGGCTTATGGTTATTAATTACCGCCATACTATTTGCTGCAGTAAGTGTGTTTTACTATTTTAAATTAATTCAAGCAATGTACTTTACTACAGGAGAGGCAGCAATTAATGAAATAGATAAAACTTACCAATATAAATTACTACTTATAGCAGTTATACTGTTAGTAATTGGCGTTCTACCTAGCTTATTGTTCAATTATCTATACTTTTAGCCGTTCTTCATTTAGTGCTCCCTTTTAAGGGGATCCTTATTGAATCTGTACTACCTTTAATGTTCAGTTAAATAACTAGCATAATGACTATTCAGGATTCATTCAGTTTGGCATGGCGAACTATCAAGAGTAATAAATTAAGGACAAGTATAACCGTTGCAATTATTGCCTTTGGTATTATGGCCTTAATCGGTATTATCACGGCTATATCGGCAATGAATCAAAGCTTAAAAGAGAACTTTTCTTTCATGGGCGCGAATGCATTCAGCGTTCGTTATAAGGAGATGAATACAAGAATGGGGGGCGGTAATAATGACGAAGCCTTCACAAAAACTAAAAAAGGGCAAAAAGAAAAAAAATCAAACTTAGATAAGCCAATTAAAATAGAGGAAGCTACCTATTTCAAAGAAAAATTTGGTTTTGGCAGGGCTCAAGTGAGCATTTCAAGAAGGGCGGGTGGTAATAATGAAATTAATTATAAAGAAAAGAAAACAAACCCTCAAGTTACATTATGGGGGGCAGACGAAAATTATATAGATGTTAGTGGATTCCAATTAGCGGCGGGTAGAAATTTAAACGCTGTTGATTTAAATACAGGAAGAAATGTGTGTATAATTGGCAGTAATGTAGCTGCGAAACTTTTTCCTAATAAGCCGGAGAATAGCATTGATAAAGTAATCCTTGTTCAAGGTAAACCTTACCGTGTAATTGGATTACTAAAAGAAAAAGGGTCAAGTGCAATGATGAGGCTAGACGATATTGTAATAACTTCTGTAAAAAACATTAGACAATATTCAAACCTTAGCCCTTCCTATAATATAGGCGTGATGGTGAACAATGTTACGGAATTGGAGCCAGCTATTGGCGAATCAACCGAACAGATGAGAAAAGCCAGGAGATTAATTCCTAGTGAACAAGATAATTTTGTAATTGACAAGAGTGATAAATTTGCCGAAATGTTTATTGGCTTTTTAGCAGGAATTAGCGGTGCCGCAGGTGCTATTGGTATGATCACTTTAATTGGCGCTGCAATAGGTTTAATGAATATTATGTTAGTTGCGGTTAATGAAAGAACAAGAGAAGTGGGGTTAATTAAAGCAATTGGAGGAAAGAGAAAAGATATTAGACTTCAGTTTTTATTTGAAAGTGTATTGATCAGTTTACTAGGTGCTGTTTTTGGAATTTTATTAGGCGTTTTAGTAGGAAATATTTTTAGTATCGTATTGAATACAGGTTTTGTGATTCCTTGGATGTGGGTGATTATAGGGATTGTAATATGTTCCTTTGTAGGTTTGGCTGCTGGAATTTATCCAGCGATGAAAGCGTCTGCACTAAATCCTATTGACGCTTTGCGTTACGAATAGTTTTGTCATTACTCACCAAGTATGTATAAAAAAAATAGTCCCGGCAATTATTGCCGGGACTATTTTTTTAAAGCTAAGTAAGCTATTATTTAGGGTCTAATATTTCCTTAATTCTATCTTGTAAATCACTTAAGTGGTTTACAGTAGTAGCATCACTAATGCTTGACTTGTTTGCTTGAATGGTAGCGGCTAATTTTTTCAATTGTGCTTTTGCTTCAGAAACAACATCTGTATTTTTAATTTCTGCAGATGGCGCCATGAACGCACTCATTAGGCTTGGAGCACTAGCACTTGCAGATGGGATAATTAACTCACCCATTTGGCCTACGTATAATTTTTGCAAATTACGACGAAAAATATCTGATGCTTGACGGCTTGTTAGTTCTGAGAATAAACCTTTTCTAGTATCCTCCATCATTTCGTTTAACGAGTAACTAGCGCTAGGGAATCTAGTACTAATTGTAATTAATTTGTACAAACGATTTTTATCTAATAAACTTCTAAGTGTGCTAGCTTGAATGGACTGAATTCTTTCATTTGCAACTGGGTTAGAAATTTTATTTAGAATATTATTATCTAACAACCATTTTGGTGTAGTGAATAATTGAGTTTGCAAGAATGACATTGCTGACTTTTGAATTGCAACTGGAGTTGGTGTATATACATCTCCTGGTTGTTCAATTGTTTTTAAGGTTTCATATACGCCACCAATATTTCTAGCTACATGTCCCATGTATCTAGAAAACTGACCTGTTAACTGGTTGTACATGCCAGCTAAGTTTTCGTAATTGTCTCCGTCTTCTTTTGTCCATTCTGGTAGGCCAACTATAATACGCTTTAAGTTTTTGATACCATATTCACTAGCAAGCATTGAATTATCACCTAAGTCTTCTGTTTGCGCACGAGGATCATCATTTCTTCCTTCTCCGCCAAACCATAAACGAGGGTTTTTTAAATTTTCAAGTGCCCATTTGTTCGTGATTTTCTTATCTGCATATTCGTCGTTTTCTCCTGTATAAGTATATCCCCATTGAATGGCCCATTTGTCATAATCGCCAATACGTGGAAATAAACCCATTTGTGTAATTTTATCTTCTGGTTGTGCAACATAGTTAAAACGTGCATAGTCCATAATAGAAGCAGAATGCCCATTGGCTTCTACCCATGTCTTATCCCTTAATTTTTCTACTGGAGTCCTGTTACTACTTCCCATATTATGCCTTAATCCTAAAGTATGTCCAACTTCATGAGAAGAAACAAAACGGATTAAATTACCCATTAAGCTGTCATCGAATTTCATTTTCCTTGCATTAGGATCTACTGCAGCAGCTTGTATCATATACCAATCATGTACAAGACTCATTACGTTATGGTACCATCCAATATGGCTTTCTAAAATTTCGCCACTTCTTGGGTCATGCACTTGAGGGCCATACGCATTTTCAATATCAGATGCGAAATAACGAATAACAGAATAACGAGCGTCTTCTAGGCTCATTGTGCTATCATTAGGCCATTCCTTTCCGCTTATTGCATTCTTCCAACCTGCTTTCTCAAATGCAACATTCCAGTCATTTACACCTGCAATAAGGTAAGGCACCCACTTTTTTGGAGTTGCTGGGTCGATATAATAAACAATTGGCTTAATTGGCTCTACTAATTTACCTGCCTTGTAAGCGGCTAAGTCTGCTGGTTTAGGTTCCAAGCGGTACCTAACTGCAAAAACCTGGTTTCTTACCTTTTGTTGTTCATCAGAGTATTCAACAAAATTATCGGCAAAATAGCCAATTCTGTTGTCAAATAAACGTCTACCCATTGGCTCCTTAGGTAATAATAATACAGAAGTATTCAATTCAAAAGTAACCGCACCTGCGGCTGCGGCAGCTGGGACTACAGTACCACCAATAGGGCTGCCAGGCATTGGTGCACTCGCGTTAAAGGTTTTAACTGTTCTAATTTCAATGTTAATTGGGTAAGATTTAATGCTTTCTATATAGGATCTGTCCGTCGCTAAGCTAGATAAGTTAAAATTCCTTTTTTCAAAGCTGCTTAAGCTAACTGCCTGATTATCACCTTTAAAAAAGTCGGTAATATCAATTACATAACTCGCTGAATCTTTTCCAAGGGCCTTAATCTCAAAAGCAGCCACAATTGGGTCCAAATAGGAGTTTTTAACTGCTTTTGCAATGGTTTGGGTGGAATCGGCCTTACTAATAAGGGTCACGACTCGCATAAATAGCTTCTGGTTAGGCCCTTTTTCAAATTTTATGCTTTGCTCGTTCACTTCCTCACCACCATATTTTCTAGCACCACCGGCAACTTTAGCATACCTAGTAACTGCTAATAATTCACGACCTAATAAACTATCGGGGATTTCGAAGTAGAACTTATCGTCTAAATAATGCACCGAAAAAACTCCTTTTTGGCTTATAGCTTTTTTCGTAATTACTTCAGAATAGGCCTTGGGGCCCGTTTTCGGAGCAGCGTCCTTTTTTAAACCAGCGGCCATGCCGCTTGTGTCATTTTTTTGAGCAATGATATTTGTGGTAGCGAGTACAACAAACCCAGCTAAAAACAGCAATTTTTTCATGTTAATTTTTGTTAATTTTCTATAATACTTCATAAATATATTTTCTTTCTACAACATATATTAGATAATATTAAATTTTCAATAAAAAAATCAATTGAAGTTTGTTTCAATCAATAAATTACTTATTTTGTAACCCCTTAGAAACTAGTGCGTAAAGATTCGAATAAAAATCTACACCATCTTAGTCAAAAGGATTAATCATTCTTTTATAAATTTTTATTTAAAACCAAAAATCAATTGAATCATGGCTGAGATTAAACCAACTGCAACAGCTGCTTCTAAGAATGCAGCACAGCCTCAAAAGAGCGGTAATCTAGTTGCAACTTTAGCACCTATTTTGTGTATTCTAGCGGGCTACGTTATCTGGCGTTTTGTGTTAGGTAATGCGAGTAATTTTACAAATCCAGACCCAAGTGGTGGATTCTGGCCTTCACATAAAGGTCCTACAGGAACTTTTACAAAAATGTATGAAGGTGGTATCGTTGTTCCAATCTTAATTGGTAGTTTCTTGATTGTGTTAACTTTCGTTGTTGAAAGATTATTAACAATCAGAAAAGCAGCTGGTGCTGGAAACATCGCAGAATTTGTACGTAGCGTACAATTTCACTTAGCGAACAAAGAAGTGGATAAAGCTATTGCAGCTTGTGATAAGCAAAAAGGATCTGTGGGTAATGTAATGAAATCTGGTTTGAAAAAGTACAAGGAAATGATTACAAATACTGAATTAGATACAGACCAAAAAGTATTAAACATCCAAAAAGAAATCGAAGAAGCAACTGCATTGGAATTACCAATGTTAGAAAAGAACTTAGTATTCTTATCAACTATTGCATCAGTAGCAACCTTATTAGGTTTGTTCGGAACAGTATTAGGTATGATTCGTTCTTTCTCTAAATTAGGTGAAGAAGGTGGTGGTGAAGCTGCTCGTGAATTATCTCAAGGTATCTCTGAGGCCTTGTATAATACTGCATTGGGTATTGGTACTTCAGCTGTTGCTATTATTATGTACAACGTGTTTACTACAAGTATCGACGGAATTACATATGGTATTGACGAATCTGGATTTACTTTAACGCAAAGCTTTGCAGCGAACTACAAGTAATCGAAATAAATTATATTCAATAAGGGTAACCTTATAATTTTTAAAAGACTATACAATGGGTAGAGCCAAATTACCTCGCAAGAGTACCGCCATCGACATGACAGCCATGTGCGATGTGGCTTTCCTTTTA
Organism: Bacteroidota bacterium; assembly: GCA_947458915.1. Classification (GTDB taxonomy): domain Bacteria; phylum Bacteroidota; class Bacteroidia; order Chitinophagales; family Chitinophagaceae; genus Sediminibacterium. Next base: position 49,466 of record CANHAE010000002.1, read on the forward strand.
TTGTCCTTCTTTATATTAACTACTAAGTTCAAACCTGCAGAAGCAATCGCCGTAACTACTCCAAGTTCAGTAGCTGCAAAAGTTGCTCCTTCAAAGGATTTTGTTCTAGTAACTATTACAAAAGATGGCAAAGTATTTCTTACTATAGATGATGAGCAAAAGAAAGAATTAGTAGTTAATTCTTTGAACACTACCCGTAATATGGGAATCAATGTGGCGGCTTTCAAAAAAGCAAACTTCATTGGCGCTCCATTAAGCGGATTAAATGCTTTCCTAGCCATCCCTGAAGAGAATAGAAAAGGAGACCAATTACCTGGCATTCCTTGCAAAGACAGTACCGAAAATGAATTAACTATTTGGATGCAAGTGTTGAATGAAGCTTATGCTGGATCTAAGATGGAATTATTACTTAAAGGCGATAATTTATCTAAATACCCGGCTTTCAAAAATGTAGTTGCTGCATTTAAGAAAAATGAGATTCAAAAGTTTCAGATGATTACTAATCCTGAAAACGCACCTGCAGGTTCGGAGCTTTGGAGGAAATCCATGAGTGGTGAAAAAGAACTGGATAATTAAAATTATTAACTAATTAAAAGCTACTAATATGGCAGAATTAGATACCTCGGGTGGTGGCCATAAGAAAGGACCAGGGGTCAAGAAAGGAAAGAAGCTATCAACGCGTGTGGATTTAACACCGATGGTGGACTTAGGTTTCTTATTGATTACCTTCTTTATCTTCACCACAACCATGAGTCAGCCTACAGCCATGAAGTTGATTTTACCTGATGATAAAGTAAAACCTGAGGACCAGAATAAAGCAAAAGAATCAGGAGTGCTTACCATCATGATTGGTGCCGATAATCATATTTATTATTATGAAGGACAATTGAAACCAGATGGTTCTAATTTCCTATCTGCATCTTTCAATGGCGAAAATTCAATTCGTGATGTAATCCTGAAAAAGAAAGCTGATGTTAGAAGTCGTGCAACAGACCCAACAAATCCTGAAAAGGACTTCGTAGTAGTTATCAAACCTACTAATGAGTGCAATTTTAAAAATGTAATTGATATGCTAGACGAAATGGCTATTAACGTTGTAAAAAAGTACGCTTTAGTAGATATTACAGATAATGAAAACGAATTGGTTAAAATATCTGATGCAAACGCAACAACATCTGGAAGCAATTAAAAGCATAAAAAATGGACATAAATAAAATATTAACCGCTGATATTCTAGACCTCGTTTTTGAAGGCAGAAATAAGGAATATGGTGCATACGATTTACGTAGAACTTACGATAAGCGTATTAAGGCTGGTTTGTTTGGTATGATTGCCATCACTGCGCTTTTTGCCATTGGTTCTATACTTTCTAATTCATTATCATCGGCAAAAACTGAAGTGGTTGCTGTTGATTTGTCTTTAGAAAATGTAAACCAAGATGAAAAAAAGCCAGAACCACCACCTCCACCACCTCCACCGAAGCAAGAACCACCAAAAGTGGAAGTAGCTAAATTTACACCTCCAAAAATTGTTAAGGACGAAGAAGTAAAAGAGGAAGATGAAATCAAAGAGGTTGAAAAGCTAGAAGACACTAAAATTGGCGCATTCAATCAAGAGGGTGTAAAAGACGATGGACTTGTTGCTCCTGTAGAAGCAAGTACTGGTCCAACTGCTCCTCCTGAGGAAGAAACAGATAAAATTTTCACTGTCGTTCAACAACCAGCGGAATTTCCTGGAGGTGTTCAAGGATGGACTCGTTACCTTGAAAGAACCTTGAATAGAGATTTGCCTGTTGAAAATGGAGCGCCATCAGGAAGATACGCAGTAGTGGTTTCTTTTATTGTTGCAAGGGATGGCAAAATCAGTGACGTAAGATCAGAAAATGACCCTGGTTATGGCACTAAAGAGGAAGCCGTTCGTGTAATACAAAGAGGACCAAATTGGAAGCCTGCTGTACAAAATGGTCGTAATGTAATTTACCGCCACCGACAAACAGTTGTTTTCCAAGTATCGGACGAATAGTTTTTCTGCGCCTTTATTGAAAATATAAGGCTAAAAACTTTCTCTAATAATTTTTTAAATGGCAGCCCATAAACGGCTGCCATTTTTTAGTTTATACAATAGACTATCTTTGTATCATGCGTGAAAACTTAAGCACTTGGAATGACACAATTGTTGCACTAGCAACTGCACCTGGCTTAGGTGCCATTGCAGTAATAAGATTAAGTGGCGATAAAGCTATTGAAATGGTTAGTACTGTTTTTTCGAAAAAAAATTTACAGGCTGCCCCTACTCACACAGTACACTATGGCAAATTATTGGACGGAGATATTGTAATTGACGAAGTGGTTGTAACTATTTACAGAGCACCAAAATCCTATACAGGGGAAGAAGTGGTGGAAATTTCGTGCCACGGATCTCCGTTTATACAAGAAAGTATTTTGCAATTAATGATGCAAATAGGCGCAAGACTAGCAAAGCCTGGTGAATTTACGCAGCGTGCTTTTTTGAATGGCAAAATGGACTTAACACAAGCTGAAGCGGTTGCCGATTTAATCGCCAGTAATACGGAAGCTGCTCGTAAAACAGCATTATATAATTTAAAAGGAGGCTTTTCGAGTGACTTGCAACTGATGCGTGAAAAGTTAATTAAATTTTCTGCATTAATAGAATTGGAACTAGATTTTTCGCAAGAGGATGTTGCTTTCGCAAATAAAAAAGAACTGGAAACTTTAGTTGGGCAATTGCAAATAAAAACTCAGTCTTTATTAGACTCTTTTGAACTAGGTAATGTTATTAAACAAGGCGTACAAGTGGCCATTGTTGGCAAACCAAATGCAGGTAAATCGACACTCTTAAATGCATTATTAAATGAGAATAGAGCACTAGTTAGTGAAATACCTGGTACGACAAGGGACACAGTAGAAGAATATTTAAATATTAAAGGTGTATTATATAAATTAATTGATACTGCAGGAATAAGAAGTAGTACAGAGGATAGTATAGAACAGATGGGTATTGAAAAGAGTAAAGAAAAAATACAAGCCGCAGACGTTGTCATTGCTTTATTTGATGCAAGTATCACAACTTCACAACAACTTAAGGATTGGGCTGCAGAATTAAATGGGGCGCATAAAATAATTTTTGTAGGCAATAAAATTGACCTTCTACAGGACCCTTCTTTTGCCTCGGATAATTCAATAGCAGACATTATTTTTATTGCTGCCAAAGACAAAAAAAATATACTTGCACTTGAAAATGCGATTCATGAAAAAGTGGTAGGTGATGGGTTGGATAAAGAAGGCACCATAGTAACTAATGCAAGACATGTTGTTTCTTTAAAACGATTATTGTATGCTTTAAACGATGTAGAAGCTGGTTTAAATGAAAATGTAACCGGAGACTTATTGGCAATAGACATTAATCAATCACTACATTATTTAGGTACTATAACGGGCCAAATCACTAATGAGGACCAATTGGATTTTATCTTCTCTAAGTTTTGTATTGGCAAGTAATGAATTCGAAATATTTTACATAGCAGTAATTTAAATACACCTGTATGAAATTCAAAATTATTTTAATAGCATTATGTTTTCACACTTTTGGGAATTGCCAATTGCCAAAAGTCGTTGCAGGAACAATTCAAAGAATTGACAGCTTTAGGTCAAAATATATTACCGCAAGAAATATTGACATTTGGTTGCCAGAAGGGTATGACAATAAAAAAAAGTATCCCGTTTTGTATATGCATGATGGACAAATGTTATTTGACTCAGCAATCGCTTGGAATAAAACATCTTGGGACATGGATGATGTTGCTACAAAGCTGCAGAAACAAAATAAAACAACAGCTGTTATAATAGTTGGAATTTGGAATGGAGGAGCAACTAGGCATTCGGATTATTTTCCGCAAAAACCTTTTGAATCATTGTCCATCCAGCAAAAGAACAAGATTTATGATGCTGCTAGGTCCAATGGTTATAGCGTTTTTGGGAATTATGAAATTCAGTCCGACAATTACTTAAAATTTATTGTGAAAGAATTAAAGCCATTTATCGATAGCGCTTTCCCTACCTTAAAAGAAGCTAAAAATACCTTTATCGGGGGCAGTAGTATGGGAGGATTAATATCTATGTATGCCATTTGCGAATATCCGGCTGTTTTTGGCGCTGCAATTTGCATGAGTACACATTGGCCTGGTATATTTTCCATGGAAGGCAATCCTATACCAGCGGCCTTTAATAGCTATATGGAAAAACATTTGCCCAGCCCTAAAAGCCATAAAATTTATTTCGATTTTGGCACTAAAACCCTTGATTCACTATACGAGCCTTTACAAACACAAATTGACCTAACCATGCGCAAAAAAGGGTACAATAAAGCGCAATGGAGAACAATAAAATTTGAGAATGACGAACATTCGGAAATTGCATGGAGGAGAAGAGTGTATATCCCACTTACTTTCATTTTTGAAAGGAGAAAATAGTGCTGACTTGTGTGCACTAAAATAATTTAGTTATACTTAGCTTGCGTTTATCTTAAGTCAAGCTCCCTAATCTTGTAGGCGTATTTGTAATTATGATTTAAGTATGCTTATGATCTAATAAGGCTGATTTATGTCATAGCCTAACTTGAGTAGCGTCATTTTAACGTACTATTAACGCTTGTAGTTTTGTTCTCGGATTCAGTAATTAATGAATCCATATTTCTAATTAAACTACAATAATATGAAGATTCTGAAACACATTACTATTGCATTGCTTGGCGTAGTTATTTCTATGCCTTTTTTAGTTAATGGTCAGGTAAAGGTGGGAACCGCGAATGGAGCGGTTACTATTTTTGGCACATCTACATTACACGATTGGGACATGAAGTCAAGTCAAGGAAAGTGTGAAGCTACTATGATCATGAATGGGGATAAACTTACCTCGGTGAGCACATTGGCATTTAGTATTACAAGTGAAACTTTAAAAAGTTCAAAAGGCTCTATAATGGATAAAATTTCTTATAAAGCTTTAAAAACAAAGGAAAGCCCAGTTATTAATTTCGTGATGGTGTCAAGTACAATTACCCCAATAGATGCAACTACCTACCAATTTAAAGGAACTGGTAATTTAACAGTTGCGGGCACAAAAAAATTGACCGACTTAGTCGCTACCATTAAATACAATGCAGCTGAAAAAAGTTTTACAAGTACTGGGTTTAAGGTAATGAAAATGACAGAATATAATATGGAACCTCCTTCCTTTGCCTTTGGCGCAATGAAAACAGGAGATGAAATAAAAATCACTTTCAATTTAAAAATAAAATAAGCAACGACAGCTCTATATATAAATAAAAAAAATAACACATGAAAAATTACATTACAAACGCAGCAAAGTTGTTATTGGCGATAGTTATGATTATTCCTATCGTATCAATGGCACAAAAACAAGGAGACGAAACTTTTACTTACGGTGATCCAACATTTTGGAGACCATATAGTCAAAATGGAATAGGTGTATTTGAGACATCTAAGGCGAATATGTCTAAGAAGTTTGAAGGAAAGACAATCCGTTTTGGTGCAGGATTTACGCAACAATATCAAAGTATCAAGCATTCAAACGTTCTTTCTTCTATTAAAGCAGCCAACTCTGGCAAGCTTTTTAAATTACAACCAGGCTTAATGACTGCTCAGGCTAATTTATTTATTGATGCACAATTAGCAGATGGTATCACATTGAATGTGACTAACTATATGTCTGCGCGTCATCATAATGAATTTTGGGTAAAAGGTGGTTACTTACAAGTTGACAAATTACCATTTGATGGCGGTGAGTTCTTAAATAATTTAATGAAGTATACAACTATCAAAGCGGGTCATTTTGAAGTGAACTATGGTGATGCACATTTCCGTCGTCCTGATGGCGGACATACTTTACAATCTCCATTTATGGAAGGTAATATCATGGATGCATTTGCTACAGAAATTGGCGGTGAAGTGTATTTACAAAAAGATGGTTTATTTGGTATGCTGGGTGTTACAAATGGTATGATCAAAGGTCATGTTGATTCTACATTTGCTACTACTGCAGACGCTAACGTAAACAGAAACCCTTCAATTATTTTAAAAGCAGGTATCGATAAACAAGTAACTGAAAAAGTTCGTTTACGTTTATCAGGTAGCTTGTACACAAACAGCAGTAATGCAGGAAGTGGTTTAACATTATACAGTGGTGACCGTACAGGTTCTAACTATCAAAACGTAATGGAAGTTGGTGCAAATGCTTCTACTGGAGCAGCTAAGGCCTACACAGAAATGATGAGTTCTGGTCGTTACAATCCTGGATTTAGTAAAAAAATCACTGCTGTAATGGTAAATGGTTTTGCTAAAGTGTATGGTTTTGAAGCTTTCTTAACTTATGAAACAGCTAAAGGTCGTAGTAAAACTGAAACTGCAGACAGAACTGCAAACCAATTTGCAATAGAAGGTTTATACCGTTTTGGAGCGAATGAGAAGTTTTATATGGGCGCGAAATACAATACAGTAACAAACAAACCTACTGCTGCTTATACAAAAGATATCACAATTAACCGTACAGTAATTGGAGCTGGATATTTCTTGACTAAGAATATTTTGATGAAAGCAGAATATGTAAATCAAGAATACAAAGATTTCTTATTAACTGATTACCGTGCTGGGGGCAAGTTCGATGGTTTTGTAATTGAAGCTGCAATTGGGTTCTAATTGACTTAATTAATTTTAGGGCTCCCGCTTGCGGGAGCCCTTTTTGTATCATCCCTTTTTCTATAAATTTGTATCACTAGTTTAATAGCCATAAAACTTCCTTTATGCTTTACTTAATTTTAATTAATGTATTCGTTACAATAGCAACTTTTTTTTCTGGTACATCAAAGGTTAGTCCACCAGCAGAAACAAATACAGTTGTTAAATGGGCAGTTGAAAAAACAAGTACATTAAGAATTCTAGGCAGTTCTAATTTTCATGACTTTCAGTGTGATGCATTAGGATATGCAGCTTCAGACACTATAAGTTTTATGACTAGTCAGCATAGTGCAAGTAAAATACCATTAAATGGCTATTTAAAAATTGAGATTAATACAATTAACTGTCATAATTTTATTATCACAAGAAATTTTAGAAATACATTAAAGGCAGATGAGCATCCATACCTTATTGTTAAATTTTTATCCTTAGAAAGGGTGCCTTTGTTTACAAATAACAAAGACAATCTTAAAGGGATTGTAGAGATTGAACTAGGAGGGGTGGCAAAAAAATTCGAAATACCGTATAAAATTCAGAAGAACGGGCAAGTAGTATATTTAAATGGGCAACGTAATTTCACCTTTTCTGATTTCGAAATCACACCTCCGAGAATTTTAGGTGGCTTAGTGAAAATTTATAATAGGTTTAATGTAGAATTTAACCTTAAAATAATTCAAACTATGTAGTGGTGCACCAGGGTTTACTCATGGAATGTAGTTTAGTTTGCTCCACTGTTACTAACAAACATTTGCTTTATGAAAATGACATTTACTTCTATTTTAACCGGAAATTAAGGTAAAATAGTACCTTAATTCGAGTATAATTTCATTTATACTATTATAATACAAGTTTTTAAATATTATAAA
>CANHAE010000003.1 GCA_947458915.1 Bacteroidota bacterium
ATTACACGTTAAACAAGTCCGATGAATTATTTTTTAATTTGGAGAAAGGGTTTATAAATGAACATGAATTTTGTGAGGGCTTTAGAAAACTTATGCAATTGCCTACTGAGGATGAAAAAATTATTGATGCTTGGAATTCCTTGTTAATTGGTTTTAGAAAACAAAGTATTGCTTGGGTAAAAGCGAACAAAGCAAAATACACCACCTACTTATATTCCAATACGAACAAAATTCATTACGACTATTTTATGGATCAGTTCCAGCGAGAGGTAGCTACGGAGTCCTTTAATACGCTTTTTAAAAAGCCCTATTATTCTCATGAAATGGGTATGCGCAAACCCGATCCAGCTTCCTTTATTTATATTCTTAATAAAGAGGGCTTAGTGGCTGCGGAAACGTTGTTTGTGGATGACAATGAGCCAAATATCATTGCTGCTGCATCTGTAGGTTTGCAAGTATTACACCTTACCGAAGGAATGTGTATTGAAAAAAATATACTTGCTTACTTGTAACAGGACTAACTATTTTTTCTTAACTTCTTCAAAATCAATGTATTCTACTTCCACAGGAGTGGTATTTTGTTTTACAGTTTGCGCACTTGCCTGCTGTTGACTAGTATTGTTTGACCTTCTAGCAGCTTCGGCAGCCTTGGCTGCCTCTTGCATTTGTTCCATATTCTGTCTCACTGTTCTCACCCCTTTACGCACAGGAACCACCACTTCAAATATGATTTTATACAAGAAATAGATTAACAAGCCGTACAATAATAACTTCGTCATAGCACAAAAATAAGGTTCCTGCCAATATTATTGGGTGATTTCGTACTGTTTTATTACCTTTGCTCAAGTATTAACATACTATTGAAGGGAACGGGGTCGTTCCCTTCTTCTTTTTTACATATGGAAGTAAACGAATTAAAGGATAAGGTACACGCTATATTAGAGCCTCTTTTGTTAGAGGATCCAAGCTATTTTTTGGTTCATATTAAAGTAAAGCCAGGGCATATCATCAGGGTTTATATTGATGGAGACCAGGGCTTGCCAATTAAACAATGCACTTCTTTCAACAGAAGGTTATATAAAGCCATAGAAGAAGCCGCTTGGTTTCCTGAAGGTGATTTTGCATTAGAGGTTTCATCACCTGGTGTGGACGAGCCATTGTTATTAAATAGGCAGTATGTAAAAAATATTGGACGTAAAGTAGAAGTTACTTTAGCCGACGATACAATAAAAGAGGGAACATTATTAACGGTGACAGACGTTGAAATACAAATAGAGTGGACAGAAGGGAAGGGTAAAAAAGCAACCCAGCACCAATTGCTAATTCCATTTTCGAGTATTAAATCAACCATAGTTCAAATTCAATTTTAACAAATCATCAAGCGAGGAGCTTGAAAAAAAATTATGTTATGGCAAGTATAAATTTGATTGAGGCGTTTCAGGAGTTTAAAGACGCAGAAAGTATTGACCGTCCCACGATGATGAAAGTGGTAGAAGATGTATTCAAAACCTTATTGAGAAAAAAATATGGTAGCGATGAAAACTTTGACGTAATTGTTAACGCAGAAAAAGGTGACCTTGAAATAATTCGTCGTCGTGAAATTAGACCTGATGATGATGTGGACAATCCTTTAGAAGAAGTGGCTTATTCAGAAGCTATAAAAATAGAACCCGATTTTGAAATTGGGGAGGAATTACTAGAGGAAGTAAATATTTATGATTTTGGTAGAAGGGCCATCCTTGCTGCAAAGCAGACCTTGGCTTCTCGTATCAATGACTTAAAGAAAACAGCTTTAGTTAAAAAATATTCTGACAGAATTGGAGAAATAATTAATGCGGAAATTTATCAGGTTTGGAAAAAAGAAGTGTTGTTATTGGATGAAGAAGGGAATGAATTAATTCTTCCAAAGACAGAGCAAATCCCTCAAGATTTCTTTAAAAAAGGAGAAAACATCAGAGCCGTGATTGCTAGAGTGGATATGAAAAATAATTCACCAGTAATTATTTTATCTAGAACGAATCCTTTATTCCTTGCTAAATTATTAGAAATAGAAGTTCCGGAAATTTTTGATGGTTTAATTACCATAAAGAAAATTGTACGTGAGCCAGGAGAGCGCGCAAAAGTGGCTGTTGAATCATTTGATGACCGTATTGATCCAGTAGGTGCTTGTGTGGGTATGAAAGGAAGTCGTATTCACGGGATTGTGAGAGAGTTGAAAAATGAAAATATTGACGTAATTAATTTTACCACAAATACCCAATTGTTAATTCAACGTTCATTAACACCTGCTAAAATTAGTTACATGAATATTGATGACGACCGTAAACGTGCGGAGGTATATTTACCAGCTGATCAAGTTTCTTTAGCAATTGGTAGAAGAGGGGTTAATATTAAGTTAGCCACCGAACTTACTGGTTATGAATTAGACGTTTACCGCGAAGACGAAGAAATTATCGAAGAATTTGATATCGATTTAGACGAATTTAGCGATGAGATCGAAACCTGGATTATTGATGAATTTAAGCGTGTTGGTTGTGATACGGCAAGAAGCGTATTAAAGCTAAATGCTGACGAATTAGAAAGAAGAACAGATTTAGAGACAGAAACGATAGCAGAAGTGCGTCGTGTTTTACAAGAAGAGATTGATAAAGGTGAATAACCTTGTTTTTGAAGTATATTTGTATTAGGTGACTCGTCCCGAGTAAATCGGGGCAAAAAACAACAGAATGTCAGAATTGAAACTACCAAGACTGTTAGCAGCTGCTAAAGAATTCAACGTCGGTCAAGATACCATCGTTGATTTCTTAGTAAAGAAAGGTTTTCCTAAAGATGACCTTAAGCCAACAGCTAAATTAACCGAGGATCAGTATTATTCTTTGCAAGCCGAATTCCAAAGTGATAAGGTTGCAAGAGATAAAGCAGACCATGTGGAACTGCCAAAGAATGCGGTTAGTGATAAAGTAAAAAAACCAGAACCTGCGAAGGCGGTTGATGCTGTAGAAAAAGTGGCTGAAGCAAAGCCGGAAGTAATAGTAAAAGCGACTGAAGCAAGTACTAAAATAAAGGCAGATGATGTTTTCTCTGGGACCAAAAAAGCGGTTGCCCCTAAAGTGGAAGCTTCAGCACCTGAAGTGCCTAAGGCAACTAAGATAGAAGCTCCAGAGGTGGAGGCACCTAAAGTTATCAATAAGATAGATCTTTCCTTAATAGATTCTTCAACCCGACCTAAAAAATCAGCTAAGAAGGAGGAGGAAGCACCAGCTCCTGCTGCTAAAGCTGTTTCAGCAAAAGCGCCTGCAAAAAAAACAGCAGCTTCCGCTAAAAAAGAAGAAAATGCCATAGCTCCGAAAGCAGTTCCGACGGATCATTCTATTCAACCGGAAAATGTACATGGCAAAATTGAAAATATTCAAGCAACTAAGTTAGAAGGACCTAAAATTATGGGTAAAATTGTTTTACCTGTTAATAGCGACACACGTCCAAAACCATTAAGCCAAGAAGAAAAGCGTACACGTAAGCGTATTCCAGTTCAAGGAAACCGTCCACAAGGTGGTGGTCCAGCAGGTACCGCACCACAGGGTGGCCAAGGTGGTGGTTACCAAGGAAATCGTCCACAAGGAACTGGTTATCAAGGAAATCGCCCACAAGGTGGTGGCTACCAAGGAAACCGTCCGCAAGGTGGCGGTGGCGCAGCACGTCCAGGTCAAGGAGGTCGTGGACCAAATAGGTTCGGTCCAGTTACTGCTGAACAAAAAGAAATTGATCAAAAAGCAATTCAAGATAAGATTAAGGAAACACAGGCTAAATTATCTGGCCAAGGTGGTAGAGGAAAAAGCATGAAGTCGAAATATCGTCGTGCCAGAAGAGAAGAAGCTGCCGAAAATGAATTGAATCAAGTAAGAGATACCAAATTACAGGTAACAGAATTTGTTACTGTAAGTGAGATAGCTAGTTTGATGGATGTAAGTTTTGCTGACATCATTAGCAAGTGTATGAATTTAGGAATCATGGTTTCAATTAACCAACGTTTAGATGCGGAGGTTATTGAATTAGTGGCAAGTGAGTTTGGTTTCGAAGTAGAATTCGTTGGATTAGAAGAAGCGCAAGAATTAGATGAAGAAGAAGAAGCGGAAGATCAGGCAAATTTAGTGGAGCGCCCACCAATTGTAACCATTATGGGTCACGTGGACCACGGTAAAACATCTTTACTAGATTATATTCGTAACGCAAATGTGGTTGCTGGAGAGGCCGGTGGTATCACTCAGCACATTGGAGCTTATGAGGTAACCCTGCCTAACGGAAAAGCAATCACTTTCTTGGATACGCCAGGTCACGAAGCCTTTACGGCAATGCGTGCGCGTGGTGCTAAAATAACAGATATTGCAATTATTGTTGTAGCAGCGGATGATGCGGTTATGCCACAAACAAGAGAAGCGATTAGTCACTCACAAGCAGCGAATGTACCAATGATTTTTGCTGTTAACAAGATTGATAAAGACGGTGCACAACCACAAAAAATTTATGAGCAATTATCGCAAATGAATATTTTAGTAGAAGCTTGGGGTGGTAAATTCCAAAACCAAGAATTGTCTGCTAAACAAGGTTTGAATGTAGACGCTTTACTAGAAAAAGTATTATTAGAGTCTGAATTATTAGACCTTAAAGCGAATCCAAATAGAGAAGCTACTGGTAGTGTAATTGAAGCGTCTTTAGATAAAGGCCGTGGATATGTAGCAACTATTTTAGTACAAAACGGAACATTACGTCAGGGAGATTTGATTTTATCAGGCCAACATTATGGTCGTGTAAAAGCTATGTTCAATGAACGTAATCAACGTATTGAAGTTGCCCCACCTTCAACTCCTGTAGTAATATTAGGTTTAAATGGAGCACCGCAAGCTGGTGAGAAGTTTAAAGTGTTTGATGATGAAGCAGAAGCAAAAGAATTAGCAACCAAGCGTGCTCAATTACTAAGAGAGCAAGGCTTAAGAACTAGAAAGCATATTACTTTGGATGAAATTGGTCGCCGTTTAGCTTTAGGAAATTTCAAGGAATTAAATATCATCATTAAAGGTGACGTGGATGGTTCTGTAGAGGCCTTAAGTGATTCATTGCAAAAATTATCTACCGAAGAAATTGCTATTAGGGTAATTCTAAAAGGGGTAGGTCAAATTTCTGAATCAGATGTGTTACTTTCTGCAGCATCCGATGCCATCATTATTGGATTTAACGTTCGACCTTCTATGCAAGCGAATAAATTAGCTGAAACAGAAGGTGTGGAAATTAAATTATACTCTATTATCTACAACGCAATTGATGAAATCAAGAGCGCGATGGAAGGCATGTTGGAGCCGAAAATACAAGAGAAGATTGTCGCTAATGTGGAAGTTAGAGAAGTTTACAAATTTGACAAAGCAACCGTTGCTGGATGTTTCGTGTTAGATGGTAAATTAAGCCGTAATAGTAAAATTCGTATTATACGTGATGGTATTGTTGAATTCCCAAGAGGAGAAGGCCAAGCTGCTGAATTAGGAAGTTTGAAACGTTTCAAAGACGATGTAAAAGATGTTGTATCTAATATGGAGTGTGGTTTGACAATCAAAAATTTCAGCGACCTGAAACCAGGGGATATAGTAGAAGCCTTCGAAGAAGAGGAAGTAAAACGTACTTTATAAAAAAATTAAGATTTGATAGTTGGGATAATCGCCCAGCTATCGGATCTTTAAACATTAATAAAAGTTTGATGAAAATAGTTAGCATTGTTTTTTCTTTGGTATTCATGTCTATTTCTTTTTGTGCGGAAGCGCAAGTGAAAAAAGTACTTGCCGATAAAATTGTTGCCACAGTTGGCGATAAATTTATTTTAAGATCCGATATTGATAATGCTATTATAGATTACAAAAGACAAAGTCAGGATCAAGAAGGCGCAATTGCTCCAACTTTTTGTCAAGTATTAGAAGGTCAGTTAATTCGTAAAGCCTTGGTATTGCAAGCTGAAAAAGATTCCCTTAATGTAACCGAAGACGAAATACAAAATGAGATTGACAGGAAAATAAGACTTTTCCTAAATCAGTTTGGCAGCAAGGAAGTATTAGAAGAAGTGGCAGGCAGGACTATTTTTCAATTAAAAGAAGACTTTAGGATCTTAATTAAAGAACAGCAATTATCTGAGCAAATGCAACAGAAAATTGTGGAGAAAGTAAAAATCACACCTTTTGAAGTGAGGGCGTTTTATAATAAAATCCCAGTGGATAGTTTGCCATTGTATGAAAGTGAAGTGCAAATAATGGAGTTAGTCATGCATCCAAAAGCAAACAGAGATGTAGAAGAATACGTTATCAAGCAATTGTTTGATTACAGACGTGAAATTGAATCCGGCATAAATAAATTTGACCAATTAGTTAAGCTATATTCAGAAGATCCTAGTTCTAAAGAAAACTTAGGCCAATTCAATATTAATAGAAATGAAAAGAATTTTGATCCTGCATTTATGGCAGGATCCTTCCGCTTAAAAGAGGGGCAAATTTCTGCCCCAGTAAAATCTAAATTTGGATACCATTTGATTCAATTAATCTCAAGGTCTGGAGACGACGCAGTAGTAAAACATATCTTGCGCATTCCTCCAATTGGAGCCGACGAGATCAATGAAACTAAAACCTTTTTAGATAGTGTAAGGACTGCAATTGTTGCGGGTAAAACAACTTTCGGAGAAGCAGTAAATAAACATAGCGATGACGATCAAAGCAAATTTAGCGGTGGCGCGATTGCTGGTCGTGACGGGTCCACTTATGTTAATTATGACCAATTGGATAAAGACATGGTGGTGGTAGTTAAAGGTATGAAACCCGGTCAGGTATCAGCTCCTCAAGTATATACTGATGACCGCGGCAGAAAGGCGGTTCGTTTAATATATTTCAAGGAAAGAACCGAACCCCATAAAGAGAACCTGAAAGAAGATTACAATCGTGTTGCTCAACGTGCATTGGAAGAAAAAAAGGTGAAGGCCTTAGAAGCATGGTTCAAAGAGCGTATACCTAATTATTACATCTATATTGATGAGTCTTATGGTACCTGTACCGAATTAAAAGACTGGATTAAAGTGGCAAACACTATCGTTAAAGAAAAAACTTACTAGTCTAGTAAAATATTAATCTAGTACAACAGGGAATTTTTAAGGAAGTATCGTAATTTTGGGCCTCCTTAAACTTCATCATGAGCGACGAAATCAAACACGAGTGTGGACTAGCTTACATTCGACTAAGAAAACCCTTATCATACTATCTTCAAAAAAGAGGCACGGTTACATACGGTTTAAATAAGTTGTATTTACTCATGGAAAAACAGCATAACCGAGGCCAAGACGGAGCCGGTATTGCGACAGTTAAATTAAATATAGAACCAGGCAATCCTTTCCTTTACCGTTTAAGAAGTAACGCACAGCAGCCCATCGCCGACTTGTTTTATAAAATTGGCCTCGAAATACAAGAGCTAGAAAAATTCCAGCCAGATATTGCAAAACATCCAGGACTTATGAAGGGGCATTTGCCTTTTATGGGAGAAATTTTACTAGGGCATTTAAGGTATGGCACACAAGGGAAAAATAATGTTGAATTTTGCCATCCCTTTATTAAAAGAAATTTAGAACCCGCTAAGAATATCGCGTTGGCTGGTAATTTCAATTTAGTTAATACCGACGAACTGTTTCAAAAAATTGGATTAGCACCTGGTGTTTTTGAAAAACAAAGCGACTTAGCTGCCATGATGGAGGTTATTCATCACTTTTTAGATAAAGAAGAAGCAATCAATCCCAATAATCCAAACATTGTTACTGTATTAAAAAAAGCAGCACAATTATTTGATGGAGGATTTACAATTGGAGGCTTATTAGGAAATGGGGACAGCTTTATAATGCGTGATGCGCATGGCATTCGCCCTGCCTATTATTATATTGACGAGGAGGTTATTGTTGCTGCGAGTGAAAGAGCGGCCATTAGAACAGCATTTAATGTTGCCGAAAACGAAGTGGTAGAACTAATGCCAGGTTGCGCCTTAATTGTAGATGAAAAAGGCAAATACACCATTGAACAAATATTGGAACCAAAGGAAAGAAGAGCATGTTCGTTTGAACGTATTTATTTTTCAAGAGGTAGCGATGAAAAAATTTACAGAGAAAGAATTGCATTAGGAAACCATTTAAGCAAAAGAGTACTAGATAGAATTGAAAAAGATTTAAAAAATACTATTTTCTCCTATATACCGAATACTGCCGAAGTTGCATTTTATGGTTTAGTGAAAGGGATGGAACAGTATTTGAATAAAATTAAAGTAGAACGTATTTTAAGCTGGGGTAACCAAGTGGATGCCGATAAGTTGGAACAGATGGTTAATCGAAAAATTCGTCAAGAAAAAATTGCCATAAAAGATGTTAAACTAAGGACTTTTATTACAGACGACGCCAACAGAAATGAAATGGTGCAGCACGTTTATGATATTACCTATGGAACAGTGATAGCGAACCAGGATACATTAGTTGTTATTGACGATAGTATTGTGAGAGGTACCACTTTAAGAGAAAGTATCATAAGAATGTTGTCTCGTTTATCTCCTAAGAAAATTATAGTTGTTTCCTCGGCGCCACAAATAAGGTATCCCGACTGCTATGGTATTGACATGAGTAAGATGGGTGATTTTATTGCCTTCAGAGCTGTTATTGCTTTGCTCACCGAAAAAGGAATGGCTAATATTATTGACGACGTGTACAATAAAATTAAAGCACTAGAAGCAAGTGATGAACTGCATACTGAAAATGTCGTGAGGCAATTATACAAACCTTTTACTCCTGAAGATATTTCCGATAAAATTGCACAATTAATTACACCAGAGGATATCAGTATTCCTGTAGAAGTAATTTATCAAACTATTGAAGATTTGCATTTATGTTGCCCAACTAATACAGGCGACTGGTACTTCACTGGTAATTATCCAACACCTGGAGGTAACAAAGTTTGTAATAAAGCTTTTGTTAACTATGTGGAAGGGAAAAATGTAAGAGGATACTAGTTGAAACTTATACGCGGTAACATATAGCATTTATATTCATACCGGCTCCTACTGATGCAAAAACAATTACATCTCCTTTTTGTAATTCATGGTCCTTGTATTTTCCTTTCTTAACCATGTCATATAAAGTGGGGATGGTTGCAACAGAACTATTCCCTAATTCATGTATACTCATTGGCATAATATTACTAGGGACTTCCCTAATGCCGTATAGTTTAAATAGTGCTTTGATAAAACCTGCGTCCATTTTTTCATTTGCCTGGTGTAAGAAAAATTGTTTTACATCAAGTATAGCTACACCAGCTTTTTCGATACATTCTTTCATTGCCAAGGGGACATTTTTTATGGCATACTCGTAAAC
The DNA here is from genome assembly GCA_947458915.1 of Bacteroidota bacterium. Taxonomy (GTDB): domain Bacteria; phylum Bacteroidota; class Bacteroidia; order Chitinophagales; family Chitinophagaceae; genus Sediminibacterium. The sequence goes on from CANHAE010000003.1 coordinate 9,422, forward strand.
CTTTCTACCCTTCATTTTAATATACTTTGTGTTTTCGGCTGCTGCGGGGTCGTTTGATTTTCCTAAGTATAAAAAATAAGTTTCATCAACACAATGACTTTGAACACTAGCAGCTAAAATGCCTCTATTAGCATCACTTGAATTTTCTACTATACATGCGCCTGCGCCGTCACTAAAAATCATACTATCTCTATCATGTGCATCTACCACACGACTTAATGTTTCTGCACCTATTACTAAGCACCTTTTTGCTAATCCTGATTTAATAAAAGAATCTGCTTGTATAACTCCCTGAATCCATCCTGGGCAGCCAAATAAAACATCATAAGCAACGCAGTTTGGGTTATGTATACCCAGTTTATGTTTTACTCTTGAAGCAATGGAAGGGATGGTGTCCGTCTGTATGCTTCCAGCAACAACCTCGCCAAAATTATGGGCTACAATTATTTGGTCTATTGTTTCTGGATCAATACCTGCATCTTCAATGGCTAATGCTGCTGCCTTGGTTGCCATATCGGAAGTGTTTAAATTAACTTCAATATATCTTCTTTCTTCAATGCCGGTAATGTCTTTAAACTTTGCAACAATTTCTTCATTAGGGGTTTTAATTACTTCTCCATATTCGTCATAAAAAATATTGTCTATAAACGACTGATTCGTTTTTACGATACTTGGGATATAACTACCTGTTCCGCTTATTATTGTTGCCATGGGGAAATGTTAAAGATTGAAAGCAAATGTTGTATTCTAAGTTAAGAATTTTATACTAAAATTATATGTATTTATCCCCTTTATTCCTTTTCACTTCTGCCACATATTCCTTAATAGACTGCTCTTTTCCTTTACTACAAATTAATAAAACATCCTTGGTGTCTACTACAATGAAATCATCAAGTCCTTGTACAACTACTAGTTTTTCCTTAGGCGCATTAATCATACATTTTGTAGCATCAATTATAATTACGTTGTCAGATGCGACTGCGTTACTGAAATAATCTTTTTCCATATTATCATAAGCACTATTCCAAGTGCCTAAATCACTCCATCCAAAGGAAGCCGGCAATACGTATACGTTGTCTGCTTTTTCCATGATCGCAATATCTATAGAAATATTAGTGCATTGTGGGTAAATGCGCTGGATGGCTTGTTGCTCGTTGTCGGTATTAAAATGTTCTTTTTCGCTGTCAAATAGTTCAAACATTTCAGGCTGATGTTTTTCAAAAGCAGCTAAAATAGTCTTTGCCTTCCAAGCAAAAATACCAGCGTTCCATAAAAAATCGCCACTCGCTAAAAAGGATTGTGCAATTTCTAAACTAGGCTTTTCGGTAAATGTTTTTACTTTGTATACGCCTTTACTTACTTCTAAGTCTTCGTATTGAATATAACCATAACCAGTATTTGGGTGCGATGGTTTGATACCTAATGTAACTAGTGCTTTAATGTTTTCAACAAAATCGAGGGCACTATATACAATATCCTGGAACGCGTCTTCTTCTAAAATCAAATGATCGCTTGGCGCTACAATAAAAGTAGCTTCTGGATCAATTAATGCTAATTTAAAAGATATATATGCAATGCATGCAGCAGTATTTTTTCTGCTTGGTTCTGCAAGAATGTTTGCGATGGGTAATTCAGGCAATTGTTTTTTTACAATATCAATATATTCTTCAGACGTAACAATGAAAATGTTTTCTATTGGAATAAACTTAGCATATCTTTCAAAGGTCCATTGAATCAATGTTTTTCCTGTATTAAGGACATCTAAAAATTGTTTTGGAAAAGCAGTTCTGCTCATTGGCCAAAATCTACTACCAATTCCGCCAGCCATTATAGCTACATAATGATGTTTATTTTGCATAGCTTAATTTATTTATAAAATCCCCTCTTTCATTAAATCGTGAATATGAATCATGCCAACGAATTGTTGCCCTTCAGCAACAATAATTTGACTAATATCTTTTTGCTCCATTAGTGATAAAGCTTCTACTGCTAATGCCACGGGAGAAATGGTAATAGGGTTGCTATGATAAATATCGGAAGCTGTTAATTCTTTTATGGAGGAGTGCGCTTCTAGCATTCTTCTTATATCTCCATCGGTTATAATACCCAATACATTGTTTTTATCGTCAACGACAGCTGTTGCACCTAATCTATTTTTTGAAATAGTAATTATTACTTCTTTTAGTGAAGTTGATTTTTGAACTGCGGGTTTGTGATTTACTGTTGCTATTTGACCAGCGGTCAATGTTAGTCTTTTCCCCAAATTGCCCCCTGGGTGAAATTTAGCAAAGTCAATAGCCTTGAATTCTTTTAATTCCATTAAGGACATAGCAATTAAATCACCCATTACCATTTGAGCTGTTGTAGATGAAGTAGGCGCCAAGTTATTTGCGCATGCTTCTTTTTCAACAGTTGTGTTTATTATCCAGTTAGCTTCTTTTGCCAAATAACTTTCAGTGCTACCAACCATTCCAATAATTGGGTTACCAAAACTTTTAACTAGTTGCACTAAATTTTTAATCTCAGGACTTTCCCCACTCTTACTAATGATCATAACAATGTCAGTAGGCATAATCATTCCAGAATCGCCATGAATTGCTTCTGCTGCATGTAAATAAATAGAAGGGGTGCCTGTAGAATTGCAAGTTGCCACAATTTTTTGCGCAATAATGGAACTTTTGCCAATACCACTAATTACAAATCTTCCTTGAGCAGTATGCACCGCTTCAACTGCTTTTACAAAAGAGTCATTTATGAAATTTTCCAATCCATTGATTGCAGTTGCTTCAACAGCCAAGGTTTTTTTTGCAACAGAAATTATTTTGTTCGTCATAAGCTATGTAAAGGAGTGGCAAAGTTAATGTTTCAGTATGTTCTACCCCCCTTTTCTCTCAAAACCTTAAAAAAAAGGTAATTCTATAAAAAGGCGGTTTAATACACCATTGTTTAACTATTTTCGTTAACTTATAGGTGCAGTTTGTGCCGAAACAGTTGATTTTAAGACAATTATAGATGCCTACTAGTAAAAAAGCGGTTAAAAAAGCCGATAAACCAATAAAAGAACAAAATCCTATCGACCAAGCTGCGCTTATGCAGGCTTTAGAACAATATTTTGGATTCACCGCCTTTAAGGGTACCCAAGAAAAAGCTATTCATTCCCTGATGGGTGGCAGAGATACCTTTGTAATTATGCCTACTGGAGGAGGGAAAAGTCTTTGTTACCAATTACCGGCTTTAATGTTGCCTGGATGTGCTATTGTAGTGTCACCCTTGATTGCATTAATGAAAAATCAGGTAGACCTTGTGAGAGGGTATAGTGAAAATGATGAAGTCGCTCATTTTTTAAATTCATCCTTAAACAAAGGGCAGATAAAAGAAGTTAAAGCTGATTTACTAAGTGGCAAGACTAAGTTGTTATATGTAGCACCTGAAACACTTACTAAGCAAGAAAATATTGATTTTTTCCGAGATTTAACTATTTCCTTCTTCGCTGTTGACGAAGCGCATTGTATTTCAGAATGGGGGCACGATTTTAGGCCAGAATACCGTAGGCTAAAAGAAATGATGGAAGAAATAAACCCAACCATCCCAATAATAGCATTAACCGCAACTGCAACCCCTAAAGTGCAGAGCGATATTGTCAAAAATCTTTCTTTACGCGAACCCGAAGTACTCATATCGTCTTTCAACAGAGCCAACCTTTATTATGAAGTGCAGCCTAAAGTAAAAAAAGAACAGACGGTGAAAAGTATTGTAAAATATATAACTAGTCATAAGGGCAAGAGCGGTATCATTTACACACTGAACCGAAAAACAACCGAAGAATTAGCAGCATTATTAATCGCGAATAATATTAAAGCAGTTGCTTATCACGCAGGTTTAGACCAAAAATTAAGAGCCGATAGACAGGATCAATTCTTGAATGAAGACGTGCAAGTAATTGTAGCCACTATTGCCTTTGGCATGGGAATTGACAAGCCAGATATTAGATTTGTGATTCATTTTAATATTCCTAAATCCATTGAAAACTATTACCAAGAAACTGGCAGAGCAGGTCGAGACGGTTTAGAAGGAAATTGTATTTTATATTATTCCCATAAAGACGTTGCGAAACTGGAACATTTTTTAAGGGACAAGCCACTAAGCGAACGAGAAGTGGGCGCGCAACTCATTGACGAAACAGTAGCTTTTGCAGAAAGCGGTGTTTGTAGAAGACATAGTTTGTTACATTATTTTGGGGAAGCAACCACTGTAAAAAATTGTGGTAAATGTGATAACTGTTTAAATCCAAAAGAACAAATAGAAGCAAAGCCAGAGCTTGTCAAATTGTTGCAAACAATACAAGTATTGAACGAGCGTTTTGTAGCCGATTATGTTGTACTCATTATTAGAGGAGAGTATACCCCACAAATTGGATTATATAGGCATGAAAAATTACCTGTGTTTGGTATTGGTCAAGACCACGATACTTTGTTTTGGGATAGTTTAGTACGCCAAGCCATGCTAGAGACCATGATAGAAAAAGATATTGAAGAATATGGTTTACTAAAGCTAACTGATAAAGGCAAAAAGTTTTTAAAGAAACCAGCTAGCTTTAAAATTGTGTTGAATCATGTTTTTGACGACACGAATGCGGATGACGACGAATCAGATGGGCCTTCAAATACAGAAGCAACAACCGATGTGCCTTTATTTGAAATGCTAAAAGAAATGCGTCAGAAAGAGGCTAAGAAAATCGCATTACCTCCTTTTGTCATTTTCCTTGAAACATCACTGCAAGATATGGCTACCTTATATCCCACTACTTTGGAAGAATTAGAAAGATGCCAAGGGGTAAGTAAAGGCAAGGCTATTAAATATGGAAAACCATTTGTGCAACTGATTGAAAAGTATGTCACAGAAAATAATATAGAAAAACCCGATGACTTTGTAATGAAGTCAGTAGCAAATAAGTCGAACAATAAAATTTACATTATACAAAATGTAGATAAAAAAATACCACTTGAAACAATTGCTAAAAACAAAGACTTAAGACTTGATAGCTTATTGGAAGAAATGGAAACTATTGCGGCAAGTGGTACCAAGTTGAACTTAGACTATGCAATAGATGAGTGGCTAGACGAATACGACCAAGCAGACATATTAGCCTATTTTAAAAATTGCGAGACATCTTCTTTACAAATAGCACAAGAGGAATTGAGCGAGAACGATTATACTTGGGAGCAATTAAAAATTATGCGCATTAAATTTTTGAGTGTAGTAGGAAACTAGTCGGCAGTAATTTTATTTTTACTAAAATAGGCATTGGTTCTTACTGCTGCATTTTTTCGGATGCTTAAATAGTAGAAATTATAATCGGCAACATGATAATTTTTTGTTTTGAATAAAAAGCTACCAAAAAACTGAGGCTTCTTAGTCCATAAAACTCCTTCGTGATTTATAGCTCCAGCTACATGAGTAGTAACCTTGTTAAATTTATATAATACGGCTCCGTCGTTCGAGAACCTCTCCATTTCTCCCTTGTTTACATCCCAGGAAATAGGGTTCGTTACAATAGATTTAAAGCTTTCTTTTTGAACAAAAGGAGGCATATAGCCTTCTAAATAAGTTCTCCAAGCTAAAATACAACCAGTTTCTGCTGGCTGGGTGCACGCGCTCAACTTTTTGTATTCAATTGGGTTAATAGCCATTCCTACAACATAAGCGGCCACTAGTTTTTTAGCGAGTGGTTTTTCATCAAAATATTCTTTTAGCAAGCGTATTGCATGGGTTGATCCTTGGCTATGTGATGCAATAATTATGGGCCTTCCATTATTGAAATTTTTCAAATAAAACTCAAATGCATTTTTAATATCAGCGTACGCTAGTTCAAATGCCGCAATAGCATTGGTTGAATCAGCAGCAGTAATTGGATAATAGGCTTGAATATGCGCCTGACGATACCGAGGTGCATATATTTTACCCACTTCATTAAACACACTAGCTTGATTTAATATAGAAGAATAGTCGGTATAGATATTAGTTTTAGTATCTTTTAAGGAGGCACTCCATCCATATGGCATTGAGGGGTCTAAATAGCTGGTTGGGTGCATGAAGAAAACGTCTACCAATTGTTCGGAATGGGGAGTGTTTCTTATTGGTTTTGGAATACTGTCTGAAGGGTCTTTCTTAGCGGGATGCGCTGCCCAATTGTGTAAATTGGCATAGTCTGGGACCTCGTCCATGCTTATTTTATTGTAAATAGGAGCATATTTTGCATAATTATCTTGCCCACAGCTTGTTATAAAAAATGCAAAGACAATAATAAGGACTAATCTCATAATTGGTAATTAATAATACCACAAAGTTATATGAATTCCCGCTACATTATTAATATTAAAGAATTGCCAACAGTAGTTTCAAAGTAAATAGGCTGTCAATTGTAGTAGTAATATATTAGCTAACTTTGGTGGTATAGCAATTTGCTAAAAAATCATTGTATTTGAAGTTACTACGCCACATATCTTTTTTAAAAGCAGTACTGCATCATAGCATTACTGCCTTCGGTGGCCCTCAAGTGCATACAAGTTTAATGCAATATCGTTTTGTAGAAAAAAGAAGGGATATTACCGAGCAGGAATTGCTAGAATACAATGCATTTTGTCAGTTACTTCCCGGCGCTTCATCTACGCAAACAATTGTATTAGTGGCCTACAAAAGAGGAGGGGTGACTTTAGCTTTTATTACACTGTTAGTTTGGGTATTGCCTGCTACTTGTATAATGATGTTAGCGGCTATAGCATATACACACTTTGATTTAAAGAAGGGACTAGACGGCCTCGTTTATTTGCAACCCATGGCCATTGGATTTATAGCGAGTGCTACTTTGTTATTGTATAAAAAAGCAATTAATAGCATTATTACTAAAATAATTTTTATTGTTTCAAGCATAGCTGTTTTAGTTGGCTTCCAATCCCCTTGGACTATCCCAGTTGTAATTATTTTAGCAGGAATTGCAACTAATTTTAGCAGAAAAAGAATCCCTGATGATGGCTTAGCACCAAAGAAAATAAAATGGACAGGTTTTTTTATTTTCCTTTCGTTTTTTTTAATTGCCGGTTTTTTATCTGAACAATCAACAAGGAATAACTGGAAAAACAGAAAGGTGCTAAACTTATTTGAAACGAATTACAGGTTTGGGAGTTTTGTTTTTGGGGGAGGCGATGTGCTAATACCCATGATGTATGAGCAATATGTAACTAGGCCTAATTCAGAAAGGGTGGTTCAGAATAAGCGGGACGTTATTAAAATGTCAAGTGAAGCTTTTTTAACGGGTTCCGGAATTGTTAGAGCCGTGCCTGGCCCCATTTTCTCATTTGCAAGTTATACAGGTGCATTGGCATTAAAAGAAAAAGGAGTTCCGTGGCAAATAGTAGGTGCCGTTGTAGCAAGTGTAGGGGTGTTCTTGCCAAGTTTTTTTATTGTTTTATTTTTCTTTCCAATTTGGCAAATCTTAAAAAGGTATGCGATTATTTATAGGTCCCTAGAAGGTATTTATGCTGCAGTAGTAGGCATCATGTTTGGTGCTACTTTATACTTAATGAAGGACATTGCAATAGTTTTAGATGGTGCTCATTGGCTACAATCTGTAATTTATGCTGCTGTTTTTTTGTTTAGTACTTATTTAATTTATAATCAAAAAATTGCCACGCAGTGGATTGTCATAGGAACAATAGCATTAGGCTTGCTAGTTAAGTTTGTTTTATAAACAGGACCCCAAAACATAATAACCTGTTAATTCCCATTATAAGACATGTTATTAATTTTTGATTTCATAATATTGCAGTGTTCATGAATTACAAATACGTCCTCCCATTTATTTTAACACTGTTGTCCATTAGGAATGCAAGTGCGCAGTCGGTAGCTGTTAGTGGAATTGTTTACGACATTTCTGGCAGGCGCCCAATAGAAGCAGTTATTGTTAATAGCAATTCCAATCATGCAATTACCGATTCCCTAGGAAGGTATATTATAATGGTTAAGTTAAAGGACTCTATTTCGTTCTCCTTGTTCGGCAAAAGCACGCAAAAATATCCAATAGACACTGTTGAAGATATCCATAATTTTAATGTTATGATTCATGTAACAGGGGTTGATTTGCCTGAAGTACGGGTGAGGAATAGTTATTATAAAATGGACTCTATCCAAAACAGAAATGACTACGCAAAGTATTTTAATTATCAAGTTCCTGGCCTAAAATTATCCAATAATCAGCAGCTATTTAATACAAGTGGCGGGCTAACAATAGGCTTTGACTTAGACGAGATCATAAATATGTTCCGAGTTAAACGCAATAGGAATTTACAATTTCTGCAAAAAAGACTCATTTCTCAAGAACAAGAAAAATATGTAAACCATAGGCTTACCAAGAAATTTGTCCAAAAGCTTACAAAACTAGACGGGGAGGCACTTATTAAGTTTATGGAGTATTGTAAACCCTCTTATGAAATCCTTGGTTTATTGAATGATTTGGAACTGGGAGAGTACGTACAGCGTAAATTTACCCTATATAGAAAAACGAACTAACTAAGGGCGTAGCCATTCATCTATATTTTAGTACATGAATACCTATTTTAGCTATCTTTATTAGCTAAAAATAACTGTATTGAGAAAGTCTTATATCCTAGCTATTGCATTAATAATCACGGTAATTAGCTGTAAAGAAAAATCCAAAAAAACCGAAAAATTTAATCCAAATGCGCCAATTTCGGTTGATATAGCAGTTGCGGCTAACCAGCTAGTTGAAAAAATAGTAGAAGCGAATGGCTCCGTGCTAGCTAATGATTTTGTAGAAATTCGACCTGAGGTAAATGGTCGACTCGTTTTTTTACAAATCCCCGAAGGTAAAGTGGTGCAAGTAGGCACTATTTTAGCTAGAATTAACGATGCTGATTTACAAGCACAATTAGAAAAAATAAAAGTGCAACTTGAATTGGCCAATATTAACGAGCAAAGAAATAAGCAGTTATTAAATATTAAGGGCATCAATCAAAGTGATTATGATATCTCTTTACAACAAGTAAAAAGCCTTAAGGCCGATATTGCATATACACAATCTCTGATCGACAAAACTGTTATCAAAGCACCTTTCACCGGTCAAGTGGGATTAAGGCAAGTGAGTGTTGGCGCTTTTATTAATAACGCAACAACTATTGTTACTATTCAAAAAGTAGACCAACTTAAAGTGGACTTTACTTTACCAGAAGCCTATGAAGATTATGTAAAAGTGGGGAAGAAAATTAAAGTAGTTGGCATTGGAGAAAATGCTTCTACTTTAAGCGCAGTGATTATTGCAATAGAACCTCAAATCGTAGCTACTACTAGAAATATAAGAGTACGTGCTTCGCTTCAAGGTAAAATGTTGCCTGGTGCATATACTAAAGTTTATTTAGGCGAGAACAAGCAAGCGCCTAGTATTATGGTACCTACCAATATCATAATTCCTGACTCTAAGGTGAAACAAATTGTTGTTGTAAAAAATGGACAAGCAAAGTATGTGTCAGTGCAAACAGGTTACAGGACAGCCACTGCTGTTGAAATTACAAGCGGACTAAATATTGGTGATTCGATTGTTGTTGCGGGTATGCTTTTCGTAAGAGAGGGAAGCGAATTAAAAATCGGCAAGACTTTGTCTATCAAAGACATTACACAGTAAGCTAAAAACAAACCTATTATTTAGATGAATATATCTGAACTTTCACTTAAAAGACCGGTACTTGCTACCGTAATGAATATTGCACTCGTCATTTTTGGATTAGTGGGCTTTTCTTTTTTAGCATTACGCGAATACCCTGCTATTGACCCTCCAATAATTTCTGTTCAAACCAATTATACCGGGGCTAATTCAGAAGTAATACAAAGCCAAATCACCGAACCATTAGAAAAAGCCATTAATGGTATTCCTGGGATTAGAACTATTACTTCTTCCAGTTCGGTTGGTAATTCAAATATTACTGTTGAGTTTAATTTGGGGGTTAATTTAGAAACTGCAGCTAATGATGTTAGGGATAAAGTAGGCCAAGCGGTTAGAAGCTTGCCTGAAGATATCAGTAGTCCGCCAGTGGTTTCAAAAGCGGATGCCAATTCTGATTTTATTTTGATGTTAACTTTAAGAAGTAAAACCAAAGGGCTTTTAGAGTTAACGGAATACGCCGAAAATGTTTTACAGCAACGTTTTCAGACAATTGATGAAGTAAGTAGTGTAGGGGTAAGAGGAAAGCGAATGGCAATGCGTATTTCCCCAAATATTGATCAGTTAAGCGCTTATGGCATTGCTTTTAACGATATTCAAACTGCATTAAATAAGGAAAACGTAGAATTGCCAGCGGGTCGTATTTACGGTAATAAGTCGGAATTTATTATTAGAACATTAGGTCGTTTAACAACAGAAGCTGATTTTAGAAATATTATTATTAAGCAGGATTTAAATGGTATCATTAGGATTGGAGATGTTGCAAAAGTTGAATTGGGTCCAGAACAAGAGGACCAAGGCACTTACTTCAATGGGGTTCCAGTGGTGATGTTATCGGTATCACCTCAGCCGGGAGCGAATCAAATTAAAATAGCAGATGAGTTTTATAAAAGATTAGAAGAGGTTAAAAAACAAAATAAATCGGATATCGAATTTTTTATTCCTATCGACAATACGCAAAATGTAAGAAGGGCACTATCCGAAGTAAAGGAAACCATTGTAATCTCATTTGTTTTAGTGGTGTTGGTAATTTTCTTCTTTTTTAGGAATTGGTTAATTGCAATTCGCCCTTTAATTGATATCCCTATTTCCTTAATTGCCACTTTCTTTATCATGTACTTGGCAGGCTTTTCAATAAACGTACTTACTTTGCTAGCTATAGTTTTAGCAACGGGACTTGTAGTGGATGATGGAATTGTTGTAACGGAAAATATATTCAGAAAATTAGAGGAAGGTTTGTCCTTGAAAGATGCTGCAAGAGAAGGTAGTAAAGAAATATTTTTTGCAGTAGTGTCCACTTCTATCACATTAGCTGTAGTATTCATGCCAGTTATTTTCCTACAAGGTTTTGTAGGTTCTTTATTCAAAGAATTTGGTGTTGTAGTAGCTGGGGCTGTACTTGTTTCTGCTTTTGTCTCGCTTACCATTACTCCAGTCTTAAATGTATATTTAAACAGAAAGGATGGCAGGCACGGCAAGTTTTATGAGCGTACCGAACCCTATTTTAAGGCCTTTGAAAATGGCTATAAACTTTTATTACAAAAATTTATAAAAGTGCGTTGGATGGCTTGGGTAATTGTAGCTGCTTGTATTGGGTTGATTGCGGTGATTGGAACAACAATACAAAGTGAGTTAGCCCCAATGGAGGATAAAAGTTCTGTGCGTATTTCAATGTCTGGAGCAGAAGGCGCTAGTTATGAAGAATTAAGAACTGATTTATTAAAAGCAATTAGGATCATGCAGGATTCAATACCTGAACATGCATTTACTTGGGGTAGTGTGCCAGGATGGGGCGGCGGTGGTAGTGGTGCTTCGGGAAGGTTAGGGATGGTTTCTCCAGAAGAACGTACAAGAACACAGTCCGAAGTTGCTGCCGATTTAAACAAAAAGTTTAAACGTTTAAAAAATGTCAGAATTTTTTCTGTAGAGGAACAAACTATTTCAGTGGGTATGCAGTCAAGAGGCTCTCTGCCAGTTCAATTTATTATTCAAAATTTAGATTTTCAAAAAATAAGGAAAGTAATACCTGAATTTTTAGAAACAGCAAGAAAAGATAAAACATTTGGCAATGTGGACGTCAATTTGAAATTTAATAAGCCAGAATTAGACTTAACAATTGACCGAATGCGTGCAAAGGATTTGGGATTAACTACTGCCGATATATCTCAAGCTTTACAAGCTGCATTTAGTGGGGCAAGGTCGGCCTATTTTATTATGAACGACCGTCAGTATGAAGTAATAACCCAAGTGCCAAAGTCGGACAGGAACACGCCGGCGGATATCAATAAAATTTATATAAGAAATAACAGAGGTGAAAGCATTCCTATTTCAAGTGTATTGACGATTGAGGAAAACAGTAATCCGCCAAATTTGTACCATTATAACCGTTTTAATTCTGCAACTATTTCCGCTTCCCTAGCGGAAGGAAAAACAATTGGGGATGGGGTTGATGCAATGGAATCCATCGCAAAAGATAAATTAGATGAGACTTTTCAAACTGCCTTAAGTGGTCCTTCAAGGGATTTTAAAGAAAGTGCGTCGAATACTTCTCAGGCATTATTGTTAGCGTTAATATTAATTTATTTAGTACTAGCCGCACAATTTGAAAGTTTTACCGACCCTTTTATTATCATGATTACAGTGCCATTGGCTGTTGCAGGCGCTTTATTAAGTTTATGGTTACTTGGCCAAACACTAAATATTTTCTCGCAAATTGGTATTATTATGTTGATTGGTTTAGTTACTAAAAATGGAATTTTAATAGTAGAATTTGCTAATAAGAAAAGAGAAGCAGGCTTGGCTATTGGGGAAGCTGTTTTAGAAGCCGCTACACAACGTTTACGTCCCATATTAATGACAAGTTTGGCTACTGCCCTAGGCGCTTTACCCATTGCAATTAGTTTAGGTGCTGCAGCAACAAGTCGTAAACCATTGGGTACAGTGGTGGTTGGCGGCCTAATGTTTTCTTTAGTATTAACTTTGTTTGTGATTCCTGCAGTGTATACCTTCCTTTCAAGCAAACATAAGCGTGCCGTTTAATGTGTTACTAACTTAAATAAAAATCTTCTATAAAAAGTGCCCTCAAAAAGTTACACACTTAATGAGGGCATTTTTAATTATTGACAATATCTTTATTTAATAATTTTTGTTGCAATAAATTGTGCAGTTTCTTTTTCAACTCCTTCCACGTCCTTAGACAGAATTGGGGAAGCTAATACATGATTACCTGTATTAGGCATTGCTTTTAATACTTTCAAACTATCAGGTGTCGATATGCTTGCAAACATTTCTTTAATTGCACTTACTTTAACAACATGGTCTTGTTCTTTTTCATTTTTGTAATAATACAAAGCTAAAGTGGGTTGGTTTATTTTACTAAACAGTGTTGTTGTCATAGTTGCCTCCATCAAATTTTGCAAAGCCACAACTGCTTCTATTCTGTAATGTGTATTCCAGTACTTAGGGTAGGCTGAATCTGTGTAAGCCACATTTACATAATTTCCTTTCATTACAGCTCGACCTATTTGTAATCCCCATGGATTGTCTAGTAATGGCGCCGCAGGATTATTCACTGCTATATTTGGAGAATACATAATAAGGCCGGCAATTTCAGGATAAGTGGCTGCTAGCTGAAGTGACAAAGTACCACCGGTAGAAGTACTCATTATAATTACTTTCTTGCCTAGTTGCTTTCCAATGGCATAAGCTTGTTTTGCCGACTCCCAATATTTTTCAGCAGTTAGGTTTATCATTTCTTCTGTTGTATCAATGCCGTGTTCTGCCAGCCTGCCTAAATATAAGTTACAATTAAATTTTTTTGCAATTTGCTTATGTACCGGGTCCCCTTCCATTTGACTTGCACTAAAGCCAGGTAAATAAACAATTGCATATTCGGTTGGCATTTTGGTACTATCAGCCCAAATAATACTAGCTTGGTTATTAGGTTTAATTTTATGTACGCGTTCCATTGTTTGTACATATTCGTCTAAATTTATATTGCTATCAATACTTGGAAGTGTGTTGTTAAAAACTGGATTTGAAGGTGCAGGTCCCAATAAATAAACAATTGTAAGTATACATGTGCCAGCAAGTAAGATCTTTAAAATACGCATAAAATAGTAATTTATACTAAAGCTACTCAAATTGCATTTCCTATAAAAAATATTTTACGTACCTTAATTGCTTAAATCTAGCTCATGTCTAAAGAAAGATTTCTATCCCTTGATGTTTTTAGGGGTATGACAATTTGTTTAATGATCATTGTAAATACACCTGGCGACTGGGCTGTAACCTTTGCGCCCTTCTTACATGCAAATTGGAATGGGTTTACTCCAACGGATTTAGTTTTCCCGTCGTTTTTATTTGCAGTTGGCAACGCGATGAGTTTTGTTTTGCCTAAATGGGAAAAAGAAAATAATGCGTTGGTGGTTTTTAAAATTATTAAACGAACTGCACTCATTTTTTTACTAGGATATTTAATGTATTGGTTCCCTTTTACAAGTCCTATTGCAGATACAAGAATACTTGGGGTGCTGCAAAGAATAGCTTTATGTTATGGGTTAGGAGCCATTATTGCTCATTTTATGCACCAACGTGTCATAATGATATTATCAGCAATTATACTTTTGGCATACTGGTATATAAGTGTACATTTTGGAACGCCCGGTGATCCTTTGAGCCTTACAGGTAATGTTGGAATTAAGTTTGATACCTGGCTAATGGGCGAGCGTCATATGTACCATGGTGATGGTTTGGCTTTTGATCCCGAAGGCTGGTTAAGCACCCTTCCTGCGCTAGTAAATGTGTTAATTGGCTTTAGGGTGGGTAGTTATATTCAAGAAAAAGGAAAAACTTATGAAGGTTTGGCTCATTTGTTCATGTGGGGTGCAGGCTTCATTTTCCTTGCTTTTATGTGGAATTACCAATTCCCAATTAATAAAAAACTTTGGTCTAGCTCATTTGTGCTATTGACAGTGGGATTGGATATGGTTATAATAGGTACCCTTATTTATAGAATTGAATTGCAAAGACAATTACAGTTTTCATGGTTTTTCGAGGTATTTGGAAAGAATCCCTTGGTGATATATTTATTTTCGGAGTTACTACTTACCATCCTATTTTTAATACATATTGGAGATCAGTCCCTTTTTAGCTGGATTTTCCAGCATGGATTCTCTTATTTTGCTCCTTATTGGGCATCATTAGCATTCGCCATTTCTTATATGTTGATTTGCTGGTTATTGGGTTATATATTAGATAAATATAAAATATATATCAGAGTCTAAATCTATTCGCCTCTTTTTCTCCCTTTTGTTTTTTTTAGGACTGTAAACGGCGTACCTTTGCAGCCTCAAAACAGTACATGGAAATAAGAAACATCGCTATTATAGCCCACGTTGACCACGGTAAAACAACCCTGGTAGACAAAATTTTGCACGCAACTAAGGTATTCAGAGACAACCAGGAGACTGGTGACTTAATTATGGATAGCAACGAGTTAGAGCGCGAAAGAGGTATCACTATCTTAAGTAAGAACGCATCGGTTACCTATAAAGGGGTTAAAATCAACGTAATTGATACTCCAGGTCACAGTGACTTTGGTGGAGAGGTTGAACGTGTATTGAAAATGGCTGACGGTGTTTGTTTGTTAGTGGATGCATTTGAAGGACCTATGCCACAAACACGTTTCGTTTTACAAAAAGCATTACAATTAAATTTAAAACCAATTGTAATTATTAATAAAGTAGATAAAGAAAATTGTCGTCCTGACGAAGTGCATGATGCAGTATTCGAATTATTTTTCAACTTGGATGCAACAGAAGAACAATTAAATTTCCCTACTTTTTATGGTAGTGGTAAAAATGGTTGGTTCAACGATAGCTTAACTCAATGTGAAGATATTACTCCGTTAATGGATGGTATTTTGAAATATGTTCCGGGTCCTAATGTGAAGGAAGGACATACTCAAATGCAAATTACTTCATTGGATTATTCTTCTTTCTTAGGTCGTATTGCAATTGGAAAAGTAGAAAGAGGAACTATTAAAGAAGGTCAAAACATTGTGTTAGTGCAAGCTGATGGTAGCATTAAGAAAAACAAGGTTAAAGAATTATACGTATTTGAAGGAATGGGAAAGCGTAAAGTAACAGAAGTAGTTTCTGGTGATTTATGTGCTGTTGTTGGGTTAGAAGATTTTAATATTGGAGATACTATCGCAGATCCAGAAAATCCTGAAGCGTTACCAGTTATTAGTGTGGACGAACCTACTATGAGTATGACTTTTAGTATTAATAACTCTCCATTCTTTGGTAAAGAAGGTAAGTTTGTTACCTCTCGTCACATTCGTGATCGTTTAATGAAAGAAACAGAAAAGAACTTAGCATTACGTGTTGAAGAAACAGATAGTGCGGATAGTTTCTTGGTATATGGCCGTGGTATTTTACACTTAGGTGTACTTGTTGAAACAATGCGTCGTGAAGGGTATGAATTAACTGTAGGTAATCCTCAAGTTTTAGTAAAAGATATTGACGGTAAAAAACATGAGCCATTTGAAATATTAGTTGTTGACGTACCTGCTGATTTCAGTGGTAAGGTTATTGACTTAGTAACTCAAAAGAAAGGGGAGATGTTGATTATGGAATCGAAAGGTACTATGCAGCATTTGGAATTTGATATTCCTGCAAGGGGGTTGATTGGTTTACGTTCTCAAATGTTAACCCAAACTGCTGGCGAGGCTGTTATGGCCCATAGCTTTAATGAGTATAAGCCTTGGAAAGGACATATTCCTGGCAGAAGCAATGGTGTATTAATTGCTAAAACTGGTGGTACAACTACCGCTTATTCAATTGACAAATTACAAGATAGAGGCCGTTTCTTTATTGAACCAGGTGAGGAAGTGTATGCAGGTCAAGTATTAGCTGAACATATTAAGCCAGGTGATTTAAATATTAACGCTGTGGAGATGAAAAAATTAACGAACCACCGTGCAAGCGGAAGTGATGACAGCGTTCGCATCACTCCAAAAACTCAGTTTACCTTAGAAGAATGTATGGAATACATTCAGTTTGATGAGTGTATTGAAGTAACGCCAAAATCGGTTCGTATGCGTAAGTCTTTGTTAGATGAAAACGATCGTAGCAAAGCAACAAAATCGAACAACAACTAAATAGTACTTACCTATTTATAGTATACCAAAAAGGTCCCGACTTGTCGGGACCTTTTTTAAAGTATAGTAACCGGGTTTTGATATTTTTCAAATTCGAAGAAAAATATTTAAAACGGTTTATTCAACGCTTTCCATAACATATCTTTTAGTTCTACTAAATTCTTCTGTGTTGCAGAGGAAATGAAAATATGAGGTATGTTTTTTGGTAATTCATTTTCAATAGCGGTAGTTAGTTCTTCGTCTAACAAATCTGACTTACTAATACCTATAATAAATTCTTTCTGTAAAAGTTCTGGATTAAATTTTTCTAATTCGTGTTTTAGAATTTCGAATTCTTTTTTATGATCATTGGCATCTGCTGGTATTAAAAATAGCAAAACTGCATTACGCTCAATATGCCTTAAGAACCTATGGCCTAGCCCCTTTCCTTCCGCGGCTCCTTCAATAATTCCTGGCAAATCGGCAATACAAAAGGACCTATTGTTTCTATATTCAACCATGCCCAATTGTGGGGTAAGCGTTGTAAATGCGTAGTTGGCTATTTTAGGTTTGGCAGCTGTGATTACAGAAAGCAATGTGGATTTACCCGCGTTAGGAAATCCAACTAATCCAACATCTGCCAATACTTTTAATTCTAAATTTTTCCATCCTTCTACACCTTCCTCGCCTGGCTGCGCATATTCAGGAACTTGTTGTGTTGGAGTTGCAAAATTACTATTGCCTAAGCCACCACGTCCACCCTTCAGCCAAATATATTCTTGACCATCCTGCAAAATCTCTGCTTCTACTTTGCCAGTTTCTTCATCTCTTGCAATGGTACCTAATGGAACTTCAATAATAATATCCTCTCCGTCTTTACCAGTACATTTGTTTTTACTTCCGTTCTCGCCATTCTGAGCAATTACATTTTTATAATAACGTAAATGTAATAGGGTCCATAATTGGGAATTACCTCTTAAAATGATATGACCACCTCTGCCGCCGTCGCCGCCGTCAGGGCCACCTTTTGCAGTTAATTTATTTCTTAAAAAATGCTTACAACCAACGCCACCGTGACCACTGTGGGCGAAAATTCTGATGTAATCAATAAAGTTGTTCTTCTCTGACACTGTAAAAATATTATCTGCGAAGTTAACATAATCCTTATTGTTTATCGCATTAATATGCTATTTGCTAGCTTTTAATCCATCAATTAGGATGGCAACCATGTTTTGTTCCAATTCTACTGCACTAATTTTTTTCGTGGATCTATGCCAGCTTTCAATACCACTCACTGCATGTAAAAAGATAAGAACTACGGTAGGTGCATCAATTGGTTTTATTTCCTTATTTCTAATTCCTTCTTCAATAATTGCTGCAATTCTTTTGCGGTAAACTCTTCGTTGGTTTTGGTAATTAGATAAATAAGGGTCTGAAAGGTGTTTCCACTCTCTGTCACTCACATAAACTTCTTCGTAATGATTAATCATCTCACTTATATGAAAACGTAGCAGTTTCTCCATTTTCTGAAGGGAACTAATTGGCTCAGACTCAATCTCGTCCATTTTTAGTACAAATCGGTTAGCAACACTAAAAACTAGCTCGTGTAACAACTCGCTTTTAGATTTAATATGGTTATACAAACTTGCGGCTTCAACCCCCACTGCTTCAGCTAAATCACGCATACTTGCAGCTTTATATCCCTTTTCCCTAAATAAGGTAGCTGCTTTGCTTACAATTACGTCTTTTCTAGAGCCGTTCTTCTCAGTTTTAATTCTAGCCATATTATTTCCCGATTAGTTGTTAGTACAAAAATATCGAATAAATTCTTTAATTCAAGATACATTTTTAAAATAAATGCCATTTTCGTTAGTTTTTGTAAATCAATTACTTACAAAATACAAATGTCCTTAAGCCTTCCGAAACCTTATTCTATGCACTAAAAATCGTAGTTTCGCCCCTGAAAATAAAAATCATTCAAATGTCTTTAGTAGTAGTAGGATCAATGGCCTTCGATGCCATAGAAACACCTTTTGGTAAAAGTGATAAAATTATTGGTGGTGCAGCAACTTACATTGCCTGGTGCGCTTCAAATTTTACACCAGTTAAACAAATTTCTGTGGTGGGTGGTGATTTTCCACAATCAGAATTGGATGCCTTAACTGCAAGAGGAGTAGATTTAGAGGGAGTTCAAATTAAGAAAGACGAAAAGACATTTTTCTGGAGTGGAAAGTATCATATGGATATGAATACACGTGATACATTGGATACACAATTAAATGTGTTAGAAAATTTCACACCTGTTGTCCCAGATAGTTACCAAGATTGCGAAATCTTAATGTTGGGTAACTTAGTACCATCGGTACAAAGCAGCGTAATTAAACAAATGAAAAATCGTCCTAAATTAATCGTAATGGATACGATGAACTTGTGGATGGACATCATGTTAGACGACTTAAAACATACTATTAGTTTGGTTGATATCTTATCTGTAAACGACAGTGAAGCAAGACAATTAACAGGGGAATATAGTTTAGTGAAGGCAGCTAAAAAAATATTGACAATGGGGCCTAAATACGTAATTATTAAAAAGGGCGAGCACGGTGCTTTACTATTCCATGAGAACGAAGTGTTTTTTGCACCAGCATTACCATTAGAAGAAGTATTCGATCCAACTGGAGCAGGTGATACTTTTGCAGGTGGTTTTGTAGCGCATTTAGCTAAAACAAAAGATTATTCTTTTGAAAATATGAAGTCAGCAATCATTGTAGGTAGTGCTTTAGCTAGCTTCTGTGTTGAAAAATTCGGTACTCAAAGGTTAACTGAAATCAGCAAGGCTGATATTAAGGAACGCATACAATCGTTTGTTCAGTTAGTCAATTTTGATATTGAATTAGTATAATTTTGGTAATTCATCAGAATCCGATTATTTTCGTGTTCGAATAACATTGACAAAGCACATAACATGAACAATTATAAACATACAAAACAAATTAAGAAACCACTCTAAGAGGAAGGTGCTGATTGTTTGTATGTCTAAAAATATACTCAGAAGCCTTCCAAAATTTGGAAGGCTTTTTTCATTTAGCTAAGCTGTTTATTATAAAATACTTAGATCAATGTTGGGATGTGTTATTTATGAAATAAGCATGTTTAAAATAATAAAATAAAAAAAATGAAAGTTGCAGTAGTTGGTGCCACAGGGCTAGTAGGCACAAAAATGTTACAAGTACTAGCTGAGAGAAATTTTCCAGTAACTGAATTAATCCCAGTGGCTTCGGCGCGTAGTGTAGGGAAGGAAGTGGTATTTAAAGGGAAGTCGTATAAAGTAGTTGGAATGGAGGAAGGTATTGCAGCAAAGCCAGCAGTAGCTTTGTTTTCAGCTGGGGGAAGTACTTCCCTAGAATGGGCGCCAAAATTTGCAGCGGCAGGTATACGTGTAATTGATAATTCTTCCGCATGGAGAATGGACGCTTCTAAAAAATTAGTAGTTCCTGAAGTGAATGCCCATGTTTTGACTGCAGAAGATTTAATTATTGCTAATCCAAACTGTTCAACAATTCAAATGGTTGTAGCACTGCAGCCCCTGCACGAAAAATATAAAATTAAAAGAGTAGTAGTTAGCACCTACCAAAGTGTAACAGGTACAGGTAAACAAGCTGTAGACCAATTATTCAACGAGCGTAAGGGAGCCGAAATCTCAGCGGAAGATATGGCCTATAAATACCAAATTGATTTAAATGTAATTCCGCAAATTGATGTATTCTTGGAAAATGGATATACAAAGGAAGAAATGAAAATGGTAAAGGAGACTACTAAAATCATGCAGGATGAATCAATTCGCGTAACAGCGACTACTGTTCGTATTCCCGTTGTTGGTGGTCACAGCGAGAGCGTGAATGTGGAATTTGAAAACGAATTTGAATTAAAAGAGGTAATTGATTTATTGACATCAGCTCCAGGCATAGTAGTACAACAAGACGATACTTCTCAATTTTATCCAATGCCTTTATGGGCACACGAAAAAGACGAAGTTTTTGTTGGACGACTACGTCGTGATGAAACACAAGCAAAGACATTAAATATGTGGATAGTGAGCGATAATTTACGTAAAGGTGCTGCAACAAACGCTGTTCAAATTGCAGAGTACTTAATGGCTAAAGGGATTGTGTAAAAATTGAGGAGGTGGTTAGTACTATAAAAAATCCCGATCAATTGATCGGGATTTTTTATAGTATATATTTTTAATTAGCTCCTTCCACAAGCGCTATAAATTCATCCTCTGTAATAATTTTTATAGTGCCTATTTTTTTTGCTTTTTCTAATTTACTTCCAGCATCTTCCCCAACAATTAAGTAATGTAACTTACTACTTACTCCACTTAAAATATGCCCGCCTTTAGCTTCTGCCATCCCTTCTGCATCGGACCTTTTAAGTTTATTTAAGGTACCTGTAAATAAAAAATTAAGTCCTGACAAGGTACCATCCTTGCTAGCTATTTCGGTTTGTATTAAATTTAGTCCTAGTAATTCAAGTTGTTGTATGAGCTGAATATTTTGTGGTTCGTGGAAGAAATGAAAAATGCTTTTTGCAACTTTCACACCTACGTCTTCAAAGGATTGCAATTGTTCTTCACTGAAATCTTTCAAATCTAAAAGATGATTTAAGTGATTTGCTACTGTTTTGGCTGTGGTCTCTCCAACAAAACGAATGCCTAAGGCATATAGCAAGCGATATAAGGGTTGCTTTTTTGAGGCAGCTATTGCAATTATTAAATTCTCCACACTTTTCTTACCAAAACCCTCTAAGGAGCTAATTTTTTCAAAGTCCAATGTATAAATATCAGGAATGGATTTAAGTAAACCTAGTTCGTAAAACTTTCTAATATTAGCGTCTCCAAAACTTTTAATATCCATGGCGTCCTTACTCACAAAGTGAATAATGCGTTCAACAATTTGTGCGGTACATAGGGGGTTATTGCATCGCCATACCGCTTCTATTTCTTCTTTTTCTAATACTGCATTGCAAACAGGACAGGTAGTAGGGAATTGTATTATTTTTTCATCCCCCTTTCTCAATGTTGGAATGGATTGTACAATTTGTGGAATCACATCGCCGGCCCTTTCAATAATTACAGTATCTCCTAGCCTTAAATCTTTTTCCCTAATATATTCTTCGTTATGCATTGAAATACTTGATACAGTTACGCCTCCTATAGCCACGGGTTGTAATTTTGCTACAGGAGTAACTGCCCCTGTTCGACCAACTTGAAATTCTACGTACTCTAAAATAGTAGTTGCTTGCCTAGCTTTAAATTTATAAGCAATGGCCCACCTTGGATGGTGTGAAGTCATACCTAATTTTTCATGTAAAGCCATGTCATCTATTTTAATGACAAGGCCATCAATTTCATAAGGCAATTCATCTCTTTTATTTTCAAAGACAGTGCAAAATTCAATAACGCCTTCAATGCCTTCAATTATGCGCTTTTCTTTTTGTGGGGACCTGAATCCTAGGTTCCATAAAAGGGCTAAGGAGCCACTATGCGTTTTAAGTAATTCGGGGAGTAAAGCGCCGGGTATTAAATTAAAAAAACTAATATTATAAATAAAGGCATCTAAGTTTCTTTCAGCAACTTCTTTGGGGTCCTTCATTCTCAAACTACCTGCTGCTGCGTTTCTTGGATTGGCTAATGTGGCAATTTGTTTTGCTTTTAACCTATCATTAAATGCGGCAAAAGCAGCTTTGCTCATGATTACTTCGCCCCTAATTTCTAATTGTTGAATCCCATATTTCGATAAAGGAATACTTAGTGGTATTGATTTTATTTGTTTAATATTCTGTGTGATGTCATCACCTGCAATGCCATCTCCGCGTGTACAAGCTCTAACCAGGTGATCATTTTCATAGATTAAGGAAATACTTGCACCATCAAATTTTGGCTCAACACAGTAGGTAATTTTTGTAATACCTGCCCCTTCTAGTGCTTTGCGATTAAAATCAATTAAATCTGCCGCATTATAGCTGTTTTCTAAACTTAACATAGGTACCAAATGGGGTACTGTTTCAAAGTTTGTATTTAAACTATTTCCAACTCTTTGGCTTGGAGAATCTTTTGTAATTAAGCTAGGGGAGGCTCCTTCTAAGGTAAGTAGTTGTTGGTATAATAAATCATATTCATAATCACTAATAAGTGGCGTGGATGCTACGTAGTATTGATATTCATGAAATTTTAATACATCTTTTAGCTTTGCTAATTCAATATCATTAGGCTGCTGTAAGAAGTCTTTCGTGAGCGTTTGAAGTGCTAATATTTGGTCTTTATTATACATGTGGTTAAATGTCTGCTAAATTACAAATTGTTTTATTCTTTTATTTCGTAATTTGGCTTCCTATTGAATTTATTTCACGTTTTACTATATGAAAGAAAATAATAAAGATGCCAAGCAATTGGTGGCTTCATATCCAACGGTCCCATTAACAGTCGATTGCGTCATTTTTGGTTTTGATGACAATACCTTAAAAGTATTGCTTATAAAGAGTGATTTAGATCAATTTCATGGTAAACTATCTTTATTAGGGGATAATATCCTTTCTAATGAGGACCTAGATACTGCCGCAAATAGGGTGTTAATGATGCGAACAGGGATGAAAGATGTGTATTTAGAACAAGTCCAAACTTTTAGTAAGCCCAATAGGCATCCTGGTGGGAGGGTAGTAACAACAGTGTATGCTTCCCTATTAAATATTAAGCACCATTCCTTAGATATATTGGATAATGAATTGAATTGGCATAAAATAACTGATATTAATACAATGGCATTCGACCATAAAGAAATTTTAGATACTTGTTATTTGTGGTTACAAAAAAGAATTCAGGAGCATCCCTTGGCCTTTAATTTACTACCCGAAAAATTCTCTTTAAGGGCCTTGCAAAATGTGTATGAGGCCATATTGGACACAAAACTTGATCGACGCAATTTTAGAAAGAAATTTGCAAGTATGGGGTTCTTGAGGGATACAAATGAATTTGAATCACAAGTCACACATAGGCCAGGAAAACTATTTATATTTGACTTTGCTGAATATGAAAAACGTAAGAAGAATTTCACAGGGATCGATTTTTAATAAATACTTAACCTTCCTTAGAATTTAATATCTTTATCTGTATAAAAAACAGGGTTAATTATGTTGTATTCAATGACTGGATATGGAAGGGCGGAAACTAATTTTAAGGACAAGACCTTTTTAATTGAAATAAAATCTCTAAACGGAAAGCAGTTTGACTTGCGTTTAAACATCCCAAGTTTACTTAAGCCCTATGAGGTGGAAATTAGGAATAAGTTAAATGAAGCGCTTTTTAGGGGCACAGTAGAGTGCACCATTTCTGTAAAATCTAATGGCGTTTCAAAACCAGTAAGTATTAATACTGAATTAGCGAAATCCTATTATCAGCCAATTGTTGAATTAGCTAATGAGTTAGGTATTCCAACGGATAATATCTTAAGTACCTTATTAAAATTGCCAGATGTTGTTGCTTCTACAAGCGAAATAATTACCGATGAAGAATGGACTGCAATACATGCTTTGTTATTAAAAGCAATTGAACAAATAATAATCCACAGAAAGGATGAAGGCAAGTCCCTTGAAAAAGATTTACTTGAACGTCTTGCTGGTATTGAAGCGCAACAGTCAGTGATTGAAATATATGAACCAAATCGTCGAAACAAAATTAAGGAAGGCTTGGTTAAGTTATTAGAACAAAATGTTGGCGCTGACAAATATGACACCAACAGATTAGAGCAGGAATTAATATACTACATCGAAAAAATAGATATTTCTGAAGAAAAGGTAAGGTTATCAAATCACCTTGAATATTTCAAGCAGGTAATTAAAGAAGTAGACGCTTGTAAAGGCAAAAAACTATCTTTTATTTTGCAAGAAATAGGAAGAGAAATTAACACCACTGGTTCTAAAGCAAATGATTTAGATATTCAAAAAGCAGTGATTTTAATGAAAGACGAATTAGAAAAAGCGAAAGAGCAAATTTTAAACGTATTGTAATATGACTTCCATAAAAAGGAGTATTTTATTTTTAACACTATTTGTATTTATAGTACTTGCAGGATGCGAGACAGTTCAGCTATATGAACAAAATACAAGCTATCCCGATCATCAATGGGCGTCGAAGCAATCCAATACTTATAAATGCTCCATTGCAGATACCAATGCTTTATACAATGTATACTTTGTAATTAGGCATCATAATGCTTACCATTATAAAAACATATGGGTTGATTTAAGTACAAAATCACCAAGTGGTATTGTTACAAAAGAAGCGGCTAATTTAAACTTAGCAGATGACGAAAAGGGTTGGCTTGGAACAGGGATGGACGATATTTATGACCAAAGAATACCTATCACTGCTCAGCCTATAAAGTTGAAAAAAGGGGTATACGAATTTACCTTGCAACATACCATGCGAGAGGACCCATTACAAAATATTTTGGCAACAGGTATTAGGGTTGAAAAAGTAAAATAATGAATAGGGTAAAGCAAGTAATTAATAAGTTGCAATTTGTGCGTGCCATATATTGGCTTTTCTTAACTTATATGGTTGCCGCCTTTATATGGTGGTATGTGTCCCTTGAAAACCAAAATGCTGAAATAGCTTCGGTTAAATATGAATCAATACGTGCGGACGACCCAGCTATTTACGCTAAAGTTAAGCGCATTGAAGCTTTTGAAGAAAGAAAAAAATATCAATATTTGGGGGAAGGACTTACCTTCTTATTCCTCTTTTTATTAGGTGCTATATACGTATACCGTACTTTGTTAAAGCAAATAAATTATTCTGCACAACAGCAAAATTTTATGATGGCAGTGACACATGAATTAAAAACGCCTATCGCTATTTCGCATTTAAATTTAGAGACCTTATTAAAACGTGCGCTTACTCTGGAGCAGCAAAAGAAAATTATTGAAGTCACTTTACAAGAAACACAAAGGCTTGACTCCCTTTGTAATAACATATTACTTGCTTCCCAGCTTGACATGGGGCAATACCAAACTAACAAGCAATTAATTGACATGTCGAGTATCGCTTCCATGATTGTTAAATCATTCGAAGAAAGGTATCCGCAGCGCAAGTGGATTAGTTCCATTCAGGAAGATGTGTTATTGGAAGGAGAGCCAGTTTTAATTCAATTGCTATTAAATAATTTACTAGAAAATGCCCACAAGTATGCTAATGCAGACACTCCAGTTACAATTGAATTGTTTTCAAAAGACAATAAGATTTTATTAAAAGTTATAGATCAAGGGGTGGGCATTTTGCCAAGTGAAAGAGAGAAAATATTTGAAAAATTTTATAGAATAGGCACAGAATTCACACGTTCAACTAAAGGCACCGGCTTGGGCTTATATTTGTGTAAACGTATTGCTGACTTTCACAATGCTAGTTTGGTTGTAAGTAGTAATCAACCAAATGGAAGTATTTTCACCTTCATTCATAAAGGGAAGCAATCATGACAATTTATTCAATATTATTGGTGGAGGACGAGGTGCATTTACATGATGCTTTAAAACTAAATCTGGAATTAGAAGGGTATGAAGTGACTTCAGCTTATGATGGCCCCTCTGCGCTCAATAAAATTGCACATGCTCATTTTGATTTAATGATTTTAGATGTAATGTTGCCTGGATTAGACGGGTTTTCTATTACTGAAACTGTAAGACTGAATAATATTGAAACACCTATACTTATTTTAAGTGCAAAAAATACAAGTGCCAATAAAGTACAAGGCTTAAAATTGGGTGCAGACGATTATATGACCAAGCCTTTTAATTTAGAAGAATTATTATTAAGGGTGTCTAAGCTTATACAAAAATCAGTTGCTCAATACCAGGTCGCTTCGATGGATGAATACAAATTTTCGGGTCATGCTATTAATTTCACATCACTTGAAGCATTAACCAGTAACGGCGAAAAAATTGACTTAACAAAAAAAGAAGCCATGTTGCTTAAGTTGCTGATTGAAAATAAAAATACAGTAATCACAAGGGAAAGAATCTTGCAAACTGTATGGGGTTATAATGTTTTTCCTAATACAAGAACTATTGATAACTTCATTTTAAGCTTTCGTAAGTATTTTGAGCAAGATTCTCGTAACCCCTTGCATTTCATATCTATTCGAGGTATTGGTTATAAATTTCAGGATTAACTCCCTTTTTGTGCAATCTTTTTTATAATTAAGCGTTTAGTTAGTAGTTAATTTACGCTCATGTCCCTGACATCCATCCAAGATTTCGTAGAACCAGTTAGTTTAGACCTGCTTTCTAATGATGAAGGCTATAGGGATACTCAATTAGGCAAACATATTAAAGTAAACGAAGGGGATTTGCCTGACATTACAGAAGCAGACATTGTAATTATAGGGGCAGGTGAGTGTCGAGGTGGTGGGTTTCCGTTAAATGGACACGCAGCTGCTAATGGGGTTCGGTCGGCTTTGTATTCATTGTATTATTGGCATTCCCAAGTGCAAATTGTGGATATAGGAAATGTTAAACTAGGACAAAGTATTCAAGACAGTTATGCTGCATTAAGAACAGTAATTTCGGAATTAATCTTGCAAAATAAGAAAGTAGTTATTATTGGTGGTTCGCACGACTTATCGCTGGCGCAATACCATGCATACACTTCTATACCAACATTAGTAAATGCGGTGGTAGTAGATGCTAAAATTGACCTTGATTTGGAAGCACGACTCCCAACAGACCACTTTTTAGAAGAACTATTTACAGGTTTACCAAATCATTTAAATCATTACGCGCATATTGGTTTCCAAAGTTATTTTATGCATCCGCATATGTTAGAAACTATTGACAAACTAAGATTTGATTGTTTTAGACTTGGCAAAGTGAGAGAAGATATGGAAGAAATGGAACCTGTTATTAGAGATAGTCATATGATGAGTTTTGATATCAGTGCAATTCAACACGCACAAGCACCTGCCAACCGTATTACGCCTAATGGATTGAATGGAGAAGAGGCTTGTATTTTAATGCAATATGCGGGGATGAGCTGGAAGACAAGCACTATTGGTTTATTCGGTTACCAAGCCGAACATGACATGAATGGTTTAACAGCAATTCAAATGGCTCAAATGATTTGGTATATTATTGACGGGGTACAAAAGGGAAAAAAGGAATCGCTTCTTTCTGACACGGACCGTTTTAAAGAATTTCATATTGCCTTCTCTGATATTGAAACCAATTTTGTGCAAAGTAAAAATACGGGTCGTTGGTGGATGCAATTACATAATAACGAATGGTGCCCTTGCAGTTACAAAGATTATTTAGTAGCTTCCAATAACGAAATTCCAGAACGATGGTTAAGAGCATTAGAAAGAGAATAACAACGCAAGTGAAACTACTTTTAGCAGCAAGTATTTTAATATTGACTGCTGGGTGTGGTGTTCACAAAGCCCAAAAAACTTTATTAGCAAGCCCATCCTTAAAAGGAGCACATGTTGGCATAGCAATATATAACGACACAAAATCGCAATGGGTTGGGAAATACCAAAGCGACCATTATTTCACCCCTGCGAGTAATACTAAAATTTTAGCTACTTATTTAGGCCTTAAATTTTTAGGAGATTCTTTGCCAGGATGGAGTGTAGCCGAAAATACAGACACTTTATTTTTAACACCATTAGGAGATCCTAGTTTCCTGCATCCCGATTTTACTTATCAGCCAGTAATAGATTTAATAAAGCAAACAAATAAGCAGGTTATTATTCGTGCCATAAATACTGCGGACCATTTTGAACCATTTGGAGATGGTTGGGCCTGGAATGATTTCGCCGAAGATTATCAACCCGAAAGAAGCAGGATGCCTATTTATGGGAACGTTGTCCATTTTTACCAGCGCAAAGGGAATTTGGCGGCAATTAAGCCATTTTATTTTTTCAAAGAGTATGTTGATTTGAATACAACTTATCAAAAAAATTGGACTAGAAAAAGAGTTGGAAATGTATTTTATACTACTGGTGAAAAAAAGGCAGCCGCATATTTTCAAGTGCCGTTTAGTCAATATTTTGAACCATTTTTACCTGTAAGTTTATTGAATGACACTTTACAAAGAATTATTCCATTTACAGCAGTAAACACAGAACGTAGTATTACCGAAAAAATCATTAAGACAGTACCTACTGATTCTTTATTAAAAATTATGATGCGCCGTAGTGATAATTTTTTCGCTGACCAAGTATTGCTAATGGCAAGTGAACAATTGCTAGGGAAAATGGATGATGCCGCATTAATTGATACTGTCATGAAAACCGATTTTTCAACGCTCCCTCAAAAAATGAGATGGGCTGATGGTAGTGGGTTAAGTAGGTACAATTTAAATACGCCTGAAAACTATGTAACAATTTTAAAAAGCATGCAGGATCAATTTGGTCAAGCACGCGTTACTAATATATTTGAAACTGGCGGCGAAGGGACACTATCTGCTTATTTTAAAAACTTCCCTGGGGAGTTACATGCTAAAACTGGCAGCTTAGGAGGTCAGATAGCATTGAGTGGGTTTATATTTACACAAAAGCAACAGAAGTTATATTTCTCTGTGTTAGTGTCAAATCATATGAGTCCAACAAGCGCAGGCGTGCGAAGAGCCGTTGAAACTTATTTAAGAGAAGTTGCAAAAAGAAATTAATAAATTTCAACTGACTTGGATTAATGCTATTTGCTAAATAAGCCGTCTAGGTATTCTTCTTTAAATTCAATATAGGTTGGCGCACCACTAGCTGTTATATTAGGCGTTTCGCATTCAATTAGGGACTCGATTAAGCCATGCATTTCTTTTTGTGTAAGCGACTGTCCAGCTTTAATAGCCATTTGACGAGCCATGCAACGAATTAATTTTTCGCGCTTACTAAATTTAATATCTCCGCTAAAATGCTTGAACTGTTCTAATAATAGTTCAATCGCATTTTTTTCATTCCCTGACATTACATCGGCAGGTATGCCTTGTATGATAAAACTATTTTGTCCAAATGGTTCAATTTCGTATCCAATGATTGCTAAGTCCTCTATAATTTCTTCTAATAAAATTGCATCGCTAACACTTAGCTCTAATACTACAGGGAATAAACTTTTTTGTGTTGCATGAGGTTGAATACTCGCTTTCTGAAATTTTTCATACAATACCCGCTCGTGTGCTAACTGCTGATGAATCATTACACAACCACTATTAGCAGGAGCAATGATATAGGTATTATTAATTTGAAGTAATGTGGCGTCTTCGTTTATTTGGAGGCCTTTCGTTTCTTTGTACAAACCCATCGAAGATGGTTTCACAATAAAGGATTCCTTATTATAGCTTTCTTGGCTTGTTTCGTTTTCCGAGCTTGGGATATCCGTAAAAAAACTTTTCCAGTCTTGCGTTCGGGCGTTATCGGATTTTGGTATAAAGTGGGCCTGATTCTTTTGTGTAAACCCTGCGTACAAAGAACTGCTTGCTGTACTTTGTATTTTTTCGTCTGTAAAAGGTTGTTGAATCGCATCCAAACCTTGGATCGTAGCATCTAGTGAAAAATCTAATGACGGTGCTATACTAAATTGAGCAAGTGCATGTTTAACAGCAGCTTGCACGAATGCGTAAATAATTTTATCGTCTTCGAATTTAATTTCTTGTTTGGTTGGGTGCACATTTATGTCCACTTGAGAAGGGTCAACGTCAATATATAAAATGTAACTAGGAAAATTTTCTTTTGAAAGCATTCCTTCAAACGCATTGGCTACAGCATGATGTAAATAAGCGCTTTTAATAAAACGTCTGTTCACGAAAAAGTATTGATCGCTTCTCGTTTTTTTTGCAGTTTCAGGTTTACCAACAAATCCAGCAATAGTAAGGTAATCAGTTTTTTCACCCACTGCAACCAATTTTGCATTGTAGCTATTTCCCAACACTTGAATAGCTCTTTGTTTAAAACTACCACTGTCCCAATGATATACATCCTGGCCATTACTAGTTAAGCTAAAATATATTTCAGGAAATGCCAAAGCCACTCTAGTAAATTCTTCTAAAATATGTTTTAATTCAGCCGCATTGCTTTTTAAAAAGTTTCTTCTTGCAGGCACATTAAAAAATAAATTTTTCATACTAATACTAGTTCCAACAGGATGTGCAATTGGAGAAGTGGCAGTTACTTTACTATGCTCCATATCTACACTAGTGCCTAACTCGTCTTCTGGTCGTCTTGTCTTAAGGTTTACTTGGGCAACTGCTGCAATAGAGGCTAATGCCTCGCCCCTAAATCCCATGGTCCTTATTTGAAATAGGTCGTCAATAGTACTAATTTTGCTAGTCGCATGGCGCGCAAATGCGTTTTGTGCATCTATTACGCTCATACCTTTTCCATTATCAATGACTTGAATGAGTGATTTACCCGCGTCATTGATAATTAATCGAATTTCGGTTGCGCCAGCGTCTACGGCATTCTCCAATAATTCCTTCACAGCACTAGCGGGGCGTTGGATAACCTCACCGGCAGCAATTTGGTTTGCAATGTGATCTGGAAGTAAATGTATAGTATCGGCCACTTTTAAAACTTTTAAAGTGTGTAAAAGTAGTAAATTTGCGTCTTAAAATAGCAACGAATGACTAGAACGGCAGACATTAAAAAATTAACACATAATTACCTACCTCAGGACTTCGTACTGACAAACTGGGAAACGGTTGAACCCTTTTTCAAGGAATTAAACGAAAGGCCAATTGAAAGTAAAGTAACCCTTGAAAAGTGGCTTAAAGATTTAAGCGAATTGGAAGCGTTTATAAGTGAAGATGCTTGTTGGAGGCAAATTAAAATGACTTGCGATACCACCGATAAGTCATTAGAAGAGGCGTTTAACTATTTCTGTATGGAAATTCAACCTCAAATGCAACCCTATGCAGATGCCTTGAATAAAAAGTTGGTACAATCCCCTTACACTGCTGAATTAGATGCAAAGGAATACTATACTTATTTACGTTCGGTGAATAAGAGCATTGAATTATTTAGAACGGAGAATATTCCTATTCAAGCTGAGTTAAGTGTATTACAACAACAGTATGGAACTATTGCGGGCAAGATGACTGTTCAAATGGAAGGCAAAGAATATACATTGCAACAAGCCGCAAAGTTTTTAGAACATGAGGACAGGGCGGTAAGGGAAGAAGTGTACCGTAAAATTCAAGACCGTCGTTTGCAGGACCATGAAAGTTTACATGAGCTGTTTACTACTTTAATCGAAAAAAGACATCAGGTTGCAGTGAACGCTGGTTTTGCAAATTATAGAGATTATAAGTTTGTGGAATTAGGCAGGTTTGATTATACAAAAGAAGATTGTTTTCAATTTCATGCAGCGGTAAAACTACATGTGATGCCATTGCTTGATAAAATTTATTCACGTAAAAGAGAAAAATTGGCACTCGATAAATTAAAGCCATGGGATACCGAAGCAGAACCAGCAGGAACATTGCCTTTGCGACCTTTTACAGATGGCAATGATTTATATGAAAAATCAGTTGCTTGTTTTGAAGCATTGAATCCTTTTTTTGCCGACTGCTTACGCAAGATGAAAGAACTGAAACACTTTGATTTAGAAAGTAGAAAAGGAAAGGCACCTGGGGGCTACAACTGTCCTTTGGCAGAATCTGGTGCGCCATTTATTTTCATGAATGCAGCTGGGCAAATGGGGGACGTAACTACAATGGTCCACGAAGGGGGGCATGCGGTGCATTCTTTTTTATCACATCCTTTGGCATTGAGTGGTTTTAAAGAATATCCAATGGAAATAGCAGAAGTAGCAAGTATGGCTATGGAATTATTTACAATGGAACATTGGCAATCTTTCTTCGACAACGAGGCCGATTTAAAAAGAGCTAAAGAGCACCAACTAGAACGCACGATAACTATTTTCCCTTGGATTGCAATTATTGATAAGTTCCAACATTGGGTATACGAAAATCCTAGTCATACTGTAGAGCAAAGAACAAATACTTGGCAGAATATTGTAAAAGAATTTTCAAGCAAGAGTATTGATTTCTCAGGACTGAAACAATACCGAGCTATAGGATGGCAAAGACAATTACATTTATTTGAAGTGCCTTTTTATTATATCGAATATGGTATTGCGCAATTAGGTGCAATAGGTATGTGGATGCAATATCAAAAAAATCCAACAGCAGCTTTAGAAAATTACATGAATGCATTGGCATTAGGTGGCACAAGAACTTTGCCAGAATTATACAAAACTGCAGGATTAGAATTCAACTTTTCTCCTGATTATGTAAAAACGTTAATGGACTTTACAAATGAAGAGTTAGAAAAATTATATAATTAAGCATAGGGCAAGACAAAAAAATACCCCCGAAATTCGGGGGTATTTTTTTGAAAATTTTTTCAAGCGCAATTATATAAACTAGTTTTCACTAGGACCCGTAGGTCCTTGAGTAGGATTACTAGGTCTATTATTTGGATTGTTATTTCTTGGTCCGTTTGGATTGCCAGGTCGGTTCATAGGCCTATTAGCATTGCCAGTATTAGGACCATTGTTAGGCCTATTCATTGGACGGTTAGGGTTCATTGAAGGCCTAGGTCCTTGAGCCGACTGACCTGCTGGACCGCGACGATCGTTATTGTTGGGTCCTCTATTATCTCTTCTTCTTCTGTCGTTCTTCTCCAAACTTCTTAAACTAATTTGACCTACCACATCTACAAAATCAGGTTCCACTTCTTTCGGTTTGCCACTTGTTACTTCTACAGCTTCTAGTTCATTAACAATGACACCTTGTTTATTTAAATTCTTTATTTCTTTAACACGCTCAATAGTTAAAGGGTAGTGTTTGGTATTATTAGGAAGGGTATACCACATTAAATTTTTAAAAATATCTTTCTTAATTAAGAATGCCTGACCCATTGCAGTTTGCAAAGTATCGGCGTAATCGGGAAAGGCTTGTAAAGCATCTAAATAAGTATCTAATTCAAAATTCAAACAACATTTCAGACGGCCACATTGACCACTTAATTTTGTTTGGTTAATAGATAAATTTTGGTAACGTGCAGCAGTGGTGTTCACACTTTTAAAATCATGCAACCAAGTACTACAGCATAGTTCGCGACCACAACTTCCTATTCCTCCTACTTTTGCGGCTTCTTGGCGAATTCCAATTTGTCGCATTTCTACCTTTACTTTAAACTCGCCTGCGAATATTCTTATTAGTTCTCTAAAGTCAATACGGTCGTCGGCAGTGTAAAAGAAAGTACCTTTTTTACCATCTGCTTGAATTTCAATTTCGCTCAGTTTCATTTGCAATTTTAGCTGCCTTGCGTGGGCACGGCTTTTTGCTAAAATATCGGCTTCACGGCTTTTGCTTATTTTGTAGGTTTCTAAGTCTCTGTCGGTACTTGACCTGAGAATTTTTTTCATTTCGGGACTAAACTCGTCCATCCCTCTTTTTTTCAATTGCAAACGCACTAGCTCGCCTGTTAATGAAACTTCCCCCAAATCAAATCCGTTAACGCCTTCTACAGTTACGTAGTCGCCTTTTTCGAATTGTTGTAAATTTGGGTTTTTGAAAAATTCTTTACGGCTTCCTTGTTTGAAGCTTACTTCCACAACTTTACATTGTGTAGCTATATCATCAATTGGCAAATCGCTTAGCCAGTCGTGTACATTTAATCTGTTACAACCACCAGTGCTGCATCCGCCATTGCTTTTGCAACCGCCTGGTTTCCCAGTTCCGCATGATCCACATCCCATATATAAAAATCTAAACTGTTAATGAATTGAAATACCCAGCATAGCAACCTTAGCCCATATTCTATTCAACAGCTACGCTTCTGTCAAAATTAAGGTTTTGTTCTGAATGATATGGTAGAACTTGATGCCTAAAGCCATAAATAGCATTTTGGCATTCGCATTACGTTCAATATAGTAAGTGGCTTTGTCTAGCTCTTGGATAATGGCTTCCATTTGACCAACCCCTGCTATTTTATTGATTCTCAAGGCGAAATCCTTCAAAGCAGGGTCCATTGGGAGCTCGCTACCAAGTACTTTTAGTCGGATACTTTGTTCTAATAAGTGATTAAAGTACTTCAAAAACTGTTTTTGAGGTTCTCTGCCCATCTTACTTATTTCGTCAACCCATTTTAACTGTGCTAGTGGGCCATTTTTAAGAATTGCATTGAGCCATTCTCTAATAAGTGTTAAAAAATCGGCATCACTATGCTGTAACAAGTGTAATGCTTCCAAATAGTTCCCATCAGACATCGCAGCTACTTGCGCTGCTTTATCAGGTTCAATTTGTCCCTTTTCGATTAAGACTTTTTCTATTTCACTGTTAGTAAGCCTAGGCACTTTAATATATTGGCAACGACTTAGTATAGTAGGTAATATGTTTTCCTCCGAAGTGGCCACCAATAAAAAAATGGTATTTGGCGGAGGTTCTTCTATCAATTTCAATAACTTATTCCCTTCTTTACCTAAATATTCGGGCATCCACATGACAAGCACCTTGTAGGAGCTTTCGAAACTTTTAAAGGAAAGCTTTTTAATAATTTCTGCGCATTCGTCTGCACTAATATTGCCTTGCTTGTTTTCGGCTTTGATAAACTGGAGCCAATCAAAAACATTTCCGTAAGGGTACACTTTTATAAATTCTCTCCATTCTTCAATAAAATTGGCGCTTATATTTTTAGTACCAGGTTTTTCGGTAATTGTAGGAAAAGAAAAGTGTAAATCGGGGTGCATTAACTGACTTGCCCTTTGGTAGGCGGGTAAACCAGCAATTTCATCAGGGTTATATACTTTTTGTTCAACAGGGGCCTCGGAACGAAACATATCAACTGCCTCCACTTTTTGACTATTGGGAATACTTACTATATACTGCGCAAAAGCAATAGCCAAAGGCAAAGCGCCCGAACCCTCGGGCCCAACAAAAAGTAAGGCATGGCTCAGCCTTTGGTGCTGTACCATTTCAACTAGTTGTTGTTTTAATTTTTCTTGTCCAATAACTTCACTTAGTAACATGGAGCGAAGATAATGGATAGTTGTGGAAGCCGATTACTTTAGATAAGACAAAATACTTTCGCTATCTGGCTTTACATTACTAGGGAAGTAAGCAATCATTTTGCCTTGTTCGTCTAGTAAGAATTTATTAAAATTCCAGCCAATTGTTGCGTCTAACACCCCGTTTTGTGATTTTTGAGTTAACCACTTATAAATTGGCGCTGCATTTTCTCCTTTAACATCCAGCTTATCTCCTAAAGGGAAAGTTACGCCGTAATTTTTTTGACAAAATTCAACAATCGCATCATTGGTTCCTGGTTCTTGGCCACCAAATTGGTTGCATGGGAATCCTATAATAACTAACTTATCCTTATACTGTGTATATACTTTTTGTAAAGCTTCATATTGGCCAGTATAGCCACATTTGCTTGCCGTATTTACAATTAGTATTTTCTTGCCTTTGAAACTCGCAAGGTTAATTTCTTTTCCGTCAATACTTTTTACTTTAAAGCCATGAATGCTTTGTCCGTTCGTTAAAAAAGTGATAGCCAAGCAAAATAGGGTTACAATAAGTTTCATGTGTTGTAGTTTATAATTCAATATAACAACATTCTGCTAATAAAGTTTAGTTTAAGGTATAAGCGGCTATGGCTAGGCTAATTGTTTTAGGGTTTGCCGCTTCTAAACAAATACAAGCGCTTTCAATGGTGGCACCTGTAGTAATCACATCGTCAACTAATAACAAATTTTTATTGCGTAGTACTTCGGGGTGTTGAAGGTAAAATATCGGCAGATTTGCCATACCTCTTTGTACTCTATCCTTATGTGTTTGAGTAAGCCCTGTTTTTATTTTTTTTAAATTATTTGCAATCTTCTTTCCTGGCGAAAATTGAACTATGCCTTCACAAATTATTTGAGCCTGGTTAAAAGTTCTGCTTCGCGCTTTTTTAGCACTAATTGGGATGGGGATTAAAAAATCAATTGTATTATACCTTTTTAATTTACTTAATTCAATTCCAATTAAGTTGCCAAGTAGTAATCCCGCTTTTTTATGTTGCTTATATTTTAATTCAAAAATAAGTGCTTGCACAATACTATCTTTTGTAAAAAACAATAAAGCGCCTGCTGCTGTAATTTTTGTTCTGCCCCAAAATATTTTCTCTACTGCATTATCCTGCATGGAAAAAAAATCAGTGTAGGGTAATTTAACAATACAATTAGTGCAAAGCACTTGCTTGTCCGTTAGCTGTTCGGTACCACAATGCAAACAAATATGTGGGTATAGTAAATGAAAAAAACATTTTACGTATTCCTTTAATATATGCCAACAGTAAGGAAGCACTAGAAAAATAATCGATAAGCTTCGTCTACTCTTTCAATGGGAATAATTTGAATCGCATATTTTTTTGGTTCTAATCCCTTTTGGTTAAAACCAGAAATATATATTTTCTCAAAGCCTAATTTTTCTGCTTCGCTTATTCTTTGTTGAATCCTATTTACGGCACGAATTTCACCATTCAACCCAACTTCGCCAGCAAAGCAAATGCCCTGTGGTAAAGGGATGTCTTCGTAGGAAGAAAGTAATGACAATATTATTGCAAGGTCCAAGGAAGGGTCTTCAATTTTTAAACCACCAGCAATATTTACAAAAACATCTTTCATTCCAAATGCAAATCCGCCACGTTTTTCTAAAACCGCTAGTAGCAATTGTAACCTCCTTAAATCAAAACCTGTTACGGTTCTTTGAGGTGTTCCATAAACACTTTGTGTCACCAATGCTTGCACTTCAATTAATAAGGGACGCATGCCTTCCATAGAAGCAGCAATTGTACTACCACTTAGTGATTCATTTCTTTGTGCAATTAAAAAAGCGGAAGGGTTTGTAACAACACGCATTCCCTCACCCGTCATTTCATAAATTCCTAATTCGCTTGTGCTTCCAAATCTGTTTTTTAAAGTGCGCAACATTCTATAAGCGTAATGTCGGTCGCCTTCAAATTGAAGTACCGTGTCCACCATATGTTCCAAAATCTTAGGGCCAGCAATAGTGCCTTCTTTTGTGATATGTCCAATTAAAAAAACAGGCGTGCCCGTTTCTTTTGCAAAACGTTGAAACTCTGCGGCAGTTTGTTTTATTTGTGAAACACTTCCTGCGGCAGCTTCAATTAAATTCGATTCTAAAGTTTGAATAGAGTCTACTATTACCACCGTTGGTTTTAATTTTTTTATTGCTTTGAATATCGCGTTCGTATGAGTTTCGGTAAGTAAATAAAAATTTTCATTTTGCAATTTCAACCTATCTGCACGCATCTTAATTTGCTGAATACTTTCTTCACCACTTATATACAACACCACTTGGTCCTTCATCATTAAACCTTGTTGCAAAAACAAAGTACTTTTTCCTATGCCTGGTTCTCCAGCAACTAATATAATAGAACCTAATACAATGCCACCTCCTAAAACTCTGTTTAATTCCTCGTCGGCACTACTTATTCTTTTTTCAGACTGGCTATTTACTTCGTTTATTGAAATTACTTCAGTGCCTTTTTGTTGATTCGTATAGCCTTCCCATGGGGTTTCTTTTTTTTCTCCTTTTTCCACTATTTCTTCGGTAAATGTGTTCCATTCGTTACATGATGGACACTTGCCGGCCCATTTAGCCGATTCGTAACCGCAATTATTGCAAAAAAATGCCGATTTGGATTTGCTCATGTAGTAAAGATAGTTTCATATCTTATAAAAGAAAGGGTATTTGCCGAAGTCGGGGGTCTTTATACCAAAAAAAGCAAATATTAAAAATAGCATATATGTAAATCGTTGATAAAATGCTATGGTCGTCTTAATTTTAGGCCATTTTTTTAACAAAATATTAATATTATGAAAAAATATATTAAATTAGTGGTCAAACAATTTCGCTATTAGATAAATTAAATCCTATGATGAAAAAATTATTTCTTTTGAGCTTTATTGCATCCTTTCTCATGATTGGTGTTGCAATGGCTCAAAACACTACAGTAACAGGTAAAGTTACAGACGAATCTGGTGCTCCTTTAGCAGGAGCAAGTGTACTTGTGAAAGGCACTAAAGCTGGAGTTACAACTGATGCCCAAGGAAGTTTTTCAATTTCCGCAAAGGCAAATCAAACCTTAGAATTCATAGCTGTAGGCTATGAGTCAAGACAGGTTTCAACGAATTCAAAAACCTTTATCATTGCTTTGAAAGCTGATGTTAAAGCGCTTTCTGAAGTAGTAGTTGTTGGTTATGGTACATCTATTAAAAGAGAAATTACTTCTTCTTTAGTGCGTATTAAAGGTTCAGAAGTACAAAATACTCCTGTTCCTAGTTTAGACCAAGCAATTCAAGGTAAAGCTGCTGGTGTGTTTGTAGAATCACAAAGTGGTAAAGTTGGAGAAGGTATTAAAGTAAGAATTAGAGGTAGTGGGTCTGTTAATAGTAGCAACCAACCTTTATATGTGGTTGATGGAATTCCATTGGCATCAGGTGCTATAGGAAGTTCTACTGCAGATATCAACTTTAATGATGTAGAATCTTTTGAAATTTTAAAAGATGCAGCTGCTTCAGCAATTTATGGTAGCCGTGGTGCAAATGGTGTGGTGTTAATCACTACTAAGCGTGGTAAGGCAGGTAAAACCAAGTTTAACTTAAATGTACAACAAGGTACAAATGCCCCTACTCATAAAAGAGGGTTTTTAAATGCTAAAGAGTTTGTTGATTACTTCTTAATGGCTGCTGCAAATGATGCGAAATACCATTATTACAGAGCGGATAACTATTGGGGGTATAATAACGTACAGGAAGCTATTGACGAAGCGCAAGATTGGGTTAAAGGCCGTTTCAACCGTTACAGCGGTATTTCTTCAGCAAATACAAATGGCGGTGGTCAAGACTGGAAGCCTGGTACTTTCAATACGAATTGGGAGGATCAAGCGTTTCAAGAAGCTAAAGTGAGCCAATATGAATTGAGTGCACAAGGTGGAAACGACAAAACTAAATTTTATGTAGCGGGTAATATGAATCGTCAGGATGGTATATTGGTAAAAAACGGTTTTGAAAGAATGGGTGCTCGTGTAAACTTAGACAACCAAGTGAACGATTGGATGAAATTAGGCGTGAATTTAAGTTTAACTAAAATCACAAGAAACAATGTTCCAGAAGATAACGCATTTGAAACGCCAATGCAAATTGTTGCCTTAGCGCCAATTACTCCAATAAGAGATGCTAATGGAAAACTTTTTAATACACCAGTTACAACTTATTACAATCCATTGATTGAAACAGAAGAAGCAAGTAATAAAATTACTGCTTTCAGGAACCAAGGTCAAATTTTTGCTGATATGAAATTAGCAAAAGGGTTAACGGCACATGCTGAACTTTCATTAGATATGGTTACACAAAAC
>CANHAE010000004.1 GCA_947458915.1 Bacteroidota bacterium
AACCCTTTATTTTCCTTCTTGTCAGCCGCCTTTTTTTCTAAAGCACGATCTATCTTTTCCAACTCTTTTATCTTTTGTTCTCTTGACTTTTTTAAATCCCCTTCAAGTCGCTCTCGCTCTAATTTTAATTCGTTTAACTGATTTTCAATGTCTGACATTTCAACTTTATCCTCTTCTTTGTCTTCAATATCAGCGCGACCAATTTTTTCCAGTCCTGTGCTTGTCATTAAATAAGTTACACCGAATGAATAATTAAAAGATTCATTGTCCCATCCATTATACCAATCATTATCTGAACTGATTCGGCCAATGGTTTCGGTACGCATACCACGATGATCAATATTTATATTGGTTTGAGACCAACCTTTACCCGAAATTTTTATTCGCTTACCAATAGGGACAGCAATAGTCATAATAATATGTTGATTCCTAAATTTATCATTTGCATTAATACCAATCCCCTTGTCTAAATAAATTAAACTATCCTGTTGCGTAATGTCAAAATTAATTTTATTCGCTAAGTTATTGGCTTCAGCTAGTGTCTTACCATTGCTTAGTTTTACCACTTTCACTTGAAAACTATCAGTGGTTGATTGCACAATTCTAATCCTAAGATTTCTTACAAAAATAGTGTCGTCATCCCCGTAGTCAACGAATTCTGAAATTTTAAACCACTTATCCTCATAGTATTTCATTTTTGGTATAGCCGTTACTTCTAAATAATTAATAGCCGGATTGGTTAAAGTAATTGCTTGTTCAACAGGTTTATTATGTTTGGTAAAGCTATTTCCTAGGCTACTTCCAAAATAAAATAGCATTACCCATCCAACAATCCATAAGGCCCAAAAGCTAGATCGTATCCAAACATTGGTCTTTTTAAATCCTGCAATTTTTCGAATAATCGCAGTTACAATACCAACGATAGGTACCCAGATAAATAATACGATTGTTCCAAAAGCAGCCCAACTTTGTGCACCATCTTCCAATACAAACTTTTTTAAAGGATATACTGCTGTTACTGCAGCGCCAATTCCAAACAGTGCTGCAAATAAAGAAATTCCTACAATCGCTAACACAAAATAAACAAACACCTTAATCGAAATAGTGATGGCCCTACCTATATAATAAAGACAGCCTTTGCTTTCTCTATTCGCCGTGTTGGAAGAATTTTCATCAGCCCCATTATTGCACGCATCGCGACCTTCATTACGATCCTCGGTTCTTTGTTGACTGCGTTCCGTTCTTGTTTTTTTATAAAATTCACTTCCCCAATTTTGTGCTCTTTTGCTAAACCCTTCCATATCATTTTGAATGGTGTTTTTAATACTATTCAAATCCACTTTTTCACCCACCATCTCTAATTTATCCGCACTGGTCTTAGCTTCTGGCAATACCAACCATAAAACAATATATATAAATACTGCACCAGGACTAAAAGTGATATCTAAGAAATTAGGGAAATCAGGAAAATCCCAAAATTGAAATAAATGGATATGTCTAAAATTGATAATGAAACGTATAAACGGAATCAAAAACAATACACGGATAATACCTACCCTTAATCCAAAATATTTTGCCAAGCCGGCACAAACGCCTCCTATAATTTTATTATCAATATCTCTAAATAAACGCTTACGGACACCGCCTACTTCTTTTACGGAAGAACTAGGTACTGCAATCCATAGAATTATATAGATTAGTATATTTAATCCAATTAAAAAGAACCATAGTATCCTAACTATCCAAGGTTCTATAACAAAGTAGTTAGCGATACCACTACAAACGCCACCCAATACCTTGTTTTGCTCATCACGATATAATCTTTTAGGAATATTTCCATTTCTATAAAAATTCGAGTTCGTATTATTAGTGGTATCTTGATTTCCATTTTGTTGGCGACCATCGTTTGCACTATTCGCACTTGAAGCAGTCGACTGTTCAAAACCATCTTGAGCTTCAAAATCAGCAGGGCGGCCAATACTAGCAATAATTAAATTCATATCCTCCTGTGTAATACAAGGTGCTCCTTTTTTTAAACGCTCATCGCATAATTCTGCAATTCTACATTCGATATCATTGATAATTTCATCACATCCTTCTTCGTTTACAAAATAAGTACGCAAACTATCGATGTATTGTTTTAATAAATCATAGGCCAACTCCTCAATAGGAAGTATACGACCTTGAAAATTGATATTTATTACTTTGTGCATAATGTATAGTTTATAAAGCTTCGGTAGCTTCAGTTGAAGAAATAGGATTTACAACTTGTGTAAGTGTATTAACTGCGCCAGCCATATCATTCCATGTTTTTAATAATACCTCAAAAGCAGCATTGCCGTCTTCGGTCATTACAAAATACTTTCTTGGCGGACCAGTTACACTTTCTACCCAACGGTAATTTAATAACCCAGCGTTTTTAAGCCTTGTCAATAAAGGATATAAGGTTCCTTCTAGAATATGCAAATTGGCCGCTTTCATTTTGTCAACAATATCACTTGGGTAAACTTCCCCTTGTTGAATGATGGACAATATGCAAAACTCCAAAACGCCCTTGCGCATCTGACTTTGTGTGTTTTGAATATCCATAACTTTAATTTATACCACAAAGCTAAGGAGTTATATAGTACTATGTATCACATAGTACTAAGTTTTTTCTAGTAATAGCTATACTATATTACTAGAATACTGATTATCAATTATTTAGGATAAAAATAAATTTTAAAAAGACACTTATTGTAGAGAATACTATACCTCTATCTAGTGCTGATCTGGTTTTTGACCTGCTGGCCTACCAATAATAGACTCAATGAGAAAGGAAAAAAAGCTTACAAGAAAGCTGAAAATGATAGCTGTAAACCAACCACTCACATGAAAACCAGGTACAATTTCGGAAACCATATAAATAATAAACACATTAATGAAAATCAAAAACAAGCCAAAAGTGAAAAAGGTAATAGGAATAGTCAGCACAATTAAAATAGGTTTGACAAACGTATTTAATAGGCCTAATACCAATGCTACTAATAATGCAGTAACGGAATCGTCCACTGTAACTCCTTTTATTAAATAAGCAACTAATAATACCGCTAAAGCAGTTGCGATTGTTTTAGTAAAAAACCTTCCCATAATATTTAAAGTTAAAATATGAACATGTATTTACCATACGAATATACCTAGTAAACTACTAATTCATAAAAATCTTCTTCACGCAAATACTTTCTAGCAAGTGCTTGTAATTGCGGGGGATCTATTTCCCTTACCACTTTAATGGTATTGTAGAAGTAATCACCTGTTAAATCATTTAGTACATATGTTTTCCAACGATTTATAATTTGGAAAGGTCCATCTAAATCACCTAATAAGGAACCCAACATATAATTCTTTACTAATTTCAATTCATCCTGCTCCACTAATTCTTCTCTAAGGATTTTCATTTCTTTATACACTTCTTCAATAGTTGCTTTACAAACATCTTTACCTGCGTCGGTACTAATTAACCAAGCACATTGTTGAACATGATTTTGTAAATAACTCTGTATACCGTATGTATAGCCCTTGTCCTCTCTAATATTGCTCATTAATCGCGACCCAAAAAAGCCTCCAAAAATATTATTTAATACCTGTGTAGCAGGGAAATCGGGATGGTGTCTATTGGGAAAATGTCTAGCTAAACGAATCGATCCTTGCACAGAAGCAGAGTCGTTTATAATACTATATTTTTTTTCAGTAGCTGCATGAATAGGATGGTCAATTGGTGTGATTATTTTTTTATTCAATGGCAAGCTTCCAATATATTTATTAAGCAAGGCTTGTATATTACTCGGGAATTTTCCCGCCATAAATAAAATACACTTTCCTTCCTTGTAGTATTTGTTATAAAACCTAACTAAATCAGCACGCGTCAAATTATTGAAATCTTTTTCGGTAGAATATTTTCCATAAGGATGTTCAATACCAAACAAATATTCATCAATTAAACGGTTCGCTATAAAATCTCCTTTCTTTAAATTCAAATGCAATCGCTGAATTTGATTTTGTTGGTAAATTTCTAATTCTTTTTCAGGGAAGATGGCATCCGACACCAACTCGCTCATAACAGGTAACACTTCTTTAAAATGCTTGGTTAAGCAATGTAAATTAATGGTTGCAGTTTCGTTGTAACAGCTCCTATTCATATAGGCACCGTAAAATTCAAAGGCGTCATTTACCTCAAAGGCTGTTTTATTATTTGTGCCATTTTTTAATAAAAAATTAGTCGCTGCTGCCACCCAATTTTTATCTTCAAAACCATTGCCTGCAAAAAA
This sequence comes from Bacteroidota bacterium, assembly GCA_947458915.1. Classification (GTDB taxonomy): domain Bacteria; phylum Bacteroidota; class Bacteroidia; order Chitinophagales; family Chitinophagaceae; genus Sediminibacterium. The sequence goes on from CANHAE010000004.1 coordinate 4,308, forward strand.
TACCATCTCTAAGCTTAGCACTTCTTCAGCACCTCCTTCATAAGCGTATACTTCCACCCCGTTGTCTAAATCGAACTTTTGACATGGCTTCAATTGTATATCAAAATCAACTGCATCTTTTATAAGTGGCGCTTTTGTTCTATCTAATGACATGTTAATTATGATTTACTGTAGTAGTATAAAGTGTTTCTATTGTTGTCATTAAAAATGACGTTTGCGGTTTTCTGAATCATTTCAGGAGTGACTGCTTGGTATTTTGCTAATTCTTCATTCATCATTGCGGCATCCCCTAGCAATTCATAAAAAGCTAAACTGTGCGCTCGATTCATAATACTCATGTCCTCAAAACAAATAAGGCTTTCAGTTTTATTAATCACCTTCTGCACTTCCTTTAAAGGCAATAAAGTATTTTTTATTTGTTCCACTTCGGCCAACACTGCTTTTTCTGCAACGGACATCGTAACCCCTTTTACCAACTTCCCTGTAATGACCAATAAGCCAGGGTCAACTGTTCCAAAATGGAAACAATCAATTGAAGAAAACAATTGCTTCACTTTTATGAGTTGCTCATATAATCTTGCACTTGCACCACCACCCAATACATCAGTCAATAAATCTGTTGCGTGATATCCTTCATCAAAACGTCCTCCCATATGCCATGTCATCATTAACATATCCATTGGCACGTCGGCGCGAACATCCAAACTTCTACTTTTTTCTTGCTGTGGTTCAGCAGGTAAATTGCGCACATAAGGTTTGCCTGCAGGAATTGGACCAAACCATTTTTCTGCTAATTCCTTTACTTGATCCGTATTTACATTTCCTGTCACAACCAATACTGCATTATTAGGTCGGTAAAATTGAAAGAAAAAGTCCTTAACGTCTTCCATCGTTGCTTGTTCTACATGTGCTAAAGAAGCACCAATAGTCATCCAACGATAAGGATGTTTAGTGTAGGCTAATTCACGCATTTTATGCCAAGCATCTCCATAAGGTTTATTTATATAATGCTCTTTGAACTCCTCGCACACCACCTTTCTTTGCACTTCTAAACTTTTAGGGCTAAATGCTAAAGACAACATTCTATCACTTTCTAGCCAAAAAGCTGTTTCCAAGTTTTCAGCGGGCATTTGACAATAGTAGTTGGTTATATCATTCGTTGTGTAGGCATTGTTTTCCCCTCCAGCCCTTTGTAAAGGCTCGTCATACACAGGAATATTTACACTGCCTCCAAACATTAAATGCTCAAATAAATGCGCAAAACCTGTTTTGGAAGGGTTTTCGTCTTTGGCACCTACATTATATAGGACATTAACTACTGCCATAGGGGTACTAGTGTCTTGATGCACTACGACCTTTAAGCCGTTTTCTAGTTGGAATCTTTCAAATTGTATCATAGAAGCAACGAAATTAGTTAATTAGTACTATAGTTGGTTTTCTTAAAAAAGCAAATGTTTAAAGTCTTAACTTTGCACTTCAAATTATACCTGTATGCAATTAGACGAATTATACAAAAAAGCCCTCAATTTTGAGTACTTAACGAAGGAAGAAGGGATGTTTTTATTTGAGCATGCGCCTTTGAATGAGATTAGTTACGTTGCCAATGAGTTAAGAAAGAAACAAGTGCCACATGGTAAGGTAACTTGGCAGATAGATAGAAACCTGAACACAACAAACGTATGTATAGCGAATTGCAAATTTTGTAATTTTTTCAGAGTACCTGGTCATCCTGAATCTTATATCACCGATATGGATACTTACCGAGTGAAAATTAAAGAAACACTTGCATGGGGCGGAGACCAACTATTATTACAAGGAGGGCACCACCCTGAACTAGGATTAAAATTTTATGTGGATATATTTAGCCAAATTAAAAGCGAATTTCCAACTATTAAATTACACACATTAGGGCCCCCAGAAATTGCACATATTGCAAAATTAGAAGGCATGACCCATACCGAAGTGTTAACTGCCCTTAAAGCAGCCGGCATGGATTCTTTACCTGGCGCGGGTGCAGAGATACTAGTAGATAGGGTTAGAAAATTAGTATCAGCTGGTAAATGTGGTTCGGATGAGTGGCTGGAAGTAATGGCAGCTGCACACCAATTAAACATCACAAGTAGTGCCACCATGATGTTTGGTCATGTGGAAACATTAGAAGAACGATTTATTCACTTGGTACGTATTCGTGAAACACAAGACAGAAAACCTGAAGGTGCAAACGGATTTTTAGCATTCATTCCTTGGACTTTCCAGGACGTTGATACTTTATTGACTAAAATAAGAGGAGTACATAATTTAACAACTACCGAAGAATACATTAGAATGATTGCCATAAGCCGTATTATGTTGCCAAATATTAAAAATATTCAAGCTAGCTGGCTAACCGTAGGAAAAGCCACCGCGCAAGTTTGTTTAGAAGCAGGTGCGAATGACTTTGGAAGTATCATGTTAGAAGAAAATGTAGTGAGTGCTGCAGGAGCGCCTCACCGTTTCACTTATAAAACCATCCAAGAAGCTATTAAAGAAGCAGGATTCGAGCCACAATTGAGGAATCAACAATATGAATTCAGGACCTTGCCAGAAGGCATTGAAGAACAAATTGTAAATTATTAATCAATCCCTGTAACTTTTCTGGCAGGTGTGCGTTTAAAGTATAATTAACAGCCTAAAGAAAAGGAATGACGGAGAAAGATTATAATAATTGTGTCGATGTAAATGCAGATGGAGTATTTAGGTTTATTGTGAAAAATATCCGCCATACCGAGGATGCACGAGATATAGTGCAAACAGCCTTTGAAAAATTATGGATCAACCGCAATAGTGTGGACCCATTAAAAGCAAAGTCATACCTGTTTACTGTTGCTTACCACCAAATGATAGACCATATCCGTCAGGGGAAAAAAGCAAGTTCCACAGATAGCTATGATGAAGTTAATCATTCAAGCACTCAGGGAAACCATGAATTAAAACAGGTTTTATTGCAAGCTATTAATGAATTAAATCCAACCCAAAAAAGTTTAGTGCTGTTAAAAGATTACGAAGGGTATAGTTACCAAGAAATTGGAGAAATTATGCACTTATCGGAAAGTCAGGTAAAAGTGTATTTGCATAGGGCCCGATTATTATTGAAAACTAAATTAAGCCACTTTGAAAAAGTGCGTGCATAAATGAAAGTTAACGAATCAACATACGAAAATTATTTTCTGTTGTATATTGACAACGAATTAACTGCTACAGAAAAAGCAGCAGTAGAACTATTTGTATTAGCCAACCCAACTTATGCATCAATCTTGAACGAGCTTCAACAAACTAAGTTAACTGTAACAAGTGAAATTTATGAGGACAAAGCTTTGCTGTATAGGTTTGATGAAATGGAAGCAGGTTTGGATAGTAATTTTAAGCAATCCTTATACCGAAAAGAGGCTGTTGTTATAAGGCCTAATTTTAAGAAGCAATACTATGCAATTGCCGTATCGGTTGCTGCCTTATTTGTACTCTTTTTTGGGTATCAAAATTTAGCGTATAAAAAAGGAGTGATAATTAAGCAACTGGATGGTACTGTAGCAAAGACAGAAAAACAAAATACAGTCCTTCGCAATGAAGAAGGAGGCCAAGTAATAAAAGAAACGCCGAGTATAAAAAAGATAACTCAGCTGGGTACAGCAATAAGAGAAAATGCAAGTTCAAGTAGTGACGTAAATAATAGAATTGCCCCCGAAACTGATTTAACCCAAAATGAGGGAATGGATGTCGTACCCTCTGAAGTGTTATCGCATGAGCACTATACTAGCAACCCTATTACTACAAGCATGTCTGATGCTACTACCCTAGTTACTACCAGTAATATTCAACAAGAACTAATAAACGAGCAAGGTATAGAATACAACGAAATTGACACCGACGATAACGACAGGGTTATTTTCATTGCTAGCTTTGAAGTTGACGCAGACAAGTTTAGGGGCATTACCCGAAAAGTAGGGTCCTTATTTAAAAGAAATAAAAACTAATAAAGAAAATAATACAAAACATGAAAAAAATAATCTTACCAATACTTGCATTAGGCATTAGTATATTCGGGCAAGCACAAAAAGATACAAGTACTAGCACAAAGCAAGATGTTATTATTATTAATAGTAATAATATTAAAATAAGTGCCGATACCATTACAATTGGAGGTATTTTTATAGTAAACAAAAAAGCAGCAGAAAATAATAATAATTGGAAAACAAGCATAAAAATTTCAGATACAAATAGCCGTGAATTTGTTGGCGATTTTAAAAAAACACGCATTCAAATAAATCGTGCAAAAAGACCTTTAAAAAACGTTAGCACTAGCTTTTTTGATTTGGACTTAGGTTTTGCGAATTATATAGATAATTCCGAGTCACGGTATTATATCATGAATAACCAACTATTGCCACAAAACAATACCGCTATATTCCCTGGGCCACCCGCATCCGATATTTTAAAATTAAATAACTTAAAATCTAGCAATGTAAATTTATGGCTAGTACTACAAAGAGTGAATTTATACCAACATAAACTAAATTTAAAATATGGCATAGGTTTTGAAATGTTTAATTTCCGATTTGATGAAAGTGTTAGTTTCAGAGATGCGTATCCCTATACTAATACCGAGTCAATTGATTTTAGAAAAAATAAATTATTTGTAAAATATTTAACCATCCCTGTTCAAATAAATTACAGGCCCAACCCTACTAGTAAAAAAGGATTTTATGCGGGCATTGGATTAAGTGCTGGCTATTTACTTAAAGCACGTAACAAACAAATAAGTGCGGAAAGGGGCAAGCAAAAAATTGGAGGTAGTTTTAATTTGAATGACTGGCGCACAGCTGCTATTGGGGAGCTTGGTATAGGGCCTGTTCGTTTATACGGCTCCTATGGGTTAAGTAATTTATTTGCAGACAATAACCTTTATGGCTTTGATTTTAACCCCTTCGCAATTGGTATTCGTTTCAATAAATTTTAAAGACGGCATTTAAATTTTTCTTGGTTAAATATAGAAATAGAAAAACTAAAAAGGTCCCGACTTGTCGGGACCTTTTGCATACCGCTCCTTTTAGGAAGCCAATAAAAATATTATACTAATTCACTAGCACCAAAATAAGGTTGCAACACCTTAGGTAAGGCAATGCCATTTTCGGTTTGGTAGTTTTCTACAATAGCTGCATAAATTCTTGGCAATGCTAATGAACTTCCATTCAATGAATGTGCAAATTGTATTTTTCCTTCTGCATCTTTAAAGCGACATTTCATTCTGTACGTTTGGTATGCCTGAAAGTTACTTACGCTACTTACTTCTAGCCATCTTTCTTGTGCAGCGCTATACACTTCAAAATCATAAGTGATTGCTGAAGCAAACCCCATATCTCCACCACAAAGTCTTAAAATTCTATACTGCAAACCCAAACTAATTAATAAATTTTCAACATGTGCCACCATCTCATTCAATACTTCATCGCTTTTATCAGGATGGACAATTTGAATAATTTCAACTTTCTCAAATTGATGCACTCTATTTAAACCACGCACATCTTTACCAAAACTTCCTGCTTCTCTTCTGAAACAAGGTGAATAGGCGGTCATTTGAATAGGCAAATCCGTATCCTTTAATACCACATCACGAAACACATTGGTTACAGGTACTTCGGCCGTTGGAATTAAATAAAAATCATCCTCGGTCGCATGGTACATTTGCCCTTCCTTATCGGGCAATTGGCCTGTTGCAAATGCAGAGGCTGCGTTCACCATAAATGGTGGAAGGTATTCGGTATAACCTGCCGCTGTATTAAAATCTAAAAAATATTGCGTCAATACGCGTTGAAACTTTGCTCCCTTGCCAATATATAAAGGGAATCCACTGCCAGTAATTTTAGCACCAGTTTCAAAATCAACCAAATTGTATTTTTTAATCAAATCCCAATGAGGCAAAGCCCCTGCAGGTAATTGCTGGGTAGTTCCTGCTTCCTTCACCACTTCATTTTCTTCAGGTGTTTTTCCTAATGGCACCATATCGTGCGGCAAATTAGGAAATTGAACAATGGTCTTTAATAAATTAGCTTCCACTTCTGCCATTTGCTCTTTTAAGGGTTCAAGCAATTTCTTCCATGCCGCAACGTTCGTTTTAAGCGCCTCAGCATGGTCCTTCTCCCCTTTTGCCATAAACCCACCTATTTCCTTAGAAGCCGCATTCACTTTTGTTTGTGTTTCGTCAAAAGCAGCTTGTAATTGCTTTCTTTCATCATCAATTGCGATTACTTCGTCCACCAAGTCCACATTGGGAAAATGCTTGACAGCTAATTTCTGCTTAGCTAAGTCGCGGTTTTGGCGTAAAAAATTTACTTGTAACATGTTATCGAATTTTGGCAAAGATAATCAAACCAACCTACCAAGCCTATATATCCCTTACCTTTGCAGCATAAATTGATAAAAGGAAGATATGGCAACTATAGCAGACGATTTTCAGACCAGGTGGTGGGCATTAGAACAAAAATTAGTGGACAAATTTGGTAAAAAGCCCGATGTGGAGGCCGTTCTGTTTTTAATAGGGCTACAAGAAACCGGATTTATAAGAGAAAAGATAAGCAAGGAGCAAAAACAGGACTTGATGCATGTGGCCATTTGTAGCATACTTTCTTCAAGCGGGTATTATATTTTAGAGGGCAAGGACGAGGATGGTTGGCCCCACTTTAAGCAAATCAAAAATACCCCTACAATGAACTTAATCGAGCAAGAAGCGTTTTTAAAAGATCATATTTTGCTTTATTTTGAAAACATTAGTTTCTAGCTCATTGTTTTTTTAGTGATTTTTATGAATATTTGTAATAATTAAATTTTAACCTATGCAATTCCCAGCAGACTTACGCTACACAAAAGACCACGAATGGATTAAAATAGAAGGTAATACTGCCACAATTGGCATTACCGACTTTGCTCAAGGCGAGCTGGGTGATATTGTATATATTGATATTAATACTGTAGGGAAAGCGCTTGAAGCCGAAGCTGTATTTGGTACCGTAGAAGCTGTTAAAACAGTAAGTGATTTATTCTTGCCTTTAGCAGGTACTGTTACTGAAGTAAACCCTGCATTAACTGCACAACCTGAATTAGTAAATACCGATGCTTACGGTGCTGGTTGGATGGTAAAAGTGACTGTAAATGATCCTGCTGAATTTGAAAATTTATTGACTAGCGAGGCTTATGCCAAATTGGTTCACTAAGCTTACTAATACAAATGAAAGCTTTGCTTTGGGTGATAGGAGAATTACTGCTCATTTTTATACTACTTAGTATGGCGAGTAGTGATTTTTCGACAAGCCCAAAATGGTTTAAAAATGTGCCAGTTGACAAAATTGTCCATATAATGCTATTTGGTTCACTAGCAATGTCATTTTTCTTCTATTTTGAGCAATCGGCAGCAGATTCATTAAAAACAACGAGTGCAAAAGCCTTGGTTTTAATTTTCTGTATTTTGTATGGCATTGGAATGGAGTATTATCAGAAATATTATGTTCCCTCTCGAGGATTTGAAGTTGCAGATATGCTAGCAGATGCTATTGGGGCAATGTTAGCGTTGCCAATTTTCAACTATATAAGAAGAAAATATTATTAATAAAGCGTATCATTTATAATGGACATCGAAAAAGAAATACAACAATCTAATTTCAGAAATGAATTTCAGAAGTTAGCCATTAACTTAATGTATACAGCTAATTGGCTGAATGAAAGAATCAGCCGTTTGCTATTAAAGGAAGAAATCACACAACAACAATATAATATTTTAAGGATTTTAAGAGGAAGCGATCATCCATTAAGCACCTTACAAATCAGGGAACGTATGCTTGATAAAATGAGCGATACAAGCAGGATTGTGGACCGCCTAATTTGCAAGGAATTGGTTCAAAAAAATGCATGTCAATCCGATAAACGTCTAGTTGATATTGTTTTAACTGAGAAGGGGTTGAAGCTAATTAATAAGTTAGATATACTAGATACTCAACTTGATGCGATATTAAGTGGATTAGACGAAAACGAAGCTGTATTAGCAAACCAAATTTTAGATAAGCTTAGGGCACACAACGATAACGATTAATAAAATCATACGCATATGCGATTTTCTCTTTGCATTCTATTTATAGGATGTTTTCTTTTTACAAAAGGACAACCCAAATTAGACGATAAAAACGTATTTGAATTTAGGGGCGTGTGGGTAGCAACTGTAGCAAATATTGATTGGCCGAGTAAAAGAGGCCTGAGCAATGAAGCTCAGAAAGAAGAGTTTACGACGCTACTTGACATGCACCAAAAAAATGGGATGAACGCTATTATCATGCAAGTTCGTCCATCAGGGGATGCATTATACCCTTCGGTACTTGAACCATGGAGCGAATATTTAATGGGCGTACAAGGTTTACCTCCAAGTCCGTTTTATGACCCATTAATTTTCATGATTGAAGAAACGCATAAACGAGGAATGGAATTTCATGCTTGGATAAACCCTTATAGAGCAGTATTTGATGTTAACAAATCTAGCATAGCACCAAACCATTTAACTAAAATACATCCAGAATGGTTTTTAACTTATGGAGATAAAAAATATTTTAATCCCGCATTACCAGAAGTTTGGAAGCATACCAATAGGGTGGTGAAAGACTTAGTAAGTCGTTACGATATAGACGCAATTCATATGGATGATTACTTTTACCCATATAAAATTCCGGGAAAGGAATTCCCCGATGAAGCTGCTTATGTCTTAAATAAAAGAGGCTTATTAAAAGAAGATTGGAGAAGAAGCAACTGCGATACCATTATTAAACAAATTGCTATAACCATTCAACAAACAAAACCTGGTACACAATTTGGTATTAGCCCATTTGGCGTTTGGCGTAATAAGTCAAAGGACCCAAAAGGTAGCAACACGAAAGCGGGCGTTACAAACTACGACGAATTATATGCCGATGTATTGCTATGGCTAGAAAAAGGTTGGATTGATTATATCACCCCGCAATTATACTGGGAACATGGCCATGCATTAGCCGACTATGATGAATTAGTAAATTGGTGGGACAAGAATACTTATAATCGCAATTTATATATTGGTCATGGCATTTACCGTGCCGGCAGTAATCCCGCATGGAAAGAAAGAAATGAAATACCCCATCAGATTAAACAACTTAGGAGTTTAAAAAATACAAGAGGTAGCGCCTATTTCAGCAGTAAAAGTTTTACAACCAACGCAAACAATTGGAATGACACTTTACAAAACAACTACTACCGGAAGCCAGCATTACAACCTACCATGCCATGGCTAGTTCAATATGAAGTGGAGGCCCCTGTTGTATTGAAAAAATCGGCTAATACTTTTCAAATTTCATTTAATGACGAAAAGAAAATAAAACAATTGGCTATACTACAACAATACAACGGAAATTTTGAAGTAGAAGCAGTTTTACCTACCGACACTAAACTAATAAATTTAAGCGCACTAGAGATAACCAGAAAACCCAATACCCAATATTGGATTGTTAGTATTGGAAAGCAAAATCAATTAAGTAAAATGGTTGCCCTTCCTTAATCGTATACTCTCTTTAAAGGAATATTTTCATTTGCTTTAATAATTAAAGGCACATGTTCTATTATAGTAGTAGCATTGTCTAGGCCAAATGCTTTTTGATCGCTTTGCGCGAGTTGCTTAATATTAAAGTACAAATCCATAATGAAATCCTCCTTAACGGATAATTCATTTTCAATAGAGAAGAAGCTTTCCATAATTACATAAGTTATATCGGCATGGAAATCCTTACTTTTTAGGGACTCGTATTTACTATATATTCCTAATTCATGAGATTCATTTAGCTCCTGCATTACTTTTCTAAATAATACATTCACCCTAGGTTGAATTCTAAAACCAATTTTAAAATCAACACGCATCACTTTGTCATCCACTAATTCACGAATTGAATACTCCATTCCATAAGGGGAGTCGGTCCTGTCAATATGTATAAACCAATAAATATCGGCACGTTTTGGCTTTCGGCTTAATATGGAATCAATAATACGATGCTCCATTTCCCTATAATTATTTGCCTTAGTCAAATACACTAAGTGTGTTGCATATTTTGGAATTTCCTTGTCTACACTTAATTCAGACAAAGGGACTAAATAATCTTTCAACTTAACAAAATCCAAATAGCGATTGGCAATTTTCCTAGCACGGTGCCAAACAACCATCACTAAAATCATACTTAATGAAAAAATAAAAGTGATATAAGCTTCCTTGAATTTTACAACATTAGCGATGAAAAAAGAAACTTCTACTATAGAAAAAATAGTAATGATAAAGGCAACTAATGGCCTACTCCATCGCCTCACATTCAATAAATAAAAGTTCATAAGTATGGTAGTCATTATCATAGTGATAACGATTGAAAAACCATACGCAGCTTCCATATGTTCACTCTTTCTAAAAAACAAACACATGGTTACACAACCTGCCCATAATAAGAAGTTCAGGCTTGGAATATATATTTGCCCTTTTTGTTCTGTAGGGAATTTAACTGTTACACGGGGCCAAAAATTCAAACTAATTGCTTCATTAATTAGCGTGAATGAACCACTAATTAATGCTTGGCTTGCAATAATAGCTGCGAATGTAGCTATACTGATACCTATAATTAAGAACCAATGCGGCATCATTGCATAAAATGGGTTTTGGCCATTCAAGGTACTTCCTATATGCTGCATTAACCAAGCACCCTGCCCCATGTAATTCATTACCAATGCAGCTTTTACAAACATCCAACTCACTTGAATATTCTTACGTCCGCAATGACCCAAATCACTATATAAAGCTTCAGCACCTGTTGTACATAAAAATACCCCTCCTAATAACCAAAAGCCACTAGGGTAATTAACCAATAAGTCAATTGCGTAATAAGGATTAATACATTTTAAAATTGCTGCATGCTCAACTACCTGCGAAAGTCCCAATAAAAATATCATTGAAAACCAAACAAGCATAATTGGACCGAATGCGAAACCGACAATTTTTGTACCAAAACGCTGAAAGAAAAACAACAAAGAGATAATGGCAATGACAATACCAATAGTTAAGTTGTTCCCAGGAACAATAATGTTTTCTAATCCTTTAACACCGCCTAAACCTTCTATTGCTGAAGAAACTGAAATTGGAGGAGTAATCATACCATCTGCTAACAACATAGCCGCTCCAATAATTGCTGGTATGTATATCCATTTTACATACCTTTTAATAAGCGCAAATAAAGAAAATATTCCACCCTCCCCTTTATTGTCGGCACGGAGCGTTAGAAAAACATATTTAAACGTAGTTTGTAGCGTGAGGGTCCAAAAAACACAAGAAATGGCACCATAAACCAATTGTTCGGTAATGACTTTGTCATTTATAATTGACTTAAACACATACAAGGGTGAAGTTCCAATATCCCCATATATAATCCCAAGAGTAACAATTAAGCCTGCAACCGAAAGTTTTTGAGCTTGTCTACCACCAGATGTGTGTGCCATGTAAATATTAAATTGACAACAAAGTTTAGTAAAATAAAAATAACAATGTGTTTTATTGCTAACTATTTTATAAAAACTTCTTGCCCAAAACTAAGGCTTGTAAGTACCCCACTTATCAATAACCGCCTGGAAACGATGGTCAAAGATTCCTTTTAACTGATTTTTTACAAATAACACTTGCGCAATGTCACCCAAAAAACCAAAAGGGATTTTATAATGCACAATGTCTTCCATGCTCACGCCACCCTCAATGGCGGTAAAATGATGTTGGTGGTGCCACATAATGTAGGGTCCGAAGCGTTGTTCGTCAACAAAATACTTGCCTTCCTGAACATGGGTTATTTCGGTCATCCAATACAAAGGAATTCCCAAAACTGGAGAAACCGTGTATTCAATTATTTGACCTGGGTACATTTTAGCCCCATGGTGCTTGCTAATAATGTTAAAACCCATATGGCTTGGAGTGATTTTAGCAAGGTTAGCCGGGCTACTAAAAAAATCCCAAGCTTCTTCAAGGGATATGGGGATATTTTGAACGGTGTTGATTGTATATACTTTTGACATAATATTATAACACTACAACTGCTGTTTTGTTGCAAGATTTAGAAATAAAGCCACTAATTTTATAATATGATATCCAAAGAGGAACAATTAATTGCTTTTGAAGAAATTTATAATGGCCTGAATGCGCAACAACAAATCGCAGTCGACACCATCGAAGGCCCGGTAATGGTTATTGCTGGACCTGGTACGGGTAAAACACAAATATTAAGTGCACGTATTGGCAAGATTATGTTGGAGACAGACACCCCACCTGAAAACATATTGTGCCTTACCTATACGGATGCCGGAGCCATAGCCATGCGCAAACGATTGGTGCAATTTATTGGAACAAGTGCGTACAAGGTAAATATTGCCACTTTCCATTCATTTTGTAACGACATCATACAAGACAATTTATCCTTATTTGACAAAACAAGCTTAGACCCTATATCAGAATTAGAGAAGATAGAATTATTTAAAAAATTAATTGATGGCTTTAAAAAAGACAATCCATTAAAAAGATATAGGGGGGATGTGTATTTCGAGATAAGCAATTTATCGAGGTTGTTTAGTGCAATGAAAAAAGAAGGTTGGACAGTGCCTTATTTAGTAGAAAGGGTTACTAGGTATATGCTTGAGATTCCTACAAGAGAAGCATTCTTGTACAAACGCAAAACAAAACAATTTGAAGCTGGTTCGGTCAAACAAGCATTAGTAGACGCCGAAATGGAGAAAATGGAAAAACTAATTGCTGCTGTAAAAGAATTTGACAATTACCAACAATTAATGCGGGACCATAATAGGTATGACTTTGACGATATGATTAACTGGGTGATAAAAGCGTTTAAAGAAAATAAAAATTTACTTGCGCAATACCAAGAACGTTTTTTATATGTCCTAGTAGATGAATTTCAAGATACAAGTGGCACACAAAACGAATTAGTCCAATTACTAGTTAACTATTGGGACCAGCCAAATTTATTTGTAGTAGGCGATGACGACCAAAGTATATTTAGGTTTCAAGGAGCCAATGTCGAAAACATGTTGCATTTTCAAACTCAATACGCAAGTGAAATTTTAAATATTGTATTAGAAAACAACTATCGTTCTACACAGCCAATTCTTGACGCATCTACCCTCTTAATTAACAACAACCAAGAACGCTTAGTAAATAAAATAGCAGGATTAGAAAAGAAATTAATAGCCGCTTTAGCAGATAACCAAATTAATACAAGCGAGCCGCAAATTGTAAAGTATAACGAGCCGCAAGCCGAAATGATTGACATTTCAGAACAGATTGTGCAATTAATAAATAAGGGTATTGCGCCAAAGAATATTGCAGTACTATTTAAAGAAAATAAATACGGAGAAGAAATTGCGCATTTTTTAAGACAAAGAAATGTACCCATTTACACAAAACGGACTGCGAATTTATTTGATCAAGTGCTTATTCAACAAATTATAAAAGTACTCGACTATTTAGCATGCGAGTTAGACCAGCCTTACGAAGGAGCAAATATTTTATTTGAAATTTTGCATTTTAAATGGTGGCATATTTCCCCTATAACAATTGCCAAATTAACATTTGAAGCAAATCAGGCAAAGTACGGCACTGCCGGCAACTCCTACCGAAAAGTATTGGTAGAAAAAACACAGGAAGTACAAACCGATTTGTTTAGCCAAGGTGGATTAACGGAAGTAGCAAAAGCAATGAGTGTTTTAGAAGACTTAATTGCACAAGTACACAATGTGACTTTATTGAATTTAGTGGAACAAGTATTGCAAAAAACAGGCATTATCCAAAGCATCTTAAAATCGGACGATAAAGCATATGAACTAGACGTAGTAACACACTTCTTTGATTTTATAAAAGAAGAGACCCACCGGAATGCCAAATTGGGACTAAGTGATTTAGTTGATATGCTTAAATTAATGCAAAGAGAGGCAATACGTATGCCACTACCTATTACTACTGGAAATGAAAGTGGCGTGAATTTATTAACCACACATGGTAGTAAAGGCTTAGAATTCGAATACGTGTTTGTTGCAGGAACCAACGCTCATTATTGGGAGAAGAAAAGAAGTTCAAATAATACAGGGTATAAATTACCAGACACCGTATTAACTTCTTTAGAAAATACCGACGACAAAGAAGAATTACGTCGCCTATTTTACGTGGCTATTACAAGAGCAAAAAAATATTTACAGGTATCTTATAGTCAGTTTCGTGCCGACGGGAAAGAAGCAGAACCTAGCCAATTCATTATTGAGTTACTAGAAGGGGATGAACAAAAAATACAAACCAAAACGGTTTCAGAAGAAATAAGCACTACCTATAAGTTTTTACGTTTACAAACTGCTCCACAGCCCGAGATACAACAATTAGAAGCCGATTTTGTCGGGCCAAAAGTGGAAAAGTTTATAATGAACGTAACGGCTTTAAACAATTACCTAAAATGCCCATTGCATTTTTATTATAATAGTTTGATACGTGTGCCTTCGGGAAAATCAGAAGCAACCACTTTCGGCTCGGCCATTCATGATGCCTTGCAACGATTCTTCCGAAAAATGCAAGACAATAACAATGAATTTCCCGACAAGCAGGATTTGGTGCAGGATTTTTACCACTATATGAACAGGCACAGGGAGGCATTCACGCAAGTGGAATTTAAAAATAGAAAGGAACAGGGAGAAATGGTATTAAACAACTACTACGATAAATATATTAATGACTGGAATAAAGTAGTCACTACCGAATATAGAATCAACAATGTAATATTACAAGGTATCCCCTTAAAAGGAGCTATTGATAAAATAGAATTCAACGGCAAACAGGTAGTAGTAATTGACTACAAAACAGGAAGTGTAGAAAATGCAAAAGAAAAGTTATTACCTCCCAACGAAAAGAATCCTTTAGGGGGCGATTATTGGAGACAGGCTGTATTTTATAAAATCCTATTAAGAGGCCATCCAAAAAACTGGGAAGTAGAGAAAGCTGAATTTGATTTCATTGAACCAAATAAGAAAAAGGAGTTTGAAAAAATTGTAGTCCCCATTCAAGAAGCCGATATTACTACAGTGAGTCAGCAGGTAAAAGAAGTATGGGCTAAAATTCAAGCCAAAGATTTTTATACTGGTTGCGGTAAACCAGAATGCCATTGGTGTAATTTTGTAAAAAGCAACGAATTAGCTGTCGCATTACATGAAATACCAGGTAACGACTTTGAAGAAATGGATTAAGAATGCCCTTAATTTATAAAGGGTTATTAATAGAAACAAGTAAGTTTGCAATCATGATTAAATTATCTTCTTTGTTCGCACTATCATTAAGAAGTTTACTAGCTATATGCCTTGTACAATCACTAGTTAGCTGTGCCAATATTGTACCCCCTAGTGGTGGCCCAAGGGACAGCATTCCCCCTTATTTACTAGTTGCAAAACCTAAGGACTCCGCTATTAATGTACAGCCCAAGGAGATATGGTTGGCGTTTAACGAATATATAACAACTACTTCTTTACAAGAAAATGTGATTGTTGCACCCAGCTTAAAGAACAACCCCCTAATAAGTTCAAAGTTAAATGTGTTAAGAATTAGAATTTCCGATACACTATTACCCAATACTACTTATAGTTTACAATTTGGAAATTCAATTAAGGATGTGAATGAAGGGAATATTGCCGAAAATTACACCTACGCATTTAGTACAGGAGACAAACTTGACACAGGCAGTTTAGAAGGCACCATTCAACTTGCCGAAACAGGTCTCATTGACAGTACTTTGCTTGTAGTGCTTCACCCAGCAGAAGCAGATACTGCAATCTACAAAAACAAACCTCTTTATTACACCAGGTTAAATAAGAATGGTAAATTCAAATTTCGTTTTTTACCAAATAGCACCTTTAATATTTTCGTGTTGCCAAACGATTTTACTAAAAAATATGACGATAGTACTAAATTATTTGCCTTTGCGGATGCCACTATAAATAGTACTACACAAAAAGATGCAATTAAATTATATGCCTTTCAAGCGTATAAAAAAACTGAAAAGAAAAAATCGACTCCCTTAGTAAGTGGCAAAAAAGATACCAAGCAAACAGTTGCCGCACTTAATTATAACAAAAGCTTAGAAGGCCTTGAACAAGATTTATTAATCCCCCTTAGTCTAACGTTCGAAACGCCTATTCAACTAAATGATAGTTTTCCTATAAAGCTTTGCGATACCAATAACCTTCCGGTAGCAGACTATAAAATAATATTGGACAGTGGCACCAAACAAAAAATCACCATTGAATACCCTTGGGTAGAACAAACCAAAATGCATTTAATTGTACCAAAAAATAGTGTAAATGATTCTTTAAAAAACACTTTAGCAAAATCTGACACCCTACGCTTTATTACAAAATCAACTTCAGCTTATGGTGCTAGCTTAATAAGGATTACAGGGTACCAACAATTTGCAAACCCTATTTTATTATTAACAAAAGACGATAAAATTTTATTTAGTTACCCCATCGTAAAGAATTTATTAACTATCCCGTTATTACCCCCTAACGAGTATACATTGAAAATATTAGAGGATCGCAACGGGAATGGAATATGGGATACCGGCAAGTATGGTACGCAAAAAATACAACCTGAAATTGTTCATGTCTTAAAAAACAACCTACTTATAAAACCTAATTGGGAGAATGAATTAAATTTGACCATTAATAAGTAATTTTACCTTTCTACTTTCAATTATGCAATTACCTTCTTCCTTGTTAGAAAATGCGGTGGCTGAATTTTCCAAATTACCAGGCATTGGCAAAAAAACAGCCTTGCGCTTGGTATTGCATTTACTAAAACAAGAAACTGAAGTCACTAATCAATTTGGAGAGACCTTAATGAAAATGCGCAAGGAAATACAATTTTGCCAAAACTGTTACAATATCAGTGATGGTAAAATCTGTTCTATTTGCTCGAACACAGCAAGACAAAAAAATGTTATTTGTGTAGTCGAAAATATTAGAGACGTAATAGCTATAGAAAATACGCAACAATATAATGGGACTTACCATGTACTGGGAGGGATTATATCACCATTGGACGGTATCGGTCCAGAACAATTGACAATTGATTCATTAATTGAACGCGTAAAAAAAGAAGCAGTAACTGAGCTAATTTTTGCACTAAACCCTACTATTCAAGGAGATACGACAATTTATTACATACAAAAGAAGCTTGCCAATATGCATTGCAAGGTGACTACTATCGCACGCGGTATTGCTTTTGGGGGAGAATTGGAATATGCTGATGAAATGACACTCGGGAAGAGCATTTCAAATAGGCAGCCAATCCAACAATACATAAAATAGGAAGTTTCAAAACAATAGTATAATTTTAATGTTCAAACATTGACTATGAAAAAATTAATATACACTCTATTTATTTTGGGGCTTGTAGCAACTCAATTGTCAGCGCAAAAAAATTATAGTACTAATACTGCGCAAGTTCGTTTTATAGCAGTGGATGACAAAGACATTGATGCAGTCAACAACGCAGCAGTGAGTCGCCTACAAGCTAATGGTGACCTAAGTTTCATAATGCTTATGACGGGATTTAAATTTGATATGGAGACAATGCAGAAGCATTTTAATGAAGAATATGTTGAAAGTGACAAATTTCCCCGTGCCTTATTCAATGGTAAAATAACCAATTTCAATAGTATCAATTTTAAGAAAGAGGGTATTTACCCAGTCACTGTTGTCGGAAACATGCAAGTGCATGGAGTAAATAAGGCAGTGCAAACCAATGGCTTTATTGAAATTAAGGGAGGTATTCCTAAAGCAACTGCTAAATTCACAGTGGCTTTAAAGGACTTTAAAATTGGTGGAATATTAATAAAAATGGTTGCAGACAAAATTGATATTGAAGTAACAGCCACCTACCAATAAAAATACCTTGTATCGCAAGGGCCTCTTTTAGCATAATTTGGCTGCAAGCTATTTGTATATTACCTTCGCTCCGCATTGCAGGGGATTTGTTTATTGTTCAACCTGCCATCCGTAAGGAAAAAGAACTAATAAACGATACAATTATCGCCCCCCTATTTCTTTTTCTGTTTGGATGACGCATTAAAAATAATGTAGTAATATGTCCATTCAAGAAGCGCTAAAAGAGCGAATTTTAGTTATAGATGGTGCCATGGGCACTATGATTCAACGCCACAAATTAACCGAACAAGATTACCGAGGCACTCGCTTTGCAGATTGGCCAAGTGATGTAAAAGGAAATAACGACTTGCTATGTATTACCCAGCCTGCCATTATCACAGGGATACATTTACAATATTTAGAAGCAGGTGCAGATATTATTGAGACCAATACATTTAGTAGTACTTCCATTGCAATGGCCGACTATGATATGCAAGCATTGGCTTATGAGTTAAACGTGGCTGCTGCAAAATGCGCGAAGGACGCTATTACACAATACAAATCAAAACATCCAAATACAAAAGAAAAATTTGTTGCCGGATCCATTGGACCATTGAATAAAACTTTGAGTTTGTCACCTGATGTAAATAATCCTGGCTTTAGGGCTGTTACTTTTGACGAGGTAGTAATTGCCTACACTGAACAAATTAAAGGATTGGTAGATGGTGGCGTGGATGTGATTTTAATAGAAACCATTTTTGATACTTTAAATGCAAAGGCAGCCATTTTTGCAGTGAAAGAATTTTTTAGAAAAGAAGGCAAGCCAGAATTACCCATGATGATTAGCGGTACAATTACCGATGCATCGGGTCGTACTTTAAGTGGTCAAACCTTAGAAGCTTTTTATACATCCATCGAACATGCAAAACCACTAAGTATTGGGTTAAACTGCGCATTAGGTGCACAAGAAATGAGAAGCCATATTGAAGAACTTTCTCAAATCGCAGTTTGCTACACTTCGGCTTATCCCAATGCTGGTTTACCAAACGCAATGGGAGAATATGACGAAGAACCACATCAAACAGCACATTTTATTGAAGAATGGGCTAAAAATAAATTTGTAAATATAGTAGGTGGCTGTTGTGGCACTACTCCTGACCACATTAAACATATGGCGGACAATGTAAAAAATATTAAGCCAAGGGCCTTACCTATTGTTGACACAACTATTTAATTTATGAGCGAAGAAATAATACATATTAAGCCTTATTTAAGATTAGCAGGATTAGAACCATTAGTGATTCGTCCCGAAACTAATTTTGTAAACGTAGGAGAAAGAACCAACGTAACAGGATCCAAAAAATTTGCGCGATTAATACGAGAAAATTTATACGAAGAAGCATTATCTGTAGCACGTCAACAAGTAGAAAGCGGCGCACAGGTGATTGATGTAAATATGGACGATGCCTTACTGGAAGGCGTTAAGGCAATGACTACATTCTTAAACTTAATGCAAAGCGAACCTGATATTGCACGTATCCCTATAATGATTGATAGCTCAAAATTTGAAATTATAGAAGCCGGTTTAAAATGTGTACAAGGAAAGTGTATCGTGAATTCTATTTCCATGAAGGAAGGAGAAGCTAAGTTTATTGAACAAGCGCATATTTGTAAAGCGTATGGTGCTGCTGTAATTGTTATGGCATTTGACGAAGTAGGACAAGCAGATACAAAAGAAAGGAAAATTGAAATATGTAGTCGCGCTTATAAAATATTAGTGGAGCAAGTTGGGTTTGATCCACAAGATATTATTTTTGATCCCAATATTTTTGCTGTAGCCACAGGTATTGAAGAACATAATAATTACGCAGTCGATTTTATTGAAGCAACAAGAGTAATTAAACAAAACATGCCACTAGTAAAAGTGAGTGGTGGCGTATCTAATGTGTCTTTCTCGTTCCGAGGAAACGATGCAGTAAGAGAAGCAATTCATGCAGTATTTTTATTCCATGCAATAAAGGCTGGAATGGATATGGGTATTGTAAATGCAGGTCAGTTAGAAATATACGATGAGATTGAACCTGTTTTAAGAAACTTATGCGAGGATGTAATTTTAAACAGAAATAACGAAAACAACGAAGCAACAGAAGCTTTAATACAATATGCAGAAACTGTTAAAGCAAAAGGAAAAGTAGAAGTCAAGAGTGCAGCATGGCGTGAAGGAACTGTCGAAGAAAGGCTAGCACATTCACTAATAAACGGTATTACCGATTTTATAGATGCAGATACAGAAGAAGCACGTTTAAAATATAGTGCACCATTAGAAGTTATTGAAGGCCCTTTAATGGCGGGTATGAACCAAGTGGGAGATTTATTTGGAGCAGGTAAAATGTTTTTACCACAAGTAGTAAAAAGCGCGCGTGTAATGAAAAAAAGCGTTGCGGTATTAACGCCGTTTATTGAGGCAGAAAAAGAAAGATTAAAACTAGCTTCTACTAGCCCTAATGGAATAACAAAAGGACCTGCAAAAATTTTACTCGCTACCGTAAAAGGAGATGTGCATGATATTGGTAAAAATATTGTGGGCGTAGTTTTGGGATGTAATGGATATGAAATTATTGATATTGGTGTAATGGTGCCTGCGGATAAAATTTTAGCAGAAGCCGAGAAGCACCAGGTAGACATTATTGGGCTAAGCGGATTAATTACTCCATCATTAGACGAGATGGTACACATTGCTAAAGAAATGAAGCGTCGTGGAATGACCATTCCATTAATGATTGGTGGCGCAACTACTTCAAGAATGCATACTGCCGTTAAAATTGCCCCGGAGTATGGTGATGGAGTAATACATGTACTAGACGCGTCCCGAAGTGTAACAGTTGCGGGATCATTATTAAACAAAGATCAGAAAAAACCGTTTCTTGCTGAATTGGAAAAATCATATATCCAACTGAAAGCCGATTTTGATTCGAAAAGAACAACTAAGCAATCCTTGCCCTACGCAGCTGCTTTAAAAAATAAAGTACAAATAGACTGGTCAAATTTTAGTGTCACCAAGCCAAGCTTTACTGGCAACAAGGCCATTGAAATAAATGATTTATCTGTCCTGGTTGATTATATTGACTGGAAGCCCTTCTTTATTGCCTGGGAATTACACGGAAACTTCCCTTCTATTTTAACCGATAGTGTTGTGGGAGAAGTGGCTAGTAAATTATACGCTGACGCACGTGCACTACTAGACACTATTGTAAAAGAAAAATGGTTGACAGCAAAGGGTGCAGTAGGTTTTTGGCCAGCAACAGCAGTGGATGATGATGTGCTTGTGCAAAATGAAGGCGCACCAACTGCATTACATTTTTTAAGACAACAAGCAGTTAAGGCCGCAGGACAACCTAATTACTCTTTGGCTGATTTCATTTGCCCAGCAACCGAAAATAAAGAAGACTATATTGGTGCCTTCGCAGTAACCATTCATGGTATTGAAAAACATATAAAAGCATTTGAAGCCAATTTAGACGACTATAATAAAATTATACTGCAAGCATTAGCAGATAGGCTTGCAGAAGCTTTTGCAGAATACTTGCATACAAAAACCAGGAAAGAATATTGGGGCTATGCAAAAGACGAAGTGTTAGATAACGAAGCTTTAATTAAAGAAAGCTATGTGGGTATTCGCCCAGCACCAGGCTACCCTGCTTGTCCTGACCATACCGAAAAATACACTTTATTTAATTTATTGGAAACCGAAAAGCATACAGGCATTACACTTACTGAAAGTTTAGCCATGTACCCAGCGTCTAGTGTTTGTGGATGGTATTTTGCAAATCCACAAAGTCAATATTTTGGATTAGGAAAAATTGGACAAGACCAGGTTGCTAACTACACAATTAGGAAAAAACAAACACTAGAATATATCACAAGATGGTTGCAACCAGTGATTGACTAATTAAGCTTTTTCAAACAACCACCACAAGCGTTTACTAGGCTTAACTTTGTAATTGGCACCCATATATTTTTTAATATATTCAATTGCCTCTTCGGTATCGTCTGTAAATAGAATAAAGTTTTTATCTTCTGGTGAAATAGTACCTCCTTCAATCATATGTTCCATCCAATGTCGGAATGGTTCATAAAATTTTTTTCCCATCACCACAATGGGGAAATTTTTAATTACTTTAGTTTGTATTAGGGTAAGCGTTTCAAAAAATTCATCTTGGGTGCCAAAACCGCCTGGCATAATAACAAAGGCATAGGAGTATTTCACTAACAACACTTTCCGGACAAAGAAAAAATCTATCGTGATAGACCTATGCACGTATGGATTTGGCTGTTGCTCATAAGGTAGTTTAATATTACATCCAATTGATTTGCCCCCGTTTTCAAAAGCGCCTCTATTGGCCGCTTCCATAATACCAGGACCGCCGCCCGTCATGGTAGTAAATCCAGCTGCTGCAATTCGCTTCCCCATTTCTCGAGCCATTATATAAAAAGGATGATCTTCTTTAAACCTTGCCGATCCAAAAACAGTAATACAAGGTCCAATAAAATGCAAAGTCCTAAATCCTTTTATAAATTGTTTGAATATTGAAAAAGCAAAGCTTAATTCATGAAGTCTTGATTTAGGACCTTCTAGACCGTAGGATTTTACCGCAGGGATAATACGACGCTTTTTAAGAGACTGGGTATCCTCGATCATAAATAATAAAAATTAACAAATTCAATAGTACGAAGTTAAAATAAATAATGAAGTTGTGATCCTTAAATTAACTAAATTTGAAACTGGATGAACCGTAAAGCTATGAAGAAAATGATACGCGTTGGACTACTAATTTTAATTACCTGCACTTCCCTTATTGGATTTTCACAAAATAATTTGGTTGTTGAACAAATTCAAGTGTATTCTCCCTTAAACCCGAATGCTACTTATTGGCAATTACCTGCCAATACTAATCCAATATTAGTCGCACTAGACAAAGGCTATTTTTCAGAACTAAATTTGCAAAGAGATAAAAACTATCCCCTTGTTCAAAAGACATTGACAAAATTGAACCAAATGGGCAAAATTGTCATCAATTGGGAAAATAGTACCGATGTCCCCTACCACGCTTATATAGAATTGTACGAGGTATCCCCCGATTTCGCTTATAAAAATGAATTAGTTACTATCCCCATAAATAAAAAGGACAGCGTGCATTCTTTTTGGCTAATTGGTTGTAGCATTTTTAATCAGCAAAAAGAAAAAATAAATGCTAAAAATATTTTAATGGGCTTGCTGCCCATTCATTCCTTAGGAATAGGTTATACAATTACTACATCAGCTAGTGTACCAACAAGCATCTATCAGGCAATCACAAAAGGCGTTTCTTTACTTTCTACACAATCAGGCGAATTAGATTATATAGAAGCAAAAATGCCTATGGCTTATGCAATTGATAATTATTGGATGCCCATTATTCATAACCAACCAAGAACAATTATTGATACCTCAAAAGGTTTTCTTGCTTTCACAAAAGAAGACAGGGGGCATTTATTAAGAATTCCAGCTGCCGTGCTAAATAAAATAAACACAAGAGACCGGTCGTCAAATAATCCATTTAGCGAACTAGTTACT
This sequence comes from Bacteroidota bacterium, assembly GCA_947458915.1. Classification (GTDB taxonomy): domain Bacteria; phylum Bacteroidota; class Bacteroidia; order Chitinophagales; family Chitinophagaceae; genus Sediminibacterium. The sequence continues at coordinate 27,946 of CANHAE010000004.1, forward strand.
TATATAAAGAAAAACAGGTCCAACACCAATAGCAACGAATACTATGAAGTAATACAGTCCTTAAGGGATGTTACTAACAATATCGATTACACCATTAAAGGCTTTATTGAATTTGATAATATTGGCCTTAAGGACGAATCGGGAACCAACAACGCAATTGTTTTTTTACCCGACTCCATGCATACCATTTACCAAGGCAATGATAGTGTTGGTAATTTTAGAGTACGAGAAAATGTAGCGGAAAAAAATAAAACTTATAACCCTAATATAATTTATAACGGTTATGATTCTACTAAACAATTTGCACTAAATACATATTACGCTAAGCAGCCAATTGTACATTCAAGAGTTGTTGAAGGAAAAATAAAAAACCATAGTTTCACCATTCAACTTAATTATGAGAATAATTTAAACACCATACTGCTTGACAATAAAATTGTTTTAGTAACGGGTGGACAAAAGAAACCGGCACACATGGTTATAACCCAAAATAGTGCCGACCCTATACTACTTGACTTATTACTGCTTATGGCGAGTAGTGAAATTTTTCAATATCCTTCCTAAGCCCCAATTATTATGCGTATAGTTAGTTATAATGTAAATGGCATTCGTGCTGCAATTAAAAAAGGTTTAATAGAATGGCTAACTGACTATTCGGTAGATGTGTTTTGTGTGCAAGAAACCAAAGCTGCTCCTACTGACATTGACCTAAGTTTATTTACTTCCCTTGGTTATCATGTTGCCTGGTATCCTGCTCAAAAAAAAGGATATAGTGGGGTAGCTATTTTTAGTAAAAGAAAGCCAAGCGAAATTTTTTATGGCAATGGCCACGCCATGAGTGATTCAGAGGGCCGTGTTGTTAGAATAGACCTTGGTGATTTAACAATTATTAATGCTTATTTTCCATCTGGCACAAGTGGGGAAGAACGCCAAACCTATAAATATCAATGGTTGGATGAGTTTTATAAGTGGGTACAATTAATAAAAAAACAAAGGCCAAATATAATTGTATTAGGCGATTATAATATTGCTCATAAAGAAATAGATATTCATGACCCAAAAGGAAATAAAAAATCATCTGGTTTTTTACCTGAAGAACGTGCATGGATGGATCTTTTTTTAGCAACTGGATGGGCAGATAGCTTTAGAGAAAAAAATCCCGATGTGACTGGTGCCTATTCATGGTGGAGCCAACGCTTCCCAACGGTAAGGTTGCAAAATAAAGGATGGAGGATTGACTATATATGTACAACCGAAGCATTAGCCCCTTCAATTAAAGCAGCTACTATACTACCTATGGTAAAACATAGTGATCATTGTCCAATTGTACTTGAACTAAAAAAATAAATACATGTACGTTCAAAACATTAGTTTTCAAATTGCACCAACTTTAGAAATTCAATGGTTAGAGTGGATGAAAACAAAATTAATCCCACTTTTTTCCGCAACAGGTTGCTTTAATGAAAGTAAATTTTACCAATTGGACGTAACCGCCGACCAAGCACCCACCTACACGCTACAATTATTTACTTCGGACCAAGGCCTTTTGAACAATTACCTTGAACAACACGCTAATGAGCTATTACAGGAAATACAGGCAATTTGGGGGGACCAATGCTTTCACTTTAGCACAACCATGAAAATTGTGAATTGATTGTGGATACTTAGTGCCGCGAAAGCCGCCATAGGCCTATATTTCAGAAAACAAGCTTCTGAAAGTCAATAAAATCAACACTTTACGTAATTATACTGTAATGTGAGATTGCCTACGACGATGCTCATTTTCCTTGAAAACCTTACTATTTAAGGGTTTAAGTGGAAAAATAAAATAAAAAAATAGTGCAAAATATTTTTTTGATTCATAAAACCCAATAAATTTGTCCTATCGTTTAAAACTATAAAAAACACATCTATGAACAAAGCAGAATTGATCGCACACATTGCTGACGCTGTTGGTTGTCCAAAAACACAAGCTAACGCATCTTTAGACGCTTTTATTGAAGCAGTAACTAAATCATTGAAAAAAGGTGATAAAGTAACTTTAGTAGGTTTTGGTACTTTCTCAGTATCTAAGCGTGCTGCAAGAACTGGTCGTAACCCACAAACAGGTGAAACAATCAAGATTAAAGCTAAAAAAGTTGCACGTTTCAAGGCTGGTAAAGAATTGAGCGGCAAGTTGTAGTTTAAATTAATTTGAAATAAAACCCCTCGAATAGTCAAATATTCAAGGGGTTTTTTTATTTTTACAGTCTATTCACTATTTAAACAACGTAATATCATGGGAAGAGGAGATAAAAAAACAGCTAAAGGCAAAAGATTCATGGGATCTTTCGGAGTAAGCAGACCACACAAAATAGCTACTACTGCACCTAAGCCAGCAGCAGCTGCCACTGTCACAAAAAAAACTAAAGCAAGCGCTTAAAATTTGTATAAAGATCCCCGAAGTTTCGGGGTTTTTTTATGCTAAATTTGCATGTATGAAAAAGCTTTCATTTTTATTTACATTATTACTCCTAACAACTATTGGTTTTGGACAATGTTCTATTTGTACCAAAACTGCAAGTCAAATTGGAGAAGAAGCTGGAAAAGGTTTTAATGCCGGGGTATTATACCTAGCTGCTATGCCATTTGCTATTATAGGCTATATAGCTTACAAATGGTGGAAAAACGAAAACACTGTCGCCTAACATGAATAAACTTATTCAGTTCATCAAACTTTTTCATAGGGCTTATAAATATCAGCAAAGTGATGTTGGTGAAATTACATACGTAAAAGCATCTATTAAAAAGGGGAATACCGTTTTCGATATTGGTGCACATAAAGCAGGCTATTTATATTTTATAAAAAAACAAGTAGGGCCAAACGGTAAAGTATATGCTTTTGAACCCCAGTCAAATTTGTTTAACTACATCACAAAATTAAAAGCTTTATTTAATTGGGATAATGTTACACTTGAACATTTAGCGTTAAGCAACTCCGCTGGTGAAGCCCAGCTATACCTACCTACAGAAGAAGCTGGCAAAACGAGTTCTCCTGGCGCTACCATTGCTGCTACTAAGGACGATACTAACTTTATCTCACTTGAAAAGGTATCCACCTCTACCCTTGACACTTATTGTAGATTGCATAATTGCAAGCCTGATTTTTTAAAAATTGATGTAGAAGGCAATGAATTAAATATTTTCAAAGGAGGTGTAGAAACGCTTTCAAAATACAAGCCTAAAATAATTGTAGAAATAGAATCCAGGCATATTGGAAAAGAAAAAGTGATGGAAACTATTCAGTTTCTTGAATCAATCGGCTACAAAGGACAATTTGTAAAAGGTGCAGCATATTTACCTGTAAGTGCTTTCGATTTTGCTATACACCAAAACAGAGCAGACGAAAAAAACTATTGTAATAATTTTATTTTCGAATAGCACTAATAAAAAGACTGCGCAAATTTAAAAATATTAAACTGCGGCTTTGCGCATGCTTCTAGTAATTTTTCATTCATTTCTTTCAAATCAATTTGTCTCATTTTTTGGGCAACAATTAATTGTAACACTTTAGACATTATTAATTTTGTATTTCCCCCTGCATTGGATAGGGACTCATGATGCTCATTAATGGCAGTAATTAATTCTTGAATGCCTACCCCTTGGCTAGCAACTGTCTTTACCACTTTTATACGCTTGGTATCATGCGCAGCCTCTATCAACATTTGCTGAATATGATTTGTAAATACTTGCGCATCTGGCCGGTCACTTTTGTTCACTACAAACAAATCAGCAACTTCCATTAAGCCTGATTTCATCATTTGAACCTCGTCCCCTGCTTCTGGGACCAAAACCACAATGGTCGTCTCGGCAAGCGAGGCCACTTCAACTTCAGACTGTCCAACCCCTACCGTCTCCAAAACAACCACATCAAAGCCAACCGACTGTAATAGGGTGGTAAGTTCTATCATTGAACTAGTTAGCCCTCCTAAATGGCCGCGAGATGCCAAAGAACGAATAAACACATTTGGGTTTAGGTACCATTCCTTCATTCTAATCCTGTCGCCCAATAGGGCGCCTTTATGAAAAGGTGAAGAAGGGTCCACCGACAACACAGCCACTTTCTTGCCTTCTTTAATCCACTCTCCAATCAACGCTGAAATAAGGGTACTCTTACCTGCACCAGGGGGGCCAGTAATGCCAATAACCGGGATGTTACTTGGTACTAAAGCTTCCAAAAATTCCGCCACCCCTTCGCTTTTATTTTCGATTTGGGAAATGGTTTTAGCCAACAACAAAAAATCGCCATTCGTTACTCCCTTGTTTATATCGGTTATTGCAAACATTATTAGGGTCTTATTATTTTATGATTTTTGAAATCAAAAGGACGAATCCCTGTTAATTTTTCAAAATAATACAAGACCAAATTTTTTAAGGAAAATTTCTTTTTGGAAACATCTAAATCAATCACCCAGTTTTTTTTCTTAATACGGTCAAGCATCACATTAGGATGCGTTTCGGTAAATTTTTCCAAAGAATCAAAGCCTGTAAAATCATAATAATCAGGGCTTGCAATAATTTTTTCCATTTTGGTATCATCATTCCAAAACACACTACTTTCTTTTTGTTTTTTTCGCATTTGCTCGGGACTCTTCACCCAGCCATAATGGTAAATACTTGCGTCAATTTTAGCGACAGACAATTTACTTTTCTCTATTCTAAATCCTTGAGCGTCTTTATAAGCACTAATCTCCTTATTGTTTCTTATAATTCTTGTTTCGCAATCATACCATTTTCTACTGTCTCCTACATAATCGTAAGTGCCATAAAAATGTTTATAATTAAATAGTAAGCCTTGCACAGCTTTATCATTGGCATATTTGGCGCAGGCAGCTTTAATTGCAGGGTAAAATTTTTCATGCACCACTTCATCCCCTTGAATGTAAAAAGCCCAAGTAAAGGAAGGGTCAATTAATTGAAAGGCCTTATTTGTTTCGGCTGCTAATACTGCTCCTCCTTTTCTTAATGCCGAATCCCAAACTGAATGATGAATTTTTATCTTAGGATCACCAATTGATTCAATTAATGCAATTGTTTCATCTGTAGAATCGCCTATTAACACAATCATTTCGTCTACCACAGGCAGAATTGAACGAATTGCTTCAACAATAGGAAAATCATTTACTACCGCATTTTTTATAATTGTAAAGCCCGCAACTTTCATTTCATTTTCTTTTGTACTCCAAAGAACTGAAAACTTTTGCAACTTGCCTATTGTTTTAGGTAAACTTTGGGTCAAAGACATTAATTTTGAATTTCAAGTAAGTATATGTCTACCAGTATTTGTTTTGATTTTGGAAATACCCGATTAAAAGCAGCCATCTTTATTAATAAAGATTTGCAAAAAGTGCATGTGTTTGAGCAGGCCAATATTGAAAGTATAACGGCGCTACTGCAAGCATGGAAGCCCGAAAAAACAATCCTTGCTTCGGTAATTCATCATGACAAGGAAATTGAGACGCTTTTGGCTCAAAATTCTAAATTTCACCTATTAGGTCCAAAAACAAACTTAAGTTTTACCACACCAGTAGGAAAGCCTGAAACCATCGGGGCCGACCGTATTGCATTAATAACTGCTGCTATAGACCAATTCCCCAACCAACATAACCTTGTAATTGCCCTTGGAAGCTGCATCACCTATAATTTCGTCAATAAACAGCATGAGTTTCTTGGGGGAAGCATCTCACCGGGTATGCAAATGCGCTTTAAGTCAATGCACGATTTAACTGCTTTATTACCCATGGTAGAAGCTTCAAGCGAGTTCCCACTAATAGGTTATGATACCAAAACAAACCTGCTAAGTGGGGTAATATTGGGCATTGCAGCCGAAATTGATGGTATTATTGCTGCTTATGAGCAAAAATTTGCCAACTTTAACGTGCTATTAACCGGTGGAGATATATGTTATTTTGCGCCTCACTTAAAAAAAAGGATATTTGCCGACCAAAATTTAATATTTAAAGGACTTTATGCTATCTGCGAAAAAAATAATTAGGCTAATCCCTATCATCTGTTTAATGGGTTTTGTACAATCAGTGAATGCACAAATTAATTCTCCCTTCTCTCGTTATGGACTAGGTAACGAAATTTATATAAGCCAAAATGCAACGAGTCAAGCAATGGGCGGTTTTACTGCTGCCTATACCACAAGTATGAATGGTAGTTTTGGACAAAGTATAAACTTTAATAATCCGGCTTCATTTGGTAGTATTTATTTGACCACTTTCGACTTGGGCGTAAATTTCACCAATACAAAATTGAAACAAGAAAGTAAAAATCAACAAGAAAAGTCAAATTACCTAACACCTAACTACTTAGTAATTGGCGTTCCCCTAAGCAAAGAAAAGAAAATGGGTATGGCCTTTGGATTAAGGCCACTTACCCAAGTAAACTATTCTATAAACGAATTAAAACCATTGGCTACTGGAGATACTTTATATAATAATTATGTAGGTAGTGGTGGGCTAAACCAAGTATTTTTAGGGGCAGGTAAATCATGGAAAAATATTAGTGTAGGCTTAACAACGGGTGTTAATTTCGGAAGAAAAAATATACAAAATATTAAATCCCTAGACTATAATCCAGATTCTACCTACCTATACCAAACTATGGCTAGCACAAATACCATTTATAGTGGCGTATTTTTAAACTTAGGAATTTTAGGAGAAACAACATTAAAATCTAAAACAAAAGCAAAAACAACCGACAAGACTGAATATAGTTTAAGCTACGGAGCCACTGCAACTTTGGACCAAAGCATGTCTGCAAAGCAAGATAGGTTGCGTACCACAGGTATATTCACTACAGCCTCTGAAACTCCTATTGACACTGCTTCATATGAAAAAGAAATTCCTGGAAAAGTGAAAATTCCGGCCTTAATAACTGCTGGGATTGCCTTACATAAAAAAGAAATATCTAACAGAGGGGCCTTTGACCAATGGGTAATAGGTATACAACTTGATCGTGCAGCATGGAGAAATAAGTATCAGTCCTACAATGGCAACTCTATCGAAAACGGCATTACCGATAAACTTTCCAATGCTTGGATGATGCGCCTTGGTGTACAATTTTGTCCTAACCCATATGATTTTGAAAACTACTTTTCAACTGTCACATACCGTGCAGGTTATTACACAGGAAAGGATTATATTAATTTCGATAATAAAGGTTTAACAATATCCGCATTTACAATTGGAATGGGATTGCCTATAAGAAAATATCGTTCTTACGACTACCAATACACGGTAATTAATTTAGCATTACAAATGGGACAAAGAGGTTCTAGCGTGAATGATTTTAAAGAAAGTTTTATTCAATTCACACTGGGTTATAGCCTTAGTGATGTCTGGTTTAATAAACGTAAATATGATTAGTAGAAAATTCTATAACATTATAACAATAGCAGTTACTAGTATAAGTAGCTGCTTTTTTATGACCTCCTGCGAGAATAACATAAACGAGGTAAAGGCACTTAGTTCAAGAGAAGGCGGGATTGATGTAGGAAAAGAAGTTGAAATTTACATAAGTACAGGTGGCCGTATAAGTGCAAAACTAATGGCTCCGTTAATGAATAAGTATTTATTGGATAGCGGTAAGATGATAGAATTCCCAAAGACCATTAAAGTGAACTTTTTTAAAGATAGTAGCACAGAAGTAGAAAGTAAACTAAGCGCAAATTATGCACGTTTTATAGAAGCAGATAGTAAGGTATTTTTACGTGACAACGTGGTTGTATACAATGTTTTAGGAGATACTTTATGGTGCAATGAAATGGTTTGGGACCAACAAACAGGCAAATTCCATACCGATAAGGGCGTAATTGTGAAACAACATGCGCCTTTGTCAAAAGTATGGGGCAAGGGGTTTGAAGCCGACCAAAACTTAAAAGATATTAAGATTATTGATGTGCAATCCAATAGTTTTGCAATACTATCGGATAGTACAGGAACGAATCCTTAAAAAACTAAGTATATGCAATATAGAAAAATGGGTAAAACCGGGTTACAATTAAGCACTTTAAGCTTTGGTAGTTGGGTAACCTTTCATAAACAAATTGATGACCGTATTGCAGACGAATTAATGGGCATTGCTTATGATGCTGGTGTTAATTTTTTTGACAATGCCGAAGTATATGCAGGCGGCGAAAGTGAAAAAATGATGGGGCGTGTAATTGCCAAAAAAAACTGGGACAGAACTTCTTATGTATTATCATCGAAAGCCTATTTTGGATGGAGAGGAAAACAAAATAAACCAAACCAAACTGGACTAAGCAGAAAGCATTTAACAGAAGCATGTCATGAAGCGCTGAAAAGGTTGCAAACCGACTACCTTGACCTTTACTTTTGCCACAGACCCGATAAAACTACACCCATTGAAGAAGTAGTACACACAATGAATACTTTAATTCAACAAGGTAAAATATTATATTGGGGTACAAGCGAATGGAGTGGTGTTGAAATTATGGAAGCACACCGCATTGCGCAATCCTACCGTTTAATAGGTCCATCCATGGAGCAACCACAGTACAATTTATTCGAACGTGAAAAAGTAGATAAAGACTATATTGAAATATTTAAAAATGTTGGCATGGGTACTACTATTTGGAGTCCACTTGCAGCAGGATTATTAACTGGTAAATATAATGATGGTATCCCTGAAGGATCTCGTTTTCAAATAGAAGGGTTTGAATGGTTAAGAGACCAATGGTTAATACAGGATAAAATAAAACGCGTACAACAATTAGGCGCTATAGCAAAAGCCTTAAAAGTGAGCACTGCTTCCCTTAGTATTGCTTGGTGTATTAAAAATCCAAATGTAACTACAGCAATATTAGGTGCTACAAGCAAAACACAATTACTAGACAACTTAACAGCATTGGACACTGCCACATTGTTAACACCAGAAATTATGGAACAAATTGAAGACATTGTAGAAAGTAAACCTAAACCTTACGAATACTAACAGTAAACTAGTATTTATAAAATATATCAATCATGATTTTTGCAATTATTGCATCACTTATTTTAATTGGCTTTTTTTCTGGCTATGAAATTGGTTTCGTAAGTGCCAACCGATTAAGTTTAGAACTAAAGAAAAAACAGGGTAATAGGGCTGGATTAATTATTGCTCGTTTTTTACAAGCCCCTACTCAATTTATTGGCACCTGTTTAATTGGGGTAAATATATCTTTAGTTGTTTTTGGAATTTTATTCGAACAACTTTTGGAAGAACATGTTTGGGCTAAATTACAACTTAGTGAGTATTCAATATTATTAGGCAATACGGTGCTGTCCACTTTAGTAATATTATTAATTGGCGAACTAGTACCAAAAGCTATATTCAAGGCTAGAGCAGCTTCCATGATAACAAGGTTCGCTACTATTGCTAATTTTTTCCACTTGCTTTTTAGCCCTATTACAAAAGTGATGGTTAATTTCGCTCAATTTGTTTTGCGACACTTATTCAATGTTAAAGTTGTAAACCAAAAAGAAGCCTTTTCAAAAGTAGATTTAGCCCATTTTATACAGCAATCAGTCGAACAGCAACAACAGCAGGAGCTAAATACCGATTTATTTGAAAATGCATTAAGCTTGCCGGATATAAAAATTAGAGAATGCCTGGTACCCAGAACAGAAATTATTGGTGTTGAAATAAACACATCTATTGAAGCACTCAGGGCCGCATTTGTAGAAACTAAATTAAGTAAGCTAATTGTATATGAAGACACGCTAGACACTATTTTGGGTTATGTACACCAATTAGATTTATTCAAGAAACCCAATAATATTAAATCGGTATTACACCCTATTATTTTAGTTCCAGAAAGCATGAATGCTGCAGATTTAATAAGTTTATTCTCTAAAAAAAGGAAGAGTATTGCTTGGGTTGTGGATGAATTTGGTGGCACAGCAGGTATTGTTACCATGGAAGATGTATTAGAAGAAATTTTCGGTGAAATTGATGACGAATACGACGAGCAAGAATTCCTAGAAAAACAATTATCTGAGACTGAATATATTTTTAGTGGCCGACTAGAACTCGATTACTTATATGAAAAATATGGCATAGATTTCTCTGCAGACAATTCAGAAACCCTAAGTGGTTACCTTATTCACCGTCACGAAGCAATACCCAAAGTGCGCACAACTATACAGCTAGATCATTTTGACGCAGAAATCCTGGCAGTAAGCGATACTAGAATAGAAAAAGTGAAAATAAAAACCCACTAGTACTATTTTTGGCATTTGGCTTCCCATTTTCCGCTTTAAGCCTTAACTTTATTGCTCATTGATAACAATTCATGGCACTATTTGATAGATTTAGTAAAAACGACCAATCGGAGATGTCATTCATTGATCATCTCGAAGTTTTAAGAGGCACCATTGTACGTTCACTTTTAGCAATAATAGTTACCTCGGTTACCGTCTTTATTTTTAGAGATTGGATTATGGATAATGTAATTACAGGTCCTATTAATCCCGACTTCATTACGTATCGTTTTTTTTGTGACCTGAGTCATCAATTACAATTAGGTCAAGCATTATGTATGCCTCCAGTGAAAGTGTCTATGCAGAGCACTACATTTGGTGGTCAGTTTATGAGTAGCATTAGTATGGCTTTTGTGGGTGGACTAATTATCTCCTTCCCTTATATATTTTATCAAATTTGGGCATTTGTAAAACCAGCTTTAAAAGAAAAAGAATTAAAGAATACGCGCTTCATGATATTTTGGGTTTCGTTTTTCTTCTTTTTAGGTGCTGCCTTTGGATTTTTCGTACTAGGCCCATTCACCTTTAACTTTTTAGCTAGCTTCCAATTAGGTACTCGTGGAGTAATTACTACCATTCCAACATTTGCCGATTACCTTGACAACTTAACTAATCTGATATTGGGTTGTGGCATTGCATTTGAATTACCAGTTATCGTATTCTTATTAACCAAAATAGGTATTATTACACCAAAATTCTTATCTACTACGCGTAAATATGCAGCAGTGATTATTTTAATTATTGCAGCGTTTATAACACCAAGCCCCGACTGGTACAGTCAAGCATTAGTATTTATTCCATTGTATACTTTATTTGAATTTAGTATTATTGTTTCAAGATGGGCGCACAAGTCGGTTAAAAAAGAAGACGAAGAATGGGATTAGTAGCTAATCTATTAGAATTATATTTATTTAACAATTGAATTATACCCTATGTCATTTGTATTTGATGCAACTAAACCTATCGCACTTGGCGCGGACCATGCGGGAGTTGATTACAAAAATGAAGTTAAAAATTGGCTTCAAGAAAAAGGCTACACCGTAAAAGATTTTGGCACTGCCAACGGCGACTCGGTGGACTACCCCGACTTTGCTCATCCAACAGCAACAAGTGTTGAAACAGGGGAAGCAGCGTTTGGTATTTTATTTTGCGGAAGCGCAAATGGAGTTGCCATTACGGCTAATAAACATGCTGGCATTCGTGCAGGATTGTGTTGGCAAACAGAAATTGCTGAATTAACAAGATTGCATAACGATGCAAATATGATTTGCGTGCCAGCCCGCTATGTAACTATAGCACTTGCAAAAGAAATGATTGAAAAATTTATGACTACTGCTTTTGAAGGCGGTCGTCATCAAAACCGTGTTAATAAAATAACTTGTAATTAATTCTAATTAAAATTGTACTATGAAAAAAATGATTTGGATATTTTTACTGTTTGTAAGCAACTTGGTTATTGCGCAAACAGCAGGAGACCTTGCAAAATTCGGAACTTTAATCACTCAACAAGGACTGAAAGAAAAACTTTCAATTATTGCTAGTGCAGAAATGGAAGGCCGTGAAACAGCTTCCCCAGGACAAAAACGTGCTGCAGCTTATATTGAAGGACAGTTTAAAAAAATGGGACTGAAGCCAGGAAACGGAGACAGCTACCAACAAGTTTACCCGGTATATATTGACGCTATTACTGAAAAGAAGCTTTCTGTAAATGGTCGTTCTTTTGAGTGGGATAAGGATTACAATTTTAATTTACAAATTATAGGCAAGGGCGATTGGAATTTCGCTAGTGCAGTATTTGCAGGTTATGGAATAGTTGATTCTGCAAAGGGAATCAATGACTATGCAAACCTAGACGTTAAGGGTAAATTAGTAGTTATATTGGACGGAAGTGCAACTGGCATGCCTACAATGGGTGCGGGAGGCAACCGAGCAATGAATGCCAATCCTGCCTCAACAAATTATAAAATGAGAGTAGCCATTGCAAAAGGCGCTGCTGCATTATTTATAGTTTCAGCCGACTTCCCACGTAAATACCCAACTCCTGTAAAAGGAAATATGTATGTAAGACCAAACACCAACCCGGGGTTTGCGATGGCAACTATTTCTGCTGAAGTAGCTGCGGCAATGTTAGGAAGTACAGCTAAATTAAGTATAGCTGATTTGGCAGGTATTAATAAAGGAGTTTATACAGCTGCAACAAATGTAATTGCTAATAAAGTAACTGAAAATTTAGAAAGTAGCAATGTAATTGGTATTATACCTGGTACTGATAAAAAAGACGAATATCTTTTCCTTACTGGCCACTACGACCATTTAGGCAAAAGAGGCGACGTTATTTATTATGGAGCAGATGATGATGGTTCGGGTACTGTAAGCGTAATGCAAATGGCAGAAGCGTTTGCAACTGCTGCGAAAAAAGGAAAAGGACCACGCAGAACTATTGTGTGTTTAATTGTAAGTGGTGAGGAAAAAGGACTTTGGGGTTCTGACTATTACTCCGAGCATCCTATATTCCCAATGGAAAAAACAACTGCTGACTTAAACACCGATATGGTTGGTCGTGTAGATACAGAACGCTTAACTGCTGACTCCCTTAACTATATATACGTTATTGGTCATGACAAATTGAGTACCGATTTGCCAATTATAAACGAAGCAGCGAATAAGTTGTCTAGCAACTTAGTATTAGACTATAAATACGACGATCCAGCTGACAAAAATATGATTTACTATCGCAGCGATCATTATAATTTTGCAAAGAAAGGAGTACCAGTATTGTTCTATTATGATGGCATGTTACAAGCCGACTACCACAAACCAACAGATACTATTGAGAAAATTAATTTTGACTTAATGCAAAGAAGAGTACTAATGGTTTATTACACTGCATGTGAAATTGCAAATAGAGAAGACATGTTAAAAAGAGATTTGAAATTGAATATGCCTGCGAGATAGTTAAATAGGGGCTTAATGAAATTTAATCCTATTGACCTAAAATATAAGCGAAAATCAATGGCACCACAATGGTAGCATCACTTTCAACAATAAATTTAGGTGTATGTATATCTAGTTTACCCCAAGTAATTTTTTCGTTCGGTACCGCACCTGAATAAGATCCGTAGGATGTAGTACTATCGCTCACTTGACAGAAATAGCTCCAAAATGGAACATCATGCCATTCTAAATCTTGATACATCATAGGTACTACACAAATAGGGAAATCACCCGCAATACCACCACCTACTTGGAAGAATCCAACCCCCTTCCCACCACTATTTGCTCTGTACCACTCTGTCAACATCACCATATATTCAATACCGTTTTTAACAGTACTTGCTTTTAATTCATTCTTAATTACATAGCTCGCAAAAATATTACCAGTAGTACTATCCTCCCAACCTGGAACCACAATTGGAATATTCTTTTTTGCCGCAGCTACTATCCAACTGTCTTTAGGATCAATTTCATAATACTGCTCTAACTCTCCACTCAAAATAACTTGATACATAAATTCATGAGGGAAATAACGTTCGCCCTTTGCTTCCGCTTCTTTCCAGAATTTAACAATATGCTTTTGTAATCTTCTGAATGCTTCTTCTTCCGGAATACAAGTATCCGTTACACGATTGTAATGATTCTCTAATAAGTCCCACTCGTCTTGAGGGGTTAAGTCTCTATAGTTAGGGACTCTTTTATAATGGCTATGTGCTACCAAGTTCATCACGTCTTCTTCAAGGTTAGCACCTGTGCAACTAATAATGGCAATTTTGTCTTGACGGATCATTTCAGCCAAGCTAATTCCTAACTCAGCAGTACTCATCGCACCTGCCAAGCTTACTAGCATTTTACCGCCATCTAATAAATGGGTTTCATACCCTTTTGCGGCGTCCACTAGGGCAGCAGCATTAAAATGCCTATACTGGTGTTCTATAAACTGGGAAATAGGTCCTTTACTCATTGCTTTATGATTTGGTGCAAAAGTAATTTTTTTTAGGCATAAATAGTAACTTGTGGAACGATTACGGTTTATCATTTAAAAACCTATTACACTATGAAAAAGTCTACATCACACCTGCTTATTGCCCTATTATTACTAGCTATACCTTTTGGCTATGCAGCCTATATATACCCAAGTTTACCTGAAACTATTCCTACCCATTTTAATATAAAAGGAGAAGCGGACGCTTATGGGGGCAAGAATAGTATTTTCCTTGGCCCAGGCATCATGGCCGTTGCAGGCATATTTGTATTCTTTGTCTTATCCAATATAAAAAGCTTAGATCCAAAAAGGTATAAAGAACAGGACGATAGCTTGTATAAAAAGTTTGCACTATTTACGGTGGCATTTTTAAGTCTTATTAGTTGTATTATTATTTTTTCTTCCAGCAACCAATCTATAGATATTAGCAAGTTATTACTTCCTGCTTTAGGACTTTCCTTTGCAGGATTTGGCTGGTATATGCCAAAAATTCATCAAAATTACTTTGCTGGATTTAAATTACCATGGACTTTAGAAAATGAAAATAACTGGAACGAAACACATAAGTTAGCTGGGAAAATATGGGTATACGGTGGTTTTATTCAAGCCATAGCTGCATTATTATTACCAAACAAGGCAGGATTTATTGTATTCTTTAGCATCACTTTAATTATGGTAGTAATACCTTCTGTATTTTCCTACCGTATGTTTAAAACAGGAAATACAGTTAAGTAACCAAGCTAATAGAAACTGAACAACTATTTGATTTAAGAAAAGTGTAAAATTAAACGAGCATAAAAAATAAAAATGAGCAATAAAAATAACTTGGGTACTAAATTTATACATGCTGGTGCACATCCCGACCCTAGCACTGGCGCTATTATGACACCTATCTATCAAACGTCTACCTACGTACAATCCGCTCCTGGCGTACACAAAGGCTATGAGTACGCGCGTAGTCAAAATCCAACTAGGTTTGCATTGGAAGAAGCATTTGCCGTTATTGAAAATGGAAAATATGGTTTAGCTTTTGCAAGTGGTGTAGCTGCAACTGATGCAGTAATGCGTTTATTAGTGCCGGGCGACGAAGTAATTGCCGCGCATGACATGTATGGCGGTTCATTTCGGTTGTTTTCAAAAGTGCACGAAAAAATGGGCATCAAGTTTATATATGTGGACACTTCTAATGCAGAAAATGTAGCCAACGCAATAACCCCTGCAACAAAATTAATATGGGTGGAAACACCAACAAATCCATTGATGAACATAACGGATATTGAAGCCGTCTCAAAAATTGGTAATGCCAATAATTGTATCGTTTGCGTTGACAACACCTTTGCATCACCTTACTTACAAAACCCATTGGACTTTGGCGCAACCATTGTAATGCATTCAGCAACTAAATATTTAGGAGGGCATAGTGATGTCATTCAAGGTTGTTTAGTAATGAATGACGAAACATTACGAGACCAATTGTATTTTATTCAAAAAAGCACAGGTGCAGTTCCTGGACCATAGGATTGCTTTTTGGTATTAAGAGGCATAAAGACACTCCACGTTAGAATGCAAAGGCATTGTGAAAATGGAGAAAAAGTAGCGGCTTATTTACGTCAACACCCAAAAGTGGCAAAAGTATACTGGTGTGGCTTTACAGACCATCACAACCATGATATTGCTAAAAAACAAATGCGTGGATTTGGTGGCATGATGAGTTTTATTTTAAAAGACGATAGCGTTGCAGCAGCCACCAAAGTATTATCAAGCACAAAGATATTTTCATTGGCGGAAAGTTTAGGAGGCGTTGAATCCTTAATCAATCACCCTGCAAGCATGACCCATGCTTCTATACCACGTGAACAAAGAATTGCGAACGGACTTGCAGACGGATTAATTCGTTTAAGTGTAGGTATTGAAGAT
>CANHAE010000005.1 GCA_947458915.1 Bacteroidota bacterium
GACTTGGCACACATTAGTTTAAAACAACACTCAATTTCTAATTTCGTAAGCCGTCCCCACACATAAAAGGTAGCTTTGCCGCCACATGAAGCCAGGTATAAATATAGCTTTAGTGGGTAATCCCAACTGCGGTAAAAGTTCACTTTTCAACGCACTAACTGGCTTGCACCAAAAAGTAGGCAATTTCCCGGGCGTAACGGTGGACAAAAAAACAGGAAACTTGGCTTTGGGCAAATATGCTAGCACTTTAATTGACTTGCCTGGAACTTATAGCTTTTATCCAAAACGTGAGGACGAATGGGTCGCTTACAAAGTATTAATGGGTGTAGATGAGGAAATTAAAACTGATGTAATATTATTAATTGCAGATGCAAGTAACTTGAAAAGAAACTTGCTTTTTTGTACGCAAATAATTGATTTAAAAATACCAGTTGTATTAGCATTGACAATGAATGACCTTGCTAGTAAAAAAGGAATTAAAATAGATGTAGAAGGTTTACAAGCCGACTTAGGAATTCCTGTAGTTGCAATTGATGCAAGAAAAAACAAAGGACTGCTTGAATTAAAAAAAGCATTAATTGGTATTATTGAAACAAAGCGTTCAAGAAATCAAGAAAGTTTTATTGATAATAAAAAATTAGCTCCCGCTGCTATAGACGCATTTAAGCAACTGTATCCCACACATAGCGACTATGCTGCATTACATTATTTAATGCACCATGAAGCATTTCCGTTAGATTCTGAAATGCAAGCCACTATTGAACAAATTGAAATTGATACCGATTTTAATCATACCAAAACACAGGCACAAGAAATTTTACAAAGGTATGGTCATATCCAAGAAATAATGAAGCACCGCGTTGTGGAACCCGACCCAGGTGCAAAGAAAAAAAGAACTGACAAGTTGGATAATATATTTCTACACCGCGTAGGTGGTTATATAATTTTATTTACCGTTTTATTTTTCTTGTTTCAGTCGGTATTCTGGATGGCAAAATTTCCCATGGACGGTATTGAATGGATATTCACCAATATTACTACCTACTTAAACCAGGCCTTGCCAAATGAATGGTGGCAGGATTTATTAGTAAACGGAATAGTTGCAGGCATGGGTGGTATTGTGGTTTTTGTTCCGCAAATAATGATATTATTTGGGATTATAACTTTATTAGAAGATACAGGATACATGGCACGCATAAGCTTCTTAAGCGATAAGCTAATGCGTAAAGTGGGATTAAATGGCAAGAGTGTAATGCCCATGATTAGTGGTTTTGCTTGTGCAGTGCCAGCCATAATGAGCGCACGTAACATTGAAAATAAAAAGGAACGTTTACTGACTATTATGGTTACGCCATTCATGAGTTGTAGTGCAAGACTTCCTGTTTATACTATTTTAATATCCTTGGTCGTACCTGAAAAAATGTATTTAGGATTTTTTAGTTTGCAAGGCTTGGTAATGATGTTACTATATGTATTGGGAATGGTAATGGCAATGTTAGCAAGCTTAATTTTAAAATGGTTTATACATATAAAAGAGAAAAGTTATTTTATATTAGAGCTTCCTGTATACAGGGCGCCTCGTTGGGGAAATGTGGTGTTAACTATGCTACAAAAAGCAAAAATATTTGTAGTAGACGCAGGAAAGGTTATTATGTTTATTAGTTTGTTGCTTTGGTTTTTAAGTACCTATGGCCCAGCTGAAAAAATGCAGATTTTAAAAACACAGTACGCGACCGCGGTTAAACAAAACCCAACACAATCGGCCTTTTTAGAGAAAAAATATAATACCGATAAGTTAGCCAATTCCTATGCTGGAATTTTAGGTAAGCAAATCGAACCTGTAATTAAGCCACTCGGTTATGACTGGAAAATTGGCATTGCACTTATTACTTCATTTGCCGCACGCGAAGTGTTTGTGGGTACCATGGCCACCTTATATAGTGTGGAAGAAGACGACAATAGTAGTTTAAGAGAAAAAATGAGGGCATCTGTTTGGCCTGATGGCCGTCCTGTATATAGTTTAGCTGCTGCTTTATCGCTAATGGTATTTTATGTTCTAGCCATGCAATGTATGAGCACACTGGTAATTGTAAAACGCGAAACAGGTTCATGGAAATGGCCTACCATTCAATTTTTCATGATGACAGGCCTAGCTTATGTATGTAGTTGGGTAGTGTATGTGGTGGCGAAGTAGGTAATGGAGGACGCAACTTGCAACCTCCAATTATTAAATACACTAAATGTTAATATTGTAACTGTAAACAAACTGAAAATCAAGTAACAAAACTGAACATAAATCCCTAAACCTACCAACCGCTAATTGCCAATATCTCCTTAGCGTGGTCCTTTGTATCAGGTTTTTCAATAATATGTTGAACCATTCCTGCTTCGTCTATTAAGAAAGTGGTGCGGGTGGTGCCCATATAGGTTTTGCCCATAAATTTCTTCTGACCCCATAAATTGTATTTATCCACTATTTTCTTGTCCTCATCGGCTACCAGTGAAAATGGCAAATCGTACTTTTCAACGAATTTCTCATGTGATTTAACTGAATCAACGCTCACTCCTAGAATTTGCAACCCCTTCTTTTGTAAAGCCTTATAATTGTCACGAAGGTTACAAGCTTGTGCTGTACAACCCGGTGTATCATCTTTTGGATAAAAATATAATATAACTTTTTGACCTTTGTAATCGGCCAAAGCCACTGTTTTGCCGTTTTGGTCCACCCCTTTAAATGCAGGAGCTTTCGACCCTTCTTTAATAACTGCCATATGCTTTGAATTAGGGTGAAGATAGCATTTTAAAAGGACAAAAATGTTTAGGCCCCAAAAGGGGGTAAATACACCCAATTTTAGTAGTTTTGCGCAATTTATATTTTTGTACAAATGCCTAGAGACACATCCATTAAATCCGTATTAATTGTAGGTTCTGGTCCCATTATTATTGGTCAAGCTTGCGAGTTTGATTATTCAGGTTCACAAGCAGCACGTTCATTAAGAGAGGAAGGAATTAAAGTAATCCTTATTAATAGCAATCCCGCTACCATAATGACCGACCCTATGATGGCTGACAAAGTTTATTTGTTACCATTAACAATTGAAAGCATAGAAAAAATTTTACAAGAAAATCAAATTGACGCAGTGCTTCCAACTATGGGAGGACAAACGGCGTTGAACTTGTGTAAAGAAGCCGACGAGTTGGGAATATGGGAGCAATATAATTGTAGAATGATAGGTGTAGATGTTGCCGCAATTAATACAGCGGAGGACCGAGAATTATTTAGACAATTAATGGTGAAGATAGGGATAGCAGTGGCGCCAAGCCGTGTAGCAAATAGTTTTTTAGAAGGAAAAGAATTTGCACAAGTAATTGGTTTCCCATTAGTAATTCGTCCTTCCTTTACATTAGGTGGAACAGGTGGAGGATTTGTACACGATGCAAGTGAATTAGATGCCGCATTAGAAAAAGGATTGAAGGCATCACCAATGCATGAAGTGCTGGTGGAAAAGGCAGTATTAGGATGGAAAGAATATGAGTTAGAATTATTAAGAGACCAAGCCGACAACGTAGTAATTATATGTACCGTTGAAAACTTAGATCCAATGGGAGTGCATACAGGAGATTCAATCACTGTTGCCCCAGCAATGACATTAAGTGATACAGCGTTTCAGGATATGCGTAACAAAGCCATGCTTATGATGCGTAGTCTTGGAAACTTCTCGGGTGGTTGTAATGTGCAGTTTGCATTAAACCCAGTAACAGAAGAACTTATAGCAGTTGAAATAAATCCAAGGGTTTCAAGGTCTTCTGCATTAGCATCAAAAGCAACTGGCTACCCTATTGCAAAAATTGCTGCAAAATTGGCAATTGGTTATCACTTAGACGAATTAAAAAATCAAATTACTCAAACAACTTCCGCTTATTTTGAACCAGCGTTGGATTATGTAATTGTAAAAATGCCACGTTGGAATTTTGATAAGTTCAAAGGCGCTAATGATACATTAGGCTTGCAAATGAAAAGTGTAGGAGAAGTAATGGCAATAGGAAGAAGTTTTACAGAAGCTATACAAAAAGCATGTCAGAGTTTAGAAAACGAGGCAATAGGCTTAGGTTATTACGGCAAAAGTTTAATGAAGAACGAAGAACTAATGGAATACATAAAGGTTCCAAAATGGGACCGTATCTTCAGAATTAAAGACGCTTTATTACAAGGCTCAACAGTTAAATCAATTGAAGCTGCAACTGGAATTGATCCTTGGTTCTTATATCAAATTAGAATCATTTGCGATATAGAAAAAAAGTTAATGACTTTTAATTTAGATACTTTACCTACCGAATTATTGAAAGAAGCAAAGCAACACGGATTTAGCGATATGCAAATTGCAAAATTATTACATGGTGACACTAATGACGATGCAGTATATGAGAAAAGAAAATCATTAGGAATCACTAGAGTATATAAAATGGTAGACACCTGCAGTGCCGAGTTTGAAGCTAAAACACCTTATTTCTATTCAACATTCGAGAACCAATAATTATTTACTGCTTAACAGCATAACATCCAACATATGAACGTAAAAGATATCGTAGCAATGAATGAGAAAGAAACCCGTGCCGGATTTGGCGAAGGTATTCATGAGCTAGCAAAACAAAACAGTGAAGTAGTAGTGTTAACTGCTGACTTAGCAGGTTCATTTAAGCTAGGCCCATTCATGAAAGAATTTCCAGCACGTTTTATTGAAGTGGGTATTGCAGAAGCGAACATGATAGGTATTGCTGCTGGTTTAACTATTGGTGGTAAAATTCCGTACACCACTACCTTTGCTAATTTTAGTACAGGACGTGTTTACGATCAAATACGTCAGAGTGTTGCTTACTCCGAAAAGAATGTAAAAATTTGTGCATCACATGCTGGTTTAACATTGGGAGAAGATGGTGCAACGCATCAAATATTAGAAGATATAGGATTAATGAAAATGTTGCCAGGTATGACAGTAGTGGTGCCTTGTGATTTCAACCAAACAAAAGCAGCAACTATTGCTATTGCAAAATACGAAGGTCCTGTTTACTTACGTTTTGGACGACCAAAATGGCCCAACTTTACAAAAGAAGATGGTTCAGACTTTGTCATTGGAAAAGCACAAAAATTAAGCGAAGGAACTGACATAAGCATTTTTGCATGTGGGCACTTAGTTTGGAAAGCAATTGAAGCTGGTAAATTATTAGAAGCAGAAGGCATAAGCGTAGAAGTAATAAACTTACATACCATTAAACCATTAGATGTTGCAGCTATTGTTGCAAGTATTGCGAAAACTGGTTGTGCTGTGACAGCAGAAGAACACAATGTAATTGGTGGAATGGGAGATTGTGTTGCACAAGTAGCAGCGCAACATTGCCCAGTGCCAATTGAATATATTGGAACGCAAGATACATTTGGAGAAAGTGGAACACCTAACCAATTAATGGCTAAGTATGGCTTGGACACACCAAATATTGTAGAAGCGGCTAAAAAAGCATTAGGAAGAAAAAAATAATAACTCAGTTATTTATAACTAATAGAATTTATAAAAAACCTCTAGCATTTACTAGAGGTTTTTTATGCCCAAAAAATTATTAAGGTGCTAAGCGTGCTTTAACCCAATGTCCATTTTCATGTAAAGTATATTGTATGCGGTCATGTAAACGAGAACTGCGGCCTTGCCAAAATTCAACCTCGGTTGGGTGAATAATATAACCTCCCCAATCTGGAGGAAGTGGTATACTACCTTCTTTATATTTTTCAGTATTTTCAGCAACTAAATCCTCTAAAAAAATTCTATCAGGAATAATGCGGCTTTGTGGTGAGGACCAAGCACCTATTTGGCTACCTATTGGACGTGAATGAAAGTATTCAGCACTTTCTTCAGCGCTTACTTTTTTTATAGTTCCAGTAATGCGTACTTGACGTTCTAATTCCTTCCAGAAAAAATTCATCGCAACAATTGGATGTGTTGCAACCTCCTGCCCTTTCGCACTTTCATAGTTTGTGAAAAATATAAAACCTTCAGGCGTATACCCTTTTAATAAAACAACGCGAGAAGCAGGTGCACCATTTGCTTTAACCGTAGACAATACAAAAGCATTCACTTCGTCAATGTTAGAATCGGTGGCGCCATCCCACCATTGTGTAAACTGATCCATGGGATGTTCGGCAGTGCTAGCCTCGTCCAAGGAAGCTAATTGATAGTCACGTCTAATAGAAGCAATATCCTTATTCATAATAAACAATTTAAAAATTCAAATAAACCATGCCAAAGTTCAAATAAGCAACCCATAAAAACAATGACACGGATCACTAGGAAGCCAATTCTTTTTTATGTGTCATGTAAATAATATTAACCATGGAAAGTAAAAGCAACATCCCTACCAGTTGGTGTAGCTGGGCAAGCCATTCAAATTTACCCCACACACCAGGTACAATTCCAGTACTAAACCAAAGCGACATAATCCCAAGTGTAGCCTGTAAAAGCACCAAAAATAAAGGTAATACACGTATACGGCTCCAGAAGGTATTGCCCTTCACTTTAAATAACTGGGCGTTCCAAAAGTAAAGTATCACTAATAAAATATAAGCTAATCCACGATGTACAAAATGAATCCAAGTAGTGTTGTCAATAGCATTTAAAATAAATCCCTCCTGTCCTATTAAGTGAGTCGGTAGCCATTCGCCATTAATAGTCGGCCAAGTACTAGCCGCGCTAGCCGCTTTGTGCCCTGCCATTAAGGCCCCATACATTAATTGGAAAAATAAAATTACACAAATAACATAAGCAACTTTTTTAATGTTAGCAAAACGTTTTGCATTCACACTATCCTCCATTGATCGCTTAAAACTTTGTACACCTGAAAGCGGTGTTACGGTTAAAGAAAGTGCGAACCAATAAGTATAGGACAATAAACCTAATGCAAAAATAAAATGAAGGGCTAAACGGGTAGGCTTTACATAAACTGCATCCCCTTCTAAACCACTTGCAACCATTATCCAACCAATGCCCCCTTGCATAGCACCTAATAAAAATAAAATTACCAAGGGCTTTATCATTTTAGGTTGAAAGTATTTTTTTACAAAAAAATAAATAAAACCAAAAGCGAAAACTAAGCCAATGCCACGCGCCCAAAACCGATGAAACCATTCCCAAAAAAATATAAACTTAAAATTAGAAAGGTTGAAGTCAAAATTCAGCAACTGAAACTGGGGAGTGGCTTTATATTTATTAAACAACTCCATCCAAGCAGCTTCGTTCATAGGGGGCAATGTACCCGTAACTACCTCCCACTCTGTTATAGAAAGCCCACTACCAGTTAAACGGGTAATGCCGCCTAAAGCAATTTGTACAATAGTGAGTGCAACTCCCAAGTACAACCAATTAGCAACTTTTCTTGATTTATCCGTATTTAAATCCATGCCTAAATTTTGTTAAACGAAGGTAGTAAGTAATCACACGTCAGGCACATTTTCATTTTGCTTTCTCCTTAATATGATTGAAATTTACAGGGTAAAAGCGTGTTTGGTTAAACAAAAACTCCCCTTGTTGGGCTACCTAAATTAAAAGTATTGCCAAAGTTATTGAACCATTATCAGGAATTATTATTAGAAGCAGGTTGCGATGAGGCTGGCAGGGGTTGTTATGCAGGACCTGTATTTGCAGCAGCAGTTATACTTCCAAAGGATTTTTATCACCCATTATTAAATGATAGTAAAAAACTTACCGAAAAACAACGCAATATATTAGCACCAATAATTAAAGAAGCCGCTTTGTCTTGGGCTATTGCTTCGCAAACTGCAGCTGAAATAGACGCATCTAATATTTTAAAAGCATCCATAAAATGTATGCACTTGGCATTGGACCAATTAAAAAAACGGCCAAAATTTATAGCCATCGATGGGAACCGTTTTTATCCCTATAAAAAAGTGCCGCACCAAACAATCATAAAAGGCGATGGCAAATATGCACATATTGCCGCTGCGAGTATACTCGCAAAAACCGCAAGAGATGAGTATATGGAAAAAGTACATTTAAAATACCCAAAGTATGGTTGGGATAAAAATAAAGGATATGGCACAGCCATACACCGAGCAGCAATTGCCAAATATGGCTTATGCTTCGAACACCGCAAAAGCTTTAAAATACTCCCATAGTAATTAGCTTAACAATACATGATATTTAAAACTAGTTGCTTAATACTCCCAAACACCTGCGCCTTGGCGAATTAACAAAGGCTCATCCCCTGTGCAGTCTACTACTGTTGAAGGAGTGATGCCTCCAATACCACCATCAACTATCATATCAACTTGTTTGCCCCAATGTTCAAAAATAACTTCAGGGTCGGTATAGTCTTCAATATTGTCACCAGGGAATGAAGTGGACAAAATAGGATGTCCTAATGTTTTAATAATAGAAAGTGCAATATTATTATCGGGTATACGCAGCCCAATTGTTTTTTTCTTGTTTTGTAAAATTTTAGGAACTTCTTTACTTGCAGGTAAAATAAAAGTGAAGGGGCCAGGCAACAATTTTTTAAATATTCTGAATAAAGAATTGTCAATTGCCTTAGCATAAGTACTCAAATCACTTAGGTCTGCGCATATAAAACTCAAATTTGCTTTCTCAGGTTTTATTTGCTTGATAGCACAAATTTTCTCAATTGCATCGGGACGCAGAATAGAACACCCAAGCCCATAGATAGTGTCCGTAGGATAAGCAATAATCCCACCTTTTTCCAAGCATTCGGAAACCATGGAAAGCTGTCTAGCCTGAGGATTAGATGGATGAATACTAATTAGCATAAAGTGTATTGTGCAAAATTACCCATTTTTATTACAACTTGTTTCCTTTTAATTTGTAAAAACAACTGCTTATGTTTACCATTACCTATTTAGAAGAAAAAATACTTACGCGCGAAGCATTTAAGTTAGCAATAGAAACCCAAGAATGCTGTAAAGTAATATTTAGCAGCTCCCAAGTGGAGGATTATTGCAACTACTATCAAAAAAGCAAACAGCCCCCCGACTTATGTATCATAGCAGATAGTTATAATTACTTGCAAATAGTGCAAGTAATCCGCTCCATAAAAGCTAGTAATACACACACTTACATTTTATTAAAGTCGGACGCTAAATTTATGAAAGCCATTTGCTATTTAATGAAGAACGGATTAAACGGTATATTTTTTACCGACGAGCCGCTGATTGATTTAAAAAAATGTACCCGCACAAGAACGCGATTTAATTTATCTGCCGATAAAGCAAAGCTTATTACAAGTAATGTGTTGGGTGAAATAAATATTAGCGAATTAAACTACAACAGTTCTCCACTTACAAAAAATGAAATTGATTTTATTCAACAATGTAGCAAGGACTTAAGCTATGAAGAAATAGCAATTGCACTTGCAAAAAGTGTTTATACTATTTACGGCTATCGGGACCGAGTATTTAAAAAGTTACAAGTAAAACAAAGGGCCGCCATGGTAATGACAGCCCTTCGAAGAAATTATATTGACCTGTAGTGAAAAAGAAAGTATAAATAACTATTTAATCTCCCAGGTTTCTCTACCACGAATTAATTTATCTAAATCACCCATTCCTTTGCTAGTCATTGCTTCTTCAATTTGCATTGCCATCATGTTTTCATAAATAGGGCGATCCACTTGGAAGAATACACCAAATGGACGAGGAAATATTGCACCTTCTTCAGAAGGGTTGTCAAATAAACGAGTTAATACTTGTGCTTTATAAAAATCATTTTCGTCATGAATCCATAAATCGTCTGCACTGTACTTTTCACCTATAGTAACTACTTCAGGGCGTAATCCATCTAAGCGTATACCTTTTTCACCATTTGCGCCAAATATTAATGGCTTGCCCTGTTCAAGGAACAATGCGTGTAAAGGCTTATTCGCTTTTTCTGTAAAAATTTCAAAAGCGCCGTCGTTAAAGATGTTACAGTTTTGATATATTTCTAAGAAAGAAGTTCCTTTATGTTTTTCGGCACGCGTGATCATTGTTTGTAAATGCTTGGGATCACGGTCCATACTTCTACCCACAAAACTTGCGTCAGCACCTAATGCCAAAGCAGCAGGATTAAATGGATGATCGATACTTCCCATTGGAGTACTCTTCGTGATTTTATTTATTTCTGAAGTTGGAGAATACTGCCCTTTTGTTAAACCATAAATTTGGTTATTGAAAACTAAAAAATTAACATCAAAATTTCTTCTCAACATGTGAATGGTATGGTTACCACCAATACTCATTGAATCACCATCACCTGCAACTATCCAAACACTCAACTCGGGACGAGAAGCTTTTAAACCACTGGCAATTGCAGTAGCGCGACCATGAATTGAATGCATACCATAAGTATTCATGTAATAAGGGAAACGACTACTACATCCAATACCACTTATTACTACAATATTTTCTTTAGGAACACCAATGGTTGGCATTACTTTTTGAACTTGTGCAAGGATTGAATAATCACCACAACCAGGGCACCAACGTACTTCTTGGTCAGACGAAAAATCTTTAGCAGTTAAAGTTGTAGATACAGGGGCAGCGGTTTCCGTAGACATACACTCAATTATTTAGAATGTGAAATTACGAAAATAGCCGCTTTATCAAGCAACTATTTTATGCTTATTTTACCTTTCTCCCCTTCCAGGTATATGTCTTAATTTGACCAAATAGGCCAGCAAATAAGGTATACATAATATGCAATGGTTGGTATAAAGTAAAATAACGCAAGTGGTTTCTTAAATTAAAGAAACGCGCAACAGGCTCCAAAAAGAATAATTCAAAAAAAGTTTTAAAAGCAAGTGCTATAATTAAAGACGAAAAATCGCCCACAAGCAACATAAGCAAGAAACTAAAGTTATATACATACACCAATAAAAGCACCCAAAAAATGGACGTATCGTCGTAATAACGGGCTTTACTAGACCAACGTATCCTTTGCATGATAAAATCCTTCCATTTATGTAAGGGCTTAGTAAGTACCACCGCATCAGGATGGAACAAATAACCAACCCCACCTGTTAAAGTGGCTTTCATTTTATGCATTAGGAACATATCATCCCCGCTAGCAATATGGTCAACGCCTTGGTAACCACCTACAGCAATAAAAGCCGACTTTTCAAAAGCAAGGTTTGCACCATTGCACATGGAATGCTTACCAGCGCCTACTGCAGCGGCAGTAATCCCTTGTAAAGCCATGAAATCTAAAAGCTGAAACTGGTTCAAAACACCCTTTTCTTGCGTAAACATTACAGGGGCAGCAACAAACACAGGATGTTCTTTAATAATAAATTGGTTATATAAGGAAAGCCAAAGTGGAGGTACAAGGCAATCGGCATCGGTGGTTACAATCCAATTACCGTTGGCTTGGCTAACCGCTTTTTCAATAGCCTTTTTCTTAAATGAATTCAATTCACCTGGCTTATAATAATCGGCCAAACTCAACAAATGCACCTGAGGGTAATTGGCGCTAATGGCTTTAACAATAAATGCGGTATCGTCCTCCGAAAAATCGTCAATAACAATCACTTCAAAATGGGCAATTGGGTAATCCTGGTTAAGTATAGAATCAATACAGGCTTTAATATTAGCAGCCTCATTGCGTGCAGGTATTACAACGGTAAAATAGGTAAAGCGGCGCACATCAATGGGAGTAAAAGGCTTCAATTTATCGAACCAGTTACGGTAGGCCATCAACAATCCGGCATATAAAATGGTTAAAAAAAACACAAGCCAGTCAAGTAAAGCTAACATAGCTCGAAGTTAACGGGTTTTTTGGGCTAAATATTTGCAGAAATCCCAAATTAGGTTGTATTTTTGAATTAGTTGCATAACTAACTATATGTCAAACAACCAATTTAAGCGAGGCGAATTATACAGTGTTATTAATGGCATGGCCACCACGGCCGTGGCGCGTCGCTTGCAAAAGAATTTTAGAAATGCTGGATTAGAAATAACCATTGAACAATGGTCGGTACTTTACCACTTATGGAAAGAGGATGGATTAAGCCAACAAGAATTAGGCACAAGAACTTTTAGAGACAAAGCAAGCATCACAAGGTTAATTGATAATTTAGAAAAAATAGGTTTAGTAATTCGTGTTGCATCAAAAACGGACAGAAGAGTAAATTTAGTTTGTTTAACAGATGCAGCAAAACCATTACAACAAATGACTTATGATTTAGCAAATCAAACAATGCATGAGTCGTTAAAGAATATTTCAAAAGAAGAAATTGAAATTGTGAAAAATGTATTTCAAAGGGTATATGATAATTTAACAAGCCCAGATTTAATCTAACATAAAAAAATAAAAATATGGCAACTACAATTAAAGGCGGAGAATGGATCATTAAAGACGTAGCAGCAAGTGACATATTCATCCCAGAAGAATTTAATGAGGAGCAGCTAATGGTAAGAGATATGTGTAATCAATTCTTGGATACTGAAGTACTTCCTATTGTAGACAGAATAGATAAACTAGAACCAGGTTTGATGCCAGGCTTACTTGCAAAAGCAGGTGAGCAAGGATTATTAGGCATAACTATTCCAGAAGCCTACGGTGGTTCAGGAAAAGATTTCATTACTTCCACTATTGTTGCAGAAAGTTTAGGAGGAGGTTATTCATTCTCTGTTGCAAACGCTGCACATACAGGGATTGGCACATTACCTATATTATATTTTGGTACCGAAGCGCAGCGACAAAAATATGTTCCAAAATTAGCAAGTGGTGAATTCAAAGGTTCTTACGGATTAACAGAACCTAATAGTGGATCCGATGCATTAAGCGCAAAAACAACTGCAAAATTAAGTGCCGATGGAAAGCATTATTTATTGAATGGTCAAAAATGTTGGATTACAAACGGAGGATTTGCAGACGTGTATACCGTGTTTGCAAAAATTGATGGTGAACAGTTTACCGCGTTTATAGTAGAACGCGGCATGGAAGGATTCACACAAGGACCTGAAGAACATAAAATGGGTATTAAAGGATCTTCTACCGTACAATTATATTTTCAAGATTGTAAAGTACCTGTAGAAAACGTGTTAGGAGAAATTGGAAGAGGACATATTATTGCATTTAATATTTTAAATATTGGGAGGTTAAAACTTGGTGCAGCAACATTAGGTGGAGCAAGACGTGCACTAACTACAACTATCCAGTATGCAAAAGCAAGAGAACAATTTAAATTACCTATTGTAAAGTTTGGTGCCATTCGCCACAAGCTAGCAGAAATGGCAATTCGCTCGTGGGTATGTGAAACAGCACTATACCGCGTATCAAAAAATATAGACGAAAAAGAACATGAATTATTCGCAAGTGGCAAGGACTTATCGGCTGCCTTATTAGGTGCCGCCGAAGAATATGCAATTGAGTGTGCTATTTTAAAAGTGTTTGGTAGTGAGGTGTTAGATTTTATAGTAGACGAAGGGGTACAAGTGCACGGAGGAAATGGATACAGTGACGAATATTTAATTTCAAAAGCATATCGCGATAGTCGTATTAACAGAATTTACGAAGGAACAAATGAAATCAACCGTTTGTTAACCGTAGATATGGTATTAAAACGCGCCATGAAGGGCCAATTAGATTTAATGGGACCTGCAATGAACGTACAAAAAGAATTAATGAGTATTCCTGATTTTGGAGCAGAGGAAGAAGGCTTATTTGCAAAGGAGAAAAAAGCAGTTGCTAATTTCAAGAAATGTATTTTAATGGTAGCCGGCGCAGCAGTGCAAAAATTAATGATGACCTTAAATAAGGAACAAGAAATATTAATGAACATTGCCGACATGTCAATCATTACATTCCATGCCGAGTCAGCATTATTAAGGTTAGAAAAATTAACCGCAACAAAAGGAGAAGCGGCAACAAGTATTCAAGCAGATATTGTTAGAACCTATATTTCCGATGCTTCAGATGCGATTAATAAAGCAGGTAAAGACGCACTAAATAGTTTTGCCGAAGGGGATGAATTAAAAATGATGCATATTGGATTAAAGCGTTTTACTAAAACAGAACCATTTAATACCAAAGAAGCCAGAAGAAGAATATGCGCACAACTAGTAGCAGATGATGGCTACAAATTATAATTATGGCTTGTCAATGAATTAAGGATATGAATTGTGGAAAAAGAGCGTTTCGTTAATCTGAAACGCTCTTTTTCGTTACTAGACATGGGATTAAAAAACTAAACCACTTTTACATTGCGTGAGAAACTTTCTTCTAAAGAAATTAAAGTTTCAGTACGCTCAATACCTTTAATTTTTTGTAATTCATCATGTAACACAAAACGTAATTGTTGAATGTCTTTACAAACTATTTCAGCGAACATGCTATAGTTACCTGTGGTATAATTTAAGCGCACTATTTGAGGGATATTTTTTAGTGCAAGGGCAACCGAATCATACATTGAACTTTTTTCCAAGTAAATACCAATGAAGGCAATAATAGTATAGCCTAATGCTTTAATATCAACGGCAAGTTTTTTACCTTGTACAATTCCCAATTCTTCTAGTTTCTTAATACGTACATGAATGGTGCCACCAGAAACAAAAAATTGCTTCCCCAAATCGGCATAGGAAACTTCGGCATCAAGCATCATAGCTTGAATAATTTGCAAATCCAGCTTATCGAGGTTTTTGTCGGCATTTAATTTAACGCTCATAATGAATGCTATTTTTATATTATTTTAAATATAATGGCAATTTATTAAATATTTTCTACATTTTAAAATTAATACTTAAATAATTTGCAATGTATAGGCTAATACTTTAGTTTTGATATATCAAATGAGGAATTAAACACTTATAGGATGCGTTCTTAATACTGTGGGGTGATGAAATTTTGGCATACATGCCTCCTTGTCTCGGAGGTGGGGATAACGGGATAAACGTAACATAGAGCCGTCTAGCAATAGGCGACCAGGGTCGACCACTGAACTTTGTGTTATAGCTAACTGCCTCTTGGAGGTTCGAGCCCTCCCCCTACAGCAACTAAAAACCCGGCACTGAAAAGTGACCGGGTTTTTTAATTAGTAATGATATGCCTGAAAAGTAAAAGTATACTGATAATTAAGTCCCAACTACTTCTTTGAAAGTTTTCATATCTATGGACTTTTCATGCTTAGCTATAACTACAGCAGCAACCGCATTGCCAATAAAATTGGTAACGGACCTGGCTTCGCTCATAAACCTATCAACCCCTATTAATAAAGCCAAGCCTTCTAAAGGAATTACACGAATAGCGGTTAAGGTTGAAGCAAGCACAATAAAACCACTACCTGTAACACCTGCAGCACCTTTGCTTGTAATTAAAAGGATTCCAAAAATAGTGATCTGTTGTGAAATTGAAAAATGAACATCAAAAACCTGTGATAGAAAAATAATGGACATGCTTAAATAAATAGAAGTGCCGTCTAAGTTGAAGCTATAACCGGTAGGGATTATTAGTCCAACGACTGATTTCTCACAACCTGCTTTTTCTAGTTTTTCCATGACAGATGGCAAAACTGCTTCACTACTACTTGCACCTATTACAATAAATATTTCTTCCTTAAGGTATTTTAAAAGTTTTATTAAGCTAAAACCATAATAGCGCATTATGCCATTAAGTACTATAAAAATGAATATAATAACTGTGGCATAAAAAGTTAACATAAACTTACCCAATACTAACAAGCTACCAATACCAAACTTGCCCATGGTGTATGCCATACCACCAAAAGCCCCAATAGGACTAAGTTTCATTATGATGTGTAATATATTGAAGAGTGCTTTATTAATTACCCCAAAAGTATTAATGATTCCCTCATTCCCTTTTTTTATCATCATTAATCCAACAGCAAAGAAAATACTAAAAAAAAGTATTTGAATAATATCTCCTTTAGCAAATGCACTAATAATATTATCTGGCACAATATGTGTAAAAAAATCAAGCCAATTCATAGCTTTGCCTTTTTCTACGAAAGTGTCAACTTTTTGAATATTGGATGAACCTAAAACAACACCAGCTCCTGGCTTAACGATAGTGCCAACAGCTAATCCAATAAATAAAGCTATAGTAGAAACAATTTCAAAATATAATATTCCTTTACCTCCAACCCTTCCAACTTTTTTCATATTGCCAGCACCAGTGATACCTAAAACGACAGTAAAGAAAATAATGGGAGCAATAACCATTTTTATTAAATTAATGAAAGTATCACTAATTACTTTCCCAATTTCATAAAATGACGGTATATAAATACCAACAATAATACCAAAAATTATACCGATTAAAACCTGTACATATAAAATCTTGAAATACTTCATGAATTAAACATATTAAAAATTAGAAATGAGGATTATTTAAAATTGGCATGATGGCTAAATTTATTAGTTTATCCAATTTAATTGCTTGTTAATAAAGTTAGTCAATTCGTCAGCAATTAATGCATGTTGAGCTAAAGAAGGATGACCATCACAACCAGCATTATATTGTTTAGAAAAGGAGTAGCTAGCAATTTTTTGTTCCCCTATTTTATTCAAAATACGTACAACATTATTATTATTATTTGTCATGTTTTTTTCCAAATCATAATCTGCCATGGGGCTAGTAATTAAAATAAAATAAGCGTTAGGATAAACAGTTCTTAATTTTTTTAAAAATGATAAGTAATTATTAATAAAAATTGAAGAGTCCTGTATGCCGTCGTTTTGACCAATGCATATAGAAACAATATCAGGCTGGTATAAGTTAAAATCCCAATTAACCTTCCCATTAGACATGTTGATTTTATCAAATACTTCGGGTAGTATTATTTTCATATTACAACAACTATGCATTAAACCAATACCTGAAACAGATGAAAGATGAAATTGTGCATTTAATTTTTTTGCCACAATAGACCCATAACTTAAATAAGCATTATGTTGGTCATACCATTCACCTTTACCACAAGGGAAAACGGATTCATCACTTCCAGTACCACAAGTAATAGAGTTGCCAATAAATTCAATTTTTCTATTTGGCTTGGGGCTTGGGGTTACTAATTTTTTTGTTAGTAGTCCCGCAAATTCAAGATACCCAATATTCGCTTCTGTATTTTTATATACAACCAATGTATGTGTATCAAGTTTGTTAGAATTTGTAAACCACAAAGTATCTCTACTGCTTTTTAATTTAATTCGGATTGCAACATCGTCTAAAACTACTTCTATATAATTATGATTTTTTCCCCATAAAATTTCATCTTGTAAAATAATGCCGCAACTATCTCCAGAAAAGTTAAATGCTATTTGAACTCCGGGTTGCCAAAATTTGGGCAATAACGGATTTGTAAAATCTATTCTGCCGGTATATTGAATATTTAAATTGTTTGGTTTATATAAAATCATGCTATCCTTCACAGCTGCGATATTACTAGTTACCAAAAAGAATTGTATTATTAAAAATAAAATATACTTCATGCTATCTTCTTAAATTATTTAGCGAGTAATAAATTAGTTGTTCTTTTAATTACTTCTATACACGCTCTACTATTATGATATGGACATTTCCAAAAACCTGCTTTGCCTTTATTGAGTAAGTTACCATCGGCGGAGTATCCCCAAAACCATTCGCCCTTATTTTTATCGATTATATTTTCTTTAATGTAACCCCAACTATTCAAGGAATGATTTAGAAACCGTTCTTCTTTAGTTAATTCGTAAGCATTTAAAAATCCAACCATAGCTTCTGCTTGCGGCCACCAATGTTTTTCTTTATCTAAACTCCCTGTACTGGTATTTATTTCATTCCACATGCCGCCATCTGAATCTACAAAAGGAATGGTAGCTTCTGCCATCTTAATTGCAGCATTATGATAAAATTTAATTAATGCAGCATTTCCTAATGCTATTGCTGCATCATATAAAAGCCATGAAGCCTCAATATCGTGGCCAAAAGAAATAATTTTAGATTTACAATTCCAAACATCATCAAAAAATAAATGTTGACTAAATGTTTTGGAATCGATTATATAATCTTTAAAATTATAAAGTAATAATTGAATTGACGAGGCCAAATCGGCGTTGGGCTGAATTTTATATAGGTTAACATAAGCTTCTAAAACATGCAAATGCGTATTCATTGTTTTTCTTTCATTAGCATCTTTATGGCTTAATCTTAAATCATCAATTTCACTCCAATTTTGATGGAATGCCTCTATATATCCTCCATGCGTTTTATCAAAACTATGTTGTTCGATAAGTTTATATAAATTATTAGAAACTTGAACTGCTAATGGATTTGATGAAATTGCATAATAAGTGGAACAAGCATAAATGGCAAATGCTAACCCATAAATTTGTTTTTTATCGGCATTAACACTACCATCTTGATTTACGGCCCAAAACATGCCCCCACTCTGATTGTCTAAAAAATAGGTGTGTATAAATTTAAAAACCGCATCCGCATGAAGTAAGAGTGCTTTGTCATTTTTAAGTTCATAGGATGCACTATATGACCAAAGCATCCTAGTAATCATAACTAAGCTAATAGGCTTATCCCTTATTATATTATTATGGTTGTCAATTTCCCCATGAAAATTATGTAATTCATTATAGGGCAAATTGTTCATCCACCAAGAATTAATATTCATTAACTCTTGTTCAACTTGATTTCTATAATTAGTGATTTTATCTATCATAATACAAAGAACAACGGATTTTCAGAGTTAAGTTACGAAAATGCCTCATTTAAGTATTAAGGCCTTTATTTTGTTCAATAATACCCATAATAGTTTTTACTGAATTATTAGAACTTAAGCCATCGGGAGGTGTATGTAACACATAATCAATAAGTTGGTCTAATGTAGTAGTTGCAACATGTAAACGTGTATCAGAAGATGCGTAATATATAAATACTTTGCCCCCTTCGTCAAGAATCCAGCCGTTCGAAAAAAGGACATTAGATACATCACCAATTCTTTCCTCTCCAATTGGTGCTAAAAAATAACCTGCAGGCTTGTGTGTGATTTTTGTTAAATCGGCAAGGTCGGTCATAAATAAATAACAAACATAACGTAACCCAGATGCTGTATTACGAACACCATGAGCCAAATGTAGCCAACCATGAATTGTTTTAATTGGTGCTGGACCTAACCCGTTTTTTAATTCATTTATTGTATGGTATACTTTTTTATCAATTAATAGCTCTTCTGTAATAAAAGCAGATTCCATACTTTCTGTTAATCCAAAAGCAATTCCTCCTCCTTTTCCAGCTTCTATGAAACCATCTTGCGGGCGAGTGTAAAACGCATACTTGCCATTAACAAATTCGGGGTGCAATACAACATTGCGCTGCTGTAAGGAAGGTGTTATTAAATCTGGTAGTCTTTCCCAAGCTACTAAGTCTTTGGACCGGGCAATACCACATTGTGCAATTGCAGCGGATTGGTCAGCATCAGAAGCATTTTTGTCTCTTCTTTCTGTACAGAATAGTCCATATATCCAACCATCTTCATGTTGCACTAAACGCATATCATAAATATTCGTATCAGGGTTATTAGTTTCTGGCATAATAACTGGCTTATCCCAAAATTTAAAACAATCCACACCATTGTCACTTTCGGCTATTGCAAAAAAGGATTTCCTATCATACCCCTCAACCCTAGCCATTACAAGATATTTGTCGCCCCATTTAATAGCCCCTGCATTAAAAACAGCATTAATCCCAAAGCGTTCCATTAAAAAAGGATTGCTTTTAATATTGAAATCAATACGCCATTCAAGAGGTATATGCGCTGCTGTTAAAACAGGATTTGTGAATCGTTCATATACGCCATTATCAGAAGCTACTGTATTTTTAGTTTCTACTAATTCCTTATACGCTGCAATTAATGAACTCTTTCTATTATTAAAATCATACTTCATAATCATAAATTTAGTCTTCTAACTTATCCCACCATGTTCTTTTTAAAATCAACGCTATGATACCCAAAATAATTACCGTAATGAATAAAGGCAACTTCATCCATAGCACAACGTAAATAGGAAGGAGTGTTAAACAGCATTGTGCAATAATACCAATAACAACATTGAACATGTCAAGCTTGAATCTAGTATTAGGTTTAAAATTAGGTTCATCATTAAGTACAGCCATATGGACCGGTTTCCAGAAACCCCATGGTTTAACTGTTTTATAAAATTGTTTAAGTGTATCAATATTAGTTGGTGGTGCCGTAAAAGTGCCTATTATACAGCCAATTACAGATAATACAAATATTAGAGGCCAAATATTTAAAAACAAACCATCATATAATTTCAATAAAATAAGAGAAGAAATAATACCAGTTGACATACCCCAATAAAAACCATTAGCATTAAAACGCCACCAATACCATTTAAATAAGTTCGCCGCAATGTAACCACCATATAACCCGCCAACTATCCACTGCAAAATACTGTTTACATCTTTTGTAAAAAATCCAAGTATAATCCCAAGTATAACTACAATGATGCCAGATAAATAATTGGTGGTCATTATTTTTTTATTACTTGCATTTGGATTTATATATTTTAGGTAAACATCATTTACAATATAAGCTTGTGCAGCATTTAAGGTACCCGAAAACGTACCCATAAATGCACCTAATAAACCTGTTAGGGTGAGACCTAAAACACCAACAGGTAAAAATTTATTTATCGTAGATGGTAATATTTTTTCAAAGTCAACTCCATTGGTGCCGCTTAAATTAAGTTGGTTATAATATAATAATGCTAATACGGTTAACCCAATTATCATAGAATAACGAATAGGTAATAATATAATGGAAACAAAACCAGTCATCTTACTTGCTTCCTTAGGTGATTTTGTAGATAAAACCTTTTGCATATCATAATTTGGCGCAGGACCTGCAAGGCTGGCAAAAACACCCTTGAATAGCATCATCATAAAAAATATGCCAAACAATTCATAGCCATCACTTGAAATTTTATTATTTACTTCAGGTATTATCTTATCCCAATTCATATTTAAGTTCCAGCCAAAGAAAGGATTTAACCATCCTTCTGGAACGTTTAAAGTATTTCCATTAGTGTGTAAGTGTGTCATTGCTATAAAAGCAATTGCAATACAAGCTATGGTCATTATTGAGTACTTAATTAAGTCACCTAGTACTATACTATGCAAGCCCCCCATAATAGAATAAAACATAGCAAATAAAGTAAAAACAATGCCATAAAAATGTCCTACAAATTCAGGTCTGATGTCAAAAGGCAAGTAAGGCTGAACTGTAGTCCAAGGAATAAAAATTTCGATAAACTTACCTAAACCAATAAAACCATAAGCCAAAAAGCCTAAGCATCCAATTAGCGCAAATACAACAACAACCTTGTGAGACTGACTAACCCCTTTGTCATTTTTACCAAATCGAGTTGCAAGCCATTCAGCACCAGTGTTCGCATTAGATCTTCTTAACCATTTGGATAAGAACATCATCATAAAAATTTGATTAAAAACAGGCCAAAGCCATGGAATCCAAATACTTTTTAAGCCATACACAAAGCAAAGTGACACCATCCACATTGTGCCACTTATGTCAAACATATCGCTAGCATCACTTAACCCTAATAAATACCATGGCATTTTTTTCCCACCCATTAAATAACTGTCTTTATTTTCTTTAGCTTTTTTCCGCATATAAAAGCCAATAAAAATCATTGTTAGCAAATAAGCTATAATGATTGAAATATCAATTAGGTGTAAATTCATATTATGTCTATTGATAAATTTTTAAACTGCTCAATTTTTTTTGAAAAAGCATTTTAGGGAGTAGATAAAATTGTTTGAAGTTTTTTGCAGAGACTTGATTTTCATATGGGGCGTAGTAATGCATTTTCTGCATAGAGCGCATGTAACCTGCATTACGCCATAGTAGCACAAAAGATATAGGATGCTTTTCAAGTAAAGGATAAAGCGTGTTTGTCCACCAAATGCTATCAGGTATAGCCTCGAAACCGGTTTCAGCGATTGCTAAGATTTTATTTTTTTGTACAGCAACTGCATTTGCAATTTTTAACTGCTTTTCTACTATAGAAATGAAATGTTCACGGCCATTCTTTTGGTCATATTGGTATTTATCAAAACTAACAATATCAACCACATCATCACCAGGGTAATAGGCTAAAAAATCATTTTCAGTTTTGAAATCTGCTGTATTATAAACATAAATTAGATGATGAATGTTTTTCTGTTTTTGCAAATAGTTAACCGTGAATCGCCATAGTTCGATAAATTCCTCTGGTGTGCTGCCATTTTTACACCACCAGAACCAACTTCCAGTTAACTCATGAAAAGGGCGAAAAAGAATCGGAATATGTTCGCCGTTTTTTGCTTTCAGATCATTTAAAAAAAGAGCTACTTTATCTAACCATAAAATATACTTAGCATGTGCACTATTACCTGGCAATATAGAACGTAAAGTACCCTGCGTTGTATCCCATGCCGATTTGCCTGTGAAGGGATTACTTGCATGCCAACTTAATGTTACAAGCCCTCCCATTGCATGTGCTTCTTTAATATAATTCTTCATTTTATTAAAAGGAACACCATCAAGATTTTTACTTGAATCTAATTCAAGATACCCTATATCCCAACCATACAAGCCCGCATTATCATTAACCACAGATTTAATATCACTCCTCCCATTTTCATATTTCCAACCAACTCCATAAGCTAAAGCGTCTTGATGACCTAAGATGGTAAACTTATCTTTTAATTTAAATAAATTAGCATGCAAAGTTTTTGTCATGGGCGTTGCTTCTATATCACTGCAAATTTGTGCAGTTAAAATAGTACAATGACATATTAATACTATGCATGTTAGTGCATAGCGCTTTTTTGCAGCACTGGGGGTCATAGGCTAATTTAAGAAATTATTATCCGAATATTAAGGTTTATACAAGCCAATATCATCAAAATATACTTCAAATACTTTACCACTATACTCTTTAAATTCAATAGTTGACAGCGTAGTAGGATTCCCTAAGCTAGCAAAAGGAATTTCATATTGGGTCCAAGTCCCTGCCGCTGGTAATGTTAAAGTTTGTGTAGTAGCACCGCCATTTATAATAATTCTAACTTTAAAACCAGAAGAATTAGCACCACCAAATATTGAAAACTTTAAAGCGGTAAAACCAGTTAAGCTTGATGTCGTAGCTTGTTTTATTCTAAATCCACCAAAAGCGGAGTAATTATTTTTTATTGAATTTGTCCCTCTTAATACATTTACTGTATTATTAAATACAGGAACAGCACTATAAGAATTATTTGACCAGCCTGTTGCTAAAGCATCATCATATATGGTATAAGATAAACCAAAAGAAACACTAGATTTTACCGTACCACTTGGCGTTGTAATAAAAATGTAAGCCGATGAAACACCTGTAGGTAAAGTTGCAACTATCTCTGTTTTTGTTTTAGAAACAATAACAGCTTCTGTAGTATTAAATTTAACACTGCTCACTCCAAGAAAATAATCGCCAGTAATAGTAACATTAGTACCTGAAGGACCAGCAATAGGCGTGAAAAAGTTTATAACAGGTGGTGGCTGTAAAATTTGAAAATTAAATGTAGTTGAACCATTTTTAGTAGTCACTTTAATTGGGTTCTCTGCAGGGTTTGGCAAATTCGAAGGGATTTTCACTGTAATGCTACTATCATTTGCATACATTAACGAATCTGATGCAGCTATATCACTAAATTCTACTTTATTAGTAGTAGCCAGGTTCATACCTCTAATAATTACCCAGTCTCCGTAAGTTGCGGAAGCAATGGGTGTACTTCTGTTTACAAGTGTTGTTACATCTAGGATAACAGGTGCGTTTACATTATTTACGCCATCAGTAGGCGCAACAGTTTCTTTTTTACAAGCACTAAACAATTGTAAAATCACAAACACCATTGATACCATTAATAGCTTGTTAGTATTTAGTTGTAGTATATTTTTCATTGGAACAATATTAATTAAGAATGATTAGTGTTAATTACCAACCTGGGTTATTTGAGGTAATTGCTTTATTTGAATTTAATTCACTTAACGGAATAGGCAGTAATAGGTTTTTTGAATTTCTCACTTTAGAAATATTATTTTGACCTATAGCTATTTTATTCATCACCTGTAAATAAACACCCCACCTTAAAAGATCATATCTTCTAACGCCTTCAAAAACAAACTCCCTTGCTCTTTCAGCTAATACAAAACTTCTAAATTCAGTTTGTGTAAGGTTAATTGGCGTAGCAGAAGCTTGAGCTCTAGAACGAATTATATTAATATTAGTATATGCTTGGCTCGTAGGACCATTATTAATTTCATTTTCAGCTTCTGCAACTATTAAATACATTTCGGAAAAACGTATCATAGGGAAATAAGCATCGCTTTTTGAAACTGTCGGATCAGATACGTTTGCATATTTAACAACATACGCCCTATCGTCACTAGAGGCAGTATTATTGTAAGTTAACCCGTTTACTACCTTGTATTTATAAGGTTGCCAAGAAGGATAAAACACCTTTGTTTTAGATGCGTTATTCATCTCGTAATTATGTACAACACCATCAAGGGCCCTTAAATCGGTAGTGTCATAATCCTTATAATGGTTATTTGTAAACCAAACAGCACCTCTACCAAAAGTTGAAAATGCAGAAAAGTAATTATGAATTTCATTTACGAAAACAGTTCCATCAAGTGACTGTAATTCCCACATATGTTCTTTAGTATTTCTGGCAGCCTTACTCCACATTTCAGTAATATTTGTAAATAATTGATATTCGTTACTTGATATAACTTCTAAGGCCTTGTCTCTAGCCAATGTATAATAAGCTTTTGAATCAATCGAATCTAAGCCAGCTACAACATCTTTCGTGTAAGTATAATTACCGTTATCAGCCCCTCCTCTTACAGTTATAGTTCCTTTTGCGGCGCCAGAAGCCATTGTAGCATAGGTTTTAGCTAAAAACCCTTTTGCAACACCTTGCGTAACTCTTCCCTGCTCACCTGACTTTGCATTTGTTTTAGGCAATAATTTATTTTCAGCACTTTTAAAATCAGCTATAATAACATCATACACTTGCTTGACAGTAGATCTTGGAACAGTAGCAACAGGATCAAGTGAAAGTGATTTAAGCCTAATAGGCACCCCGCCATATAATTGTACTAATTGAAAATAAGCCCAACCTCTTAAAAAGTAGGCTTCTCCCAATATCCTGTTTTTTATATCTACATCAATGTTTTCGTTAATTTTCTCAACGTTTTCAAGTACTATATTGGCTCTTGAAATCATATTATAACATCCAACCCATGGACCATCTACTCCCCAATAACCTTGAGGGTTACCAGCGCCTGTAGTACCCAAATACCAATCTGCACCAGAAACATGGTCGTCATCGAGTACAGTTAAATTCCACATGGGCTGTAAATATAAGTCGTAAGTATGCAAAGCGCTATATACTCCATTGATTGCAGCTTTTGCATCAGACTCATTCTTATAGAAATTATCTGGAGAAAGAAAAGAAAATGGTTTCTCTTCTAATTTCTTTTCACATGATACTGTTGCAAAAATTATTAAAATAGTTGCTAGTAATTTTGAAAATTTTGATTTATATAAATTCATATTAGTTGTTTTATACTTGCTAATTAAAAATTGCATTTAATACTAATGTTAAA
This sequence comes from Bacteroidota bacterium, assembly GCA_947458915.1. Classification (GTDB taxonomy): domain Bacteria; phylum Bacteroidota; class Bacteroidia; order Chitinophagales; family Chitinophagaceae; genus Sediminibacterium. The sequence continues at coordinate 25,738 of CANHAE010000005.1, forward strand.
AGTTTTTGAATTTGGATAACCGCCCAAATCAACCCCAAAGAGTGCCGGATTGTCACCATAACTATTAATTTCTGGATCATAACCAGAATAATTAGTAAACGTAAATAAATTATTTGCACCAACAGCGAATCTTAAATTAGTAACCCCTTTAATAAAACCACTTGGCAAAGTATACCCTAGATTAATATTTTTAATTCTCACAAAACTACCGTCTTCTATAAATCTTCTAGAAAAAGGAAGTGTTCTCCAAAATTGTCTAATAATTTTTGGTCCTGTTGCATTTGAATTATCTGCACCTTCCTTCCAAGCACCTTCAAACGCACTTAAAGAAATATTTTTTGAAGTACCTAGATTCCCATTCCATGCCGAATTCATATTAACGATATCATTGCCTTGCACCCCATTAATAAAAATACTCAAATCGAAATTTTTGTATTTGAAATTATTAGTGAACCCAAATGTGTAATCAGGATTAACGTCACCAATAAATGTTCTATCTGTTGTAGAAAGAGAAGTTGGATCGTTGTCTAAATTCTTGTATTTAACTTCCCCAATCATCCTTTTAATGATATTTTCTGGCTGGGACATGTATAATAAAGAATTTCTTACTTCCGCTTCATTATCAAAATACCCGTCTTCTACATAACCATATAAAGCACCAATAGGCATTCCAGGAACTTGAATAAATGGAGCGTCTCTAGTAGAAATATTACTTGCATACTGTTCTTTCAAATCACTTCCTAAACTAATAATTTTATTTCGGTTAAACGAAATATTGAAATTTGATTTCCACTGAAATTCTTTTGCATCAATAATAGTCGCATCTAATGCAACCTCAAGTCCTTTGTTTTCAATTGAACCCGAATTTCTTAGCTGACGCTGAAATCCAGTTGAAGCAGGAGTTGTAATATATTGCAATAAATCATTGGTTGTTTTTAAATACACATCAATATGTACATTCAAAGCACCTTTCAAAAAACCAACATCTAACCCTGCATTATATGCATTGGTTGTTTCCCATTTCAATTCAGGATTTGCTGGACCAGCGTAAACATCATCAGCTAAACCTGTTTGTACCGCACCATCGAATGGATAATTATATACTCCCAATTTTGATAAAGAAGCATAAGATCCAATTCCTTGATTACCTGTCTCTCCATAGCTAGCTCTCCAAATAAATTCGTTAATAAACGGCAACGATTCCATGAAATCTTCTTTATGCATTTTCCAAGCAAGTCCAGCAGAGGAGAAATCGGACCATTTATTATTCTTTCCAAATTTACTTGAACCGTCTTTTCTTTGTGAAACAGATAAAGAATATTTATCGTTAAAAGTATAGTTAACCCTTCCTAAATAAGAGTTTAAATTTGATTGGTATTTGTTTGTAATAATAGGCAAGATTTGTTCTGCAGCTTGCATATTTTCATTCTGAAGTAAATCGTTCGGGAAAGTTTTAGCTTCGGCCCTTTGTGATTGACCAATATTTTGCTCGAATGTACTTGCTGCAGTTGCTGTAAAACTATGCTTACCCGTTCTTTTAGTGAAAGTCAAGATACTTTCCGAAACTAAGCTAGACCAATTATTATCCGATTTCAATCCCCAACCCTTTGAGGCAAAACCTTCGTAAACAGTTCGTGGATAGTATTGATCTCTACTATTACTTCCATAATTAACACCAAGGTTTTGTTTAAATTTCAGGTTTTTGCTTATCGTCGCCTCAACATAATTGGAAGTAAATATATTAATAGCTGTAACCTTATTAAGTACACTATTTACGTAAATAAAAGGATTCGTTATAAAATCATCTCCAAGACCATCGTAATCCTCAATAGTTCTCATTGTGCTAGGAAAGGTTAACGCCGACCTAATAACACCAGCACTTGCAGCATCTGACTTATCAGTCCCAGTTTTAACGCCTTGCATAGTTGAATTAGAAAGCGCCGTGCTAGTTCCCACTTTAATGAATTTACCAACATTTCGATTTAAGTTAAAACTTAACCCGATTTTTTTAAAGTTCGAATTTTGAATAACACCATCTTGGTTAGTATGACTTAATGTAAGGTTATGATTACCTGCCTCACTTGCGCCTGATATATTCAGACTATACTGTTGGCTATACCCTCTTCTAAAAATTTTATCTTGCCAATTATTACGCTCACTCTCATACAAAGAAACATCTGGGAATAATAAATTATAATTAGTGCCATCATATTTATTAGAATTCTTGTAAGCGATATTTTGGAAATTCGCATATTCATAAGGATTCAGTACTCTAATAATTTTACTCACTTCTGACATACCAATATTAACATTCAATTCTACTTTATCTTTTCCTATTTTACCTTTTCTAGTAGTTATTAATACAACTCCATTAGCTCCTCTTGACCCGTAAATTGCTGTAGCAGATGCATCCTTTAAAACGTCAATAGACTCGATATCATTAGGGTTAATAAAGGATAAGGCATTAATAGTTTGTTTTTCGTCACCCCCTAAAGATTCAGGCGTAGAACCAGAACTAGTATTATTAAAAGGAACTCCGTCAATTACGTATAATGGCTCAGTTCCACCAAGGAAGGAATTAGCACCACGAATTTTTATACTTAAGCCAGCACCAGGCGCCCCGTCATTTTGTGTAACATTCACCCCAGCCAATTTTCCTTGCATTGCTTGTAAGATATTATTTGGGTTATCTCTTACTAATTCCTCGCGTGTAAGCCTTTGAATGGCTCCAGTAACTTCTGTTTTCTTAAGGCTACCATAGCCAATCACCACTACATCAGATAGTGTGGAGGCCAATGATATTAATTCGAAATTTAAGACAGTGTTATTGCCTATCACTTTTTCGGCGTTTTCCATTCCTACATAAGAGGCAGAAAGTCTTAAAGTACCTACAGCGACATCAATTGTGTATTGACCTTTGATATTAGTAAGCAAACTACCCTTTTGGCCTTTAGCAAAAATAGCAGCACCAGCTAAAGGCTCTCCTTTTTCATTAGTTACAGTACCTGTAATTCGTTTAGTTTGAGCGGTAACTAAATAACTTGATAATACACATAGTAGTAGCAAGAAAAATTTATTTTTTCCCATATGGCAATTAATTTAATCAAATGTAGATATATAAAGAATAAATATATGATACTATTTTATCCATTAATTGTATTTTTTTACAATTAATAGGGCTTTTAATTATTGAAAAAAATATTAAATAAATGATTAAAAGGCGATTATCCTAAATTTTATTGATAGATTTACCTTAGAATTTGAATGGTATTAATTTAACGTAAATAAACCTACTTTGCTTAAAGAAATAACTCCATTAACTGCAAGTGATTGCTTTACAGTGTTTTCGAGGACCAAAACAGAGTTTGATTTCCCATTACATTTTCATGAAGAATATGAACTAAACTTTATTCTACATGCCGGAGGTGCTAAAAGAATCATTGGAGATCATATAGAAGAAATTAGTGATTTGGAACTTGTATTAATAGGACCAAATCTCCCACATTGTTGGAAAACACACATATGTAAAAGCAAAAAAATAATAGAAATCACTATTCAATTTCATAGAGAGCTTTTTGATGACAAATTTTTGAGACGCAATCAGTTATGCTTAATTAATGAAATGTTCGAGAAGTCAAAAAGAGGCATTTCCTTTTCTAAATCGACTATTCTAAAAATACAAAATAAACTTAAGCGTTTTTCGGAAAAAAAGGGTTTTGATTCAGTTTTGGAGCTCATGTCCACACTCAATGAATTATCAAAATCTAAAAATATGAAAGTGCTTTCAGATGGGTGTGTGCGCACAAGTAAGCCTAACTATCACAGTAGAAGAATTGAAAAGGTAGTTGAATACTTAATTCAACATTTTGACAAAAAGGTAACATTAAGTGATGTAGCCAAATTAGCCAATATGACTGAAGTATCGTTTAGTAGATTTTTTAAAGCAAATACTGGGATTACTTTTATAGACAATTTATTAGAGATAAGAATTGCAAATGCTTCTAGATTATTAATTGACACAAATCAAAATATTACCGAAATTGCCTATAATTGCGGCTTTAATAATATTTCAAATTTTAATAGGCTTTTCAAAAAGAAAAAAGGTTGCGCTCCTAAAGCTTTTCGTGAAGACTATAATTATGAAAGTCGCGTATTTATTTAAATAAAAAACATATGAAATTCATTAAACAGAGATTTTTAGTACTGCTATTTGTGATTTGTATCATCCAATCAAATGCACAACCATTTATTAATGAAATAAATGCATTCAGAAAAGCAGATTCTATCAATACCCCTATAAAGAAGCCTATTCTATTTATTGGCAGTTCAAGTTTTACAAATTGGAAAGATGTATCTGCTTCCTTTCCAAAACATACTATTTTAAATAGAGGTTTTGGTGGTTCCTCTTTACCTCATTTAATAACTTATGCAGAGGATATTATATTTAAATACAACCCTAAGCAAATTGTTATTTACTGTGGCGAAAACGACCTTTCAGGTGGTCCACAAATTACTTCAGAAGTAGTATTAGAAAGATTTACCGAACTATTTAAGTTAATTAGAAGCAGGTACCCAAAAGTTCCTATTGCTTATATTTCAATGAAGCCTAGTCCGAGCAGGGAGAAATTATTAAATGTAATGCAGGAAGGAAACGAAAAAATAAAAAAATTCATACAGGTTCAAAAAAAATCCGTCTATATCAATGTATACAGTAGTATGTTAAACAAAGATGGAAGTATAATGACTGATATTTTTTTATCAGATAAATTGCACATGAATAAAAAGGGTTATGAGATTTGGCAAAAAATAATCGAGCCCTATTTAGTAAATAACTAGTAATAACTATATAAGGTTGTTCATTGTTTTACTAACTTACATAAAAGCAAAAAAATGGCAATATCAGTATGGGAAAAGGAAACCTATTATGCACCAAAAGATGTGGTAATTGTAGGTTGTGGATTTGTAGGATTATGGACAGCATATGAATTGATTAACAAAAACCCTAAATTAAATATCACCATTTTGGAACGCGGTGTGATACCATCGGGCGCAAGTACGCGCAATGCAGGCTTCAGTTGTTTTGGAAGTGTGTCAGAACTAATATACGATGTGCAATTAATGGGCGAAGCCAATATGCTAGAAACTGTGAAAATGCGCTATGATGGATTGCAGAAAATTCAAAATGTATTTGGAAAAGAAGAGATAGATTATGACCAGTTTGGAGGCTATGAATTGTTTGAAGATGGAGGAGCTTATGATATCAGTAAATTAGATACGGATATTGCCTATTTAAATAAAGTATTAGCTCCAGTTTTAGGAACACCAAAGAAAAATGGCAAGTACGTTCCTATATATACCAATGAAAGCAAACAAATAAAGAAGTTAGGATTCCAAAATATAAACGCTTTAGCATATAGTCCGTTTGAAGGGCAATTAAATTCTGCAAAGTTGGTATTAGCCTTACAAAAAGCGGTGCAAGGCAAAGGAGTACAAATATTATTCAACACTGAGGTAAAGAAGTTTAAAAGTCATAAAAAGGGCGTAACAATAAAAACAAATTTAGAAGCTGTACTTGAAACTAAGCAGTTGTTAATTTGCACTAATGGATTTGTAAAACAATTATTGCCGGAGTTAGATGTAGTACCAGCAAGAGGACAGGTATTTGTAACTGAACCCATTCCTAATTTAAAATTCAAAGGCACTTTCCATTTTGACGAAGGCTTTTATTATTTCAGGAACCTAGGCAAAAGGTTATTATTAGGAGGTGCACGAAACAAGGATTTTAAAAACGAAAAAACAACCTCTCTAGAAACTTCAAAGTTGATACAAAAAACATTAGAGGAGTTTATGATGAAACGTATATTACCAAAGGGGGCTAAGAAACCAAAAATCGAACTAAGATGGAGCGGCACTATGGGAATGGGGAAAATTAAAAAACCTATTATTCAACAGTTGCAACCCAATGTATATTGTGCTGTGCGCATGAGTGGTATGGGTGTAGCTATTGCTCCTATTGTAGCACAAAAAGCAGTAGAATTAATGCGCGGGTAATACTATCTTTGCCGCATGGGGCAGAAAAAACTAATCAAGTTTGCAGCAATTAAGGAATATGAAAATGTATTGGAATACCCACAAGGTATGCCAGGCAAATGGGCTGCATTTTTTACTGAATTAGGAAAAGGCAGTGTGCACATTTCATTGGACCAACTGACTGTTGAACAACCCAATAAGCCATTGCTATTAGAATTAGCTTGTGGCCGTGGCGAATATGCAGTAGGCTTGGGCCGCATGTTCCCTGAACAAAATTTTATAGGCCTCGATATTAAGGGAAACCGCATTTGGAAAGGTGCAGGTATTGCTATTAAAGAAGGACTTAAGAATATAGCTTTTGTAAGAACACAAATTGACCAAGTAACTAACTATTTTAAAAAGGACGAAGTAAGTGAAATATGGATCACTTTTCCTGACCCACAAATACGTTTATCCAAAGCAAAAAAACGACTTACGCACCCAAAATTTCTTAGGCAATACCAACAGTTTTTACAACCAGGCGGAATAGTACATTTAAAAACTGATAGCCCAAATTTGTATCAGTTCACCTTAGCGGTAATTGAACTTTATGAATTAACCTTATTGGAACAAACAGCCGACTTATATGCGCAAGCAAGTATTGACCCACGTTGCACCATTAAAACTTACTATGAAGGTTTGAATATTGCAGGCAGTAATAAAATACATTATATACAATTTAAGCTAGACAAAGCATTGCCAGCCGATAAGGAAGAAATATTAAAGGAAATAATAGCAACTTTTGAAGTGACTGAAACGCACGACGCAAAACGAGAAAGAGGCATGCAACCAAAAGAAAAGTAAAAACAATGACTGAAGGAATACAATATTATTTAGACCTAAATGGTAAATGGGTGTTTACAGAAACTTACCATAAAGAAAGGGGCTATTGTTGCGGTAATGCTTGCAGGCATTGCCCCTATAAGTATGAGGCAGTTCCAGAACCAGTAAGGTCAAGGTTGTTACTCATAAAAGAATTAAGTACCATTAAAAATCCCAATGCAGTACACGGCGAAGACAAATGATTTTTTTAAAAACGTATTTGATGTAGTACGTTTAATTCCCAAAGGGCGTGTTACCAGCTATGGCGCAATTGCAAAATATTTGGGGACAGGTGGAAGCTCCCGGATGGTAGGCTGGGCCATGAATGCGTCACATGGTGTAAAACCAAAAGTACCCGCACACCGTGTAGTAAATAGAAATGGGATGCTAAGCGGGAAGGCACATTTTGAAACCCCCACTAAAATGGAGGAGTTATTATTGAAAGAAAAAATAATAGTCAAAAATGAAACTGTCCTGGACTTTGAAAAACTATTTTGGGACCCTGCAGAGGAAATAGGATTATAAAAAAAGGAGCAATACTATTGCTCCTTTTTTTGTCTTAATACAAAGTACTAATTATAATAAGTACGAATCATTAAATAAACTATTGGCCCTGTTACCGCAACATAAAACCATAACGGCCATGTACGCTTCGCCATTTTTTTATGTGCTTCAAAATCCCCTGTCAATGCACGGTAGCTAGTAAACAAAATAAAAGGAAGTATAACAGCAGCTAAAACAATATGTGTAGTAAGCAGTATTAAATAAAAAGGGCGCACATTGCCTACTATTGCTTTTTCAGCATCAGAAACAATACCATCCAGGTTAGCATCACCAAACTTGGCTTCACCCGCTAATAAATGGTGTGCAATATAGGTAACCAAAAATAAAGCAGAAAGCACTAACGCGGTAAGCATTAAATTTTTGTGTAGTTGGTACTTTTTTTGTTTAACTGCAACTAGCGCATACACAAGCACAACAGCTACTAAACTATTAATAACCGCATTCATAGTAGCGAAAATATGTTTATCAAAAGGTAATTCAACCTGTAAGCTAAACTTACTTAAAAAAGTAACTGCAACAAAAACTACTACGGACAATACAATGATAACCGTGTTTGCTAGTTTATCATTCTTTTTAATTACTGGTGCTAACATATTTCTATTTTTAAAATTTATTTTATTAGTTTTTTTGCCTGGTAGCGCTAAAATAATATACGAAGCCCGTTACAAGTACAACAATCAATAGCCAAAGCCAGCTAAGGTCAACAATGTCTTGGAATACTTTGTTCTTTTTCTTTTTGTCTTTTTCCAACATAATATATCCAACATCCTTCGCCAATTTCATTAATGAATTAGAATCAAGCCCGTTGTAATAACCACGTACTTGCATTTTTCTATCAATTAAAACAAAGCGGCTTGTATGCACAAAGTCGGGACTAATAGGTTCATCGCTAAATTTATCTACTTTCATTTCCTCAAAAGCAAATTTATATATTGAATCCCGGTTGCCAGTAAGTAGCCACCAATTGTCGGACTGCACTCCCATTTTATTTGCATACTCACTTAACACAGGTACACTGTCACGAATAGGGTCAACAGAAATTGACATGAACTGCACAATTGAAGTATCCACTTTTTTACGAATATTACCTCCTCGCATAAACGACTGCTGCACCCTCGCCATATTGTTTGTAAGCTTAGGACAAATACTTCCACAACTAGTAAAGAAAAAATCAAGGATAATAATTTTACCTGCCTGGTCGTACAAGTTAACAGAATCACCCATTTGATTTACTAAACGAATATCCTTAGTGGTATGCCAAACAGTATCCGATTTTAATTTGCCGTCAACAACCGACTCTATTACGGTATCCATTAAATAATGGCGCGGCATAATTACAGCTGTCTCACTTGCTTGCTTTAGCCATAAGTAACAAAGTATTGGTATTAGTAATGCTATTACCAAACCATAAAGCGATTTCTTTGACATTGTAAATAATTAATTCAAGCAAAGTTACAACCCAAAACCTAAATTGAATCAATATGGGTAACAAAAAACCATCCCTTTTGAGGATGGTTTAATAATATAAGTTGGACCCTTTAAGGCCAGTTAATTAATGGCTTGCAGGAGCTTCATGCGCATCAGCAGGCTTCACTTCGTGCGTGCCTTCGTGCTTTGCACCATGTTCCTTCTTTTCTACCTTAATAGTAGCTTGTTCTTGATAATGACGGTCGTATTTGTTACGCAAGTTTTTGTATGAATTACCATCGGCTAAAAAAGCAATGATAAACCAAATAAACAAAGCCAAAGGCACAACAATTGTCATAATTAAATTCTTCACTTCATGTTTTAAGTGCATGAAATAAGCAACAATGTAGAATGCTTTAGCCATCATTAAAATAACAATAGTTCCTTTTGCAGCTAAACGTAAAAAATCCGAAGTCATACCAATCATCGCAAAACCTATAATCAATTCAACAATTGTTAAAACCGATAGGATAATGGTTACTTTTTTAATTTCAGCAATAACGGCTGCGTGTTGTTCAGCTGGTGTACCGTGCGAATGTGACATATTTAATTTTTTTTCGAGGGATATAAATCGAGCGAATAGTAAGTTTATAATAAATAGAAAATGGTGAATACGAATACCCACACTAGGTCTACAAAGTGCCAGTACAAGCCTGCCTTTTCAATCATTAGGTAATGACCTCTTTGTTCAAACTTATCCATCAAAGTCATAATAAGCATGATAATATTAATAACCACTCCACTAAATACGTGGAAACCGTGGAAACCAGTAATAGTAAAGAAGAAATTTGTAAAATTGGTAGAAGAAGCTGTTCCGTCAGCGTTCAAGAAAGGGTTCGCACCCCACCAAGCACCTTCATGGAATAAATGGTTCCACTCCCAAGCTTGACAGCTTAAGAAAGCGATACCACCAATGATAGTTAAAATCATATTTCTAACCACTCCTTGCTTGTCCATGTTCTTACCTGCTTGTACCGCTAAAACCATAGTAACTGAACTAACAATTAGGATAAAAGTCATGACACTCACAAATACCAAAGGAGCGTTCACTCCTTCTGGAGCAAATGGGAAACTTTTAAAAACTGCATTCGGGTCAGGCCATCCGTTTGTTGAAAAACGTACTGTTCCATAAGAAATTAAGAAAGCACCAAAGGTGAATGCGTCACTCATTAAGAAGTACCACATCATTACCTTTCCGTACTCTGCATTAAAAGGGCTTTTTCCTCCTCCCCATGATTTTGCTTCTGTCGGAGAAGCGGTTGTTGTTGTTGACATGTTCAATTTCGATTTCAGTGCAAAAATATCTAATTTTTTTTAAAATTACCCTAACCAATAAAGGAAGATAATTAGGTATATCCAAAGAATATCTACAAAGTGCCAGTAAGTAGATAGTAATTCAATCGCAATAGGATTTTCGTTGTTTTTGGCCTTAAATGAGTTAAAAGTAACCCCAATCAGGGCTATAATACCGCCTAAAACGTGCAAAATGTGCAATCCTACAATAACAAAAAAGAAAGAAGCAGCGGAATTACTTCTTGGTCCTATAAGTGCAATGCTATTTGCTTCTAAAGCCCAAAAGCCCTGCACCTGTAAAATCATAAAAACAACTCCTAAAATAGCGGTGACTGTTAGGAAGCCACGGTAAGTAGTCATTTGATTTTCTTTGAATTTCCTCAAAGCCATTTGAATCGTAAAACTACTCAATAAAATAACTACAGTAGAAGCAATAAAAACAGTTGGTAAATCAAACTCAAGCCAGTTTGCTTGGCCCTTTTTAACAATGTGGGCACTTGTTAAACCAGCAAACATCATTACAATGCTGCCAATGCCGCCCAAAAGAAACACCTTATAAGGATGCATTCTTTTCTTTTCTGTGTTGGATGTTAATTCTGTACCCATAATTTTAAATTTTGTCAGCTAATAATGCTAAAAAAACAATTGGTAAATATATATAACTACTAAACATTACGCGGCGTGCCGCAGGCACCCCCATGTTTTGATATAATCTAATACACTGCACTACCATAAAAATATTTGCAACCAACACTACCCACATACTCCAGTCACCTGTAATATTAAAATAATGTGGCAAGAAACCAATGGGGATCATCAACACTGCATACATAATGGATTGTAATGCGGTAAACCTTGTAGGACCTTCCTTAGCTGGTAATAATTTAAAACCCACTTTAGAATAGTCGGCATGTGATACCCAAGCAATTGCCCAAAAGTGCGGGAACTGCCAAAGAAATTGCACAAAAAATAAAGCCCATCCGCCGGCGTTTAAATATTCCTTACTATTTACTATGAACGATTCAAAAGGTGAAACAATATCAGTGGCAGCAACCCAACCTATTAAGCAAGGAATCGCACCAGGAAATGCACCTACTAATACAGCTATAGAATTAATTTTCTTAAGCGGCGTATAAATAAAAGCATATAAAAATAAACTGAATGCAGAAAGTGCTGCAGCAGAAAAATTAAAATAGTACCACATTAAACCAATACCTAAAAAACCTGTAACAGCGGCAAAAGTATACGCTGCTTGTTGTGACATTCTGCCAGCAGCCACGGGGCGGTCTGCAGTACGTTTCATTTGGGCATCGGTATGTTTTTCTACCGATTGGTTAATGGCATTCGCGCTACCGGTAATACAAAGTCCAGCAAAAGTTAAAAGTAAAATTTTAAACCAATCGAAAGAAGTAATGTTTGGCGCAATTTGATAACAAATTACACAAGTGAACACCACCGTAAAACTTAGGGTGAACTTCGTCAGTTGCGCGTAATTTTTAAAAATTGCTTTCAAGAATTGGTATTAAATACTTATCGAAAAATGAAATGAATAAACCATATGAACAAAATTACAATGCCCTGAAATCAGGGCATTGTAAACTGAATATTATATTACTAGTGGCTTGTTTCGTCAGCGCCAACAGGAACGTCTTGTGGAATAAAATCAACTCCATCTTTACTATAATCATAAGGCCAACGGTGCACCTCAGGAATTTCGCCAGGCCAGTTACCATGACCAGGATTTATTGGGGTAGTCCACTCTAAAGTGTTCGCTAACCAAGGGTTCTTAGTGGTCACTCTGCGCCCTTTGAATATAGAATAGAAGAAGTTCATTAAGAATAAAAGCTGTGTAGCAAATACAATCATTGAAACAGTACTAATGAAACGGTTAAGTTCAGCGAATTGTTTGAAACTTTCCCAAATACTGAAATCAAAATAACGACGTGGCATACCCGCTAAACCTTCGTAGTGCATAGGCCAGAAAATCAAGTAAGCGCCCGCCATTGTAATCCAGAAGTGAATGTAACCCAATGAATTATTTAAATGACGGCCATACATTTTAGGGAACCAATGGTATACACCAGCAAACATACCAAACATACTAGCCACACCCATTACAATATGGAAATGCGCAATTACGAAATAAGTATCATGTAAGTGAATATCCAAAGCTGCGTTACCTAACCAAATACCAGTTAAACCACCGCTAATAAATAAGCTAACAAAACCAATAGCAAATAACATAGCAGGTGTGAAACGAATATTACCTCTCCATAAAGTAGTTAACCAGTTAAATACTTTAATAGCCGAAGGAACAGCAATTAATAAAGTTAATAGAACGAATACCGAACCTAAAAAAGGATTCAGTCCCGTAACAAACATATGATGCGCCCAAACTAAGAAGGCCAATACAGCAATGGAGAATAAAGAACCTAACATAGCCATGTAACCAAAAATAGGTTTACGTGAGTTGATAGACATAATTTCAGAAACCATACCCATAGCAGGTAACAAAATAATGTATACTTCGGGGTGACCTAGGAACCAGAATAAATGTTGGTATAAAATAGCACTACCACCTTCGTTAGAAAGGGCGCCAACACCATTAACAAAAATATCAGAAAGGTAGAAGCTTGTTCCAAAGTTTCTATCAAAAATTAATAAAATCAAACCAGACAATAATACTGGGAAAGACAATACACCTAATACAGCTGTAAAGAACAAAGCCCAAATAGTTAAAGGTAAACGCGTCATGCTCATTCCCTTAGTACGCATATTTAAAATAGTAGCGATATAGTTTAAGCCTCCTAATAAAGAAGACACCACAAATAAAGCCATTGCGATAATCCATAAATCCATACCAGATTTAGAACCTGGGGAAGCGTCCCCTAATGCAGACAAAGGAGGGTAAGCAGTCCAGCCACCACTGAATGGCCCTGTTTCCACAAACATGGAAGATAACATTACAATACTTGCAGCAAAGAAAAACCAATACGATAACATGTTCATGAAAGGCGAAGCCATATCACGCGCACCAATTTGTAAAGGAATTAAGAAGTTGGCAAAAGTACCACTCAAACCTGCAGTTAATACAAAGAATACCAAAACAGTACCATGTGTAGTAACTAAAGCATAATAAGCTTCAGGAGTAATTTGACCGCCTTTAGCCCATTTACCTAAAAGTGATTCTAACCAAGGGAAACTTGCTTCAGGATACCCTAATTGTAAACGGAAAAGCACACTCATTAAACCACCTAAAACTGCCCATACCATACCAGTGATCAAGAATTGCTTCGCGATCATTTTATGGTCTTGACTAAAGACGTATTTAGTTAAGAATGTATCATGATGTTCGTGACTATGATCATCATGTCCGTGTAAAACTGCTTCGTGACTCATACCTTTTATTTAAATATTTTCTATTTGTATAATTACATTTTTGCTGTTGCTACTGCCGCTGTTGAATCAGTTACAATAACAGCTGTCGGATCTTTTTCAGGGAACGCTGTATAATATTGAGGTTTTTGTTTAGCCATCCACATATCATATTCTTCTTGGTCAACTACTTCAATAATACCTTTCATTGAATAGTGTCCATTACCACACATTTGGTCGCAAGAAATTTCATAAGCGAAATTGGGGTTGCCCGTAATTTCTTTCATTTCTTTAGTAGTGTACTTAGGAGTGAACCACATCGTAGTTGGGATACCAGGAACGGCGTCCATTTTCAAACGGAAATGAGACAATCCCACATCATGCACCACATCTCTTGAACCAATGATCAATTTAACAGGAGTGCCTTTAACAACATACATTGTTTGTTCTGTTAAAATATCGTCTTGTGAATATTTATCATCCCATACAATACCAACAGCGTTAGTAGCAGGGTCAATGTTTTTATAATATTTTTTACCAAACACGGCGTCTTTTCCAGCATAGCGGAAAATCCAACCAAATTGTTTTCCAGTTACTTCTACTACCATTGCATTCTTTGGAGGTTCGCCAGTAAAGAAGAACCAGTTACGTAAACCGAATACTACTAAAACAGTTAAAGTAATAGCAGGTATTGCAGTCCAAATTAATTCCAGCTTAGTACTATGCGCAAAGAAGAAAGGTTTTCTGTTTTCTTGTTCTTGGTATTTATAAGCAAACCAAAATAAAAGCACTTGAGTGATCACAAAAACGATTCCAGTAATTGCCAAAGTTACCCAAAGCATTTCGTCTAGTTTTTCACCTTGTACACTTGCTGCAGGCTGCGCTAATAACGTTTTGCTAAAAAGGTATTCGTTACAAACATAAACACCCACAAAGCCTAACACCAAAAATGCAACCATCAAGAAACCATTAATCTTGTTGCTTTGTTTTCGGCTCTCCTCTTCGCCCTTAAGGACGGACACATGCTCACTTGCTTTGGCAATTTGAAAAATTACCACAAAGATGAGCGCAATAATTGCAATGGATAAATATAAACTCATAATTCGTTTTTTCTAAATCATTAATTAAACTTGGTGAATAATACTCTCTTTTAAGAACGGATGGTGTTTAGCGATTAAAGGTTTGCTTGCTAAAGAACGCGCAACTAATAAAATCATTAGTCCAACAAAGAAACCTAAAATTCCAAAATCCAACCAACCTAGTTCAACATGCTCTTTCATCAAACTGCCCATTACCATTTGGTAAAAATCAATCCAGTGACCGAACAAAATAAGTACCGCCATAAAAGCAACTAAAGTAAAGTTCCTTTTCGCAGATCGTTTCATAAGAATCAACAAAGGAGCCAAGAAGTTGATAATTAAGTTCAAGAAAAATATAGGCTTATACGGCCCTTGAACACGATGTTTAAAGTAAATAGTTTCCTCAGGAATATTTGCATACCAAATAAGCATATACTGAGAGAACCACAAATACGTCCAGAATATAGAAAAGGCAAACATGAACTTAGCGACGTCATGTAAATGCTCGCTATTTGTTAATTCCATGTATCCTTTATTTTTCATGTAAATAATCCATAAAGCAATTAAGGCCATACCAGCAACAAAAGTACTTGCGAAAGTATACCAGCTATACATAGTAGAATACCAATGTGCATCAATACTCATTAACCATAACCAAGGAATAGTACTCGCTACCGTTAAACCAAACCATACCAAGAAGAATCCGGCACGCCACATGCTTCTGATATTAAATTTATGTGCAGTTGCTGCGTCCATAGGCGCAACATCGGCTTCACGAGAAATTTGACGCATTCTGTATCCAAAATAGCTCCATAAAGTAATTGCTAAAGTAGTCCAGATAATAAAGAAAGTAGGATTCAAGAAACCTGCTTTACCTTTTAAAATAGGATCCTTTGCAACAGCTTCTGCATCTAACCAATGGTAAATATGATGTTTATGGCCAATCACTACATACATTAAAACTGCAAAAGTGATAAAACCAAAAACAGGCACTAAAGTAGAAATGGCTTCTGCAATTCTTCTGAAAGATTGCATCCACGCAGCCATGGCCATAGTACTAAAGCACAGGAAGAACATAGCAGCATTACAAACTAAAGTCCAGAAAATGGTGTTGTACATTAATGTACCCCAAAAATGAACTTGTTCATGTTCGTCTGCGCTAAAACCTTTGGTAAACATGCCATATAATAAGGCAACACCGCCTATGCCAATTAAAGCATAAGACCACGTTTTAAGTGTACCAGGAATTTCAAATTGATCTTTAATAGATGCCATCTTTTCTCTTTTAAAAATTTTATTTAGAAGCTTTAGAAGCTGCTTGTTTTATTTTGATATATTTAATCACCATCCAACGTTGGTGTTTGCTAAGTTGAGAAGCGTATGAACCCATTTGGTTCTTACCATAAGCAACTGAGTAAAACATTTGACCCTCGGGCATCACTGATACAATTGGATCTGCAATTAAATTTCTAGGCGCGACAGGATAAGGACCTGCACCACCATTGTATAAAGGACCATTACCATCTAATTTAGTGCCATGGCAAATACCACAGTTAATTAAATATAAACGCTCTGCTTCGGTTAATTCTTTTGCACTTAAAGTATCAATAGGGCTAGGTACTAATTTAGAAGCAAAGTAGTTTGCAGTATCACCCACTTTGTCTTTAGCAAGTGGAAAAGGCATATCCATACCACGTGCAATAGTTCCTTCAACAGGTTTTGCGTTGTAGTTAATTCCTTTTTCTTTCAAATTAGAATGGTCGGCGTATGTTTCGTAAGCACGGCTATAAGCCATATCTGGCATATAGATAGAACCTGGTTTACGCTTTACATCGCTGCAACTAGTTAATACAACTACTGCGGCTAAAAAAGTTAATGTCAAAAATTTATTCATCGTTTATGTCTTATCTAGTTAAACTAATTCAGTTCCCATCTACATCGAAACTTGGCCCGCAAGTTCCTCTTTATCATATGTACCAAACCACCATTCTTCTTCGGCAACTTGTACATCCGTTTCAACAGCACCGTTTGCACTTAACAAAGCTTTTAAATCGTCAGCGTTTGTTTTTTCAGTACACTCAATAACCATTACAAATAAATCATCAGTAGCACGTTTATGGAAATGGTGTTTTTTAACACCTGGCGCTAATTGACATAAATATAAAAAAGTAAGCACCATACCAACGGCTGCAAACAATACGGTTAATTCAAAAATAATTGGGATCCATGCTGGTAAAGCAAAGTGTGGTTTACCACCTATGTTTAAAGGCCAATCCTTTGTGAAGATCCAGCTAATTGCACTAATTGCTGTAGTGGTACCAGTGATACCATAAATAAAACCAGCAGTGTGAATACTTGTTTCACGCATACCTAACGCATGGTCAAGACCATGCACTGGGAAGGGCGTGTAAACATCTTTAATTTTATACCCAGCAGCACGCACTTGCTTTACTGCAGGAAATAAAACGGCTTCCTCATCAAAACAGCCAACTACAAATTTCTTTTGTGCCATAATATATTGTCTTAATCAATAATTAATTTAGTGATGCGCGTTATCGTGAACAAATGAGTCAAGTGGTTGCGCTTCAATTTTTTCAAAACCAGGTTTGAATGATTCACCACTTCTCTTCAATACATATTTAATTTCCGCCACTGCAATAACAGGGAAGTATTTAGCAAATAAGAAGAAGCAAGTGAAGAATAATCCGAATGTACCCATATAGAAACCAATTTCCCAAATAGTAGGGCTGTAGTAAACAGACCAGCTAGAAGGTAAGTAGTCACGATATAATGAAGTAACGATAATTACGAAACGCTCAAACCACATACCAATGTTCACAATAATACTCATGAAGAAAGTAACGAAAACATTTCTTCTCATTTTTCTAGACCAGAAAATTTGAGGAGACAATACGTTACAAGCCATCATA
>CANHAE010000006.1 GCA_947458915.1 Bacteroidota bacterium
AGATTACTCTATTATGTGGTTTATTTTAGCATGGGGTATTAATGTAGTTGATGCCACTGTTTCAGGGCATTTAAAAGAATTCGATGTAAGCAACAATTTGTCATTACGAATTGAACCTTATTCACAGCCGTTATTAAAGCAATCTGGATTATCTTTACAATTGCACCTCAAAAAAAAGAATTCAGCAAAATAGTATAATTAAAGTAGCATGAAAATAGCGTTAATAGGATATGGTAAAATGGGAAAAGCTATTGAGGAAATTGCAGTGGCAAAAGGGCATGAAATAGTCCTTACCATTGATATGCAAAATAGCCATGAATTTACACAAGCTGCTATACAAAATGCGGATGTTGCAATTGAATTTACAGGGCCGCATAGTGCTTTTGAAAATGTAAAAAAATGTATAGAATTTGGCATTCCTGTGGTGAGCGGTTCAACTGGCTGGTTGGATAATTTTGCTGCAATCGAAAAACTTTGCAATGAAAAAAAAGGGTGCCTAATTTATTCAAGTAATTACAGTATTGGAGTTAATTTGTTTTTTGAAATAAATAAGCAATTAGCAAAACTTATGGAACCTTATGAGCAATATGACGTTGCGATGACCGAAATACACCATACCGAAAAGAAAGACGCACCCAGTGGCACCGCAATTTCATTAGCTGAACAAATATTGGCAAATTTGAGTCGAAAAAATAAATGGGTAAACGCCGCATCTTCAAGCGCAAATGATTTAATTATTCATTCAGAAAGAATTGACCCTGCACCCGGAACACATACAGTTACCTATACTTCCCCTATTGACACAATTGAAATTACACATACCGCACATACAAGAAAAGGCTTTGCATCAGGAGCGATTTTAGCTGCTGAATTTGCAAATAAAAAAAGTGGTATATTTAATATGAAACATGTACTAGGATTATAATTATGCTATCTAAAAAAACGCAATACGCATTACAAGCTCTATCTTATATGGTAGAAAAGAACAGCGAGGTTCCTTTGCTTATTGCTGAAATTGCTGCTGCAAAAAATATACCCCTTAAATTTTTAGAAAACATCCTGCTTGAATTAAAAAAAGGGGGATTCTTGGAAAGTAAAAAAGGTAAGCATGGGGGCTATTTTTTTGCAATACCCCCACAGAAAATAAAGCTTTCTGCTATTTTTAGGATAATTGAAGGCCCAATTGCTTTATTACCTTGCGTGAGTTTAAATTTTTATGAAAAGTGCGCCAATTGCAATGAAAAAAAGTGTGGGATTAATAGGGTTATGGCCGAAGTAAGGGATAATACCCTAGCCATATTAGACAAGCGTACTGTTGCCGACTTGGTTTTTAATAAGTAAACCTAGTAACCCACTAAAAGCTTTACAGCTCCTCATTATTTGCAGGCTATTTAGGCAATAAAGTCAAGCTTTTCTTAGTGTGCTTTATTCATTATCTTTGACACGCAAATTAAACACTATGAATCCTGCTTTTTTACAAGACTTATTTAAGTCACAGACATACGACCCAAACAATTTTTTCTTAATTGCAGGCCCTTGTGTGGTAGAAAGTGAAGAAATTGTAATGGAAATTGGCGAAAAAGTGTCTACTATTTGTAAAAACTTAGGCATCCCCTATGTATTTAAAGCAAGCTACAGAAAAGCAAATAGAACAAGTGCAAACTCCTTCACAGGAATTGGAGATGACACCGGTATGGAATTAATAAAAAAAGTAGGTGCAAAATATAATGTACCAACTACATCAGACATTCATGCACATGAAGAAGCTGCAATTGCTGCCGAGTTTATTGATATTTTACAAATACCTGCATTTTTATGTCGTCAAACTGATTTATTAATTGCAGCTGCGCAAACAGGCAAAATTGTAAATGTAAAAAAAGGACAATTTCTTAGTGGTGAGTCAATGAAATTCGCGGTTGATAAAATAAAATTAGCTGGAAACGATAAAATAATGTTAACCGAAAGAGGTAATACTTTTGGCTATCAGGACTTAGTAGTGGACTATCGTAATATTCCTGCGATGAAAGTAAACAATGTGCCAGTTATAATGGATTGCACGCATTCACTTCAACAACCAAATCAGACAAGTGGTATTACCGGTGGGAACCCCGCATTAATTGAAACAATTTCAAAAGCTGCAATCGCAACTGGGGCGGACGGCTTATTCATTGAAACACATCCAAATCCGGCTGTTGCTAAAAGTGATGGCGCCAATATGTTAAGACTAGATTTATTAGAGCCCCTTTTAGAAAAATTAGTCCGATTAAGGAACGCTGTTATTTAAAGGATATAAGTTGCGTTTTAACTAATTGTAAAGTGTTAGAAATACTTTAGAGGATTTCGCTTTCCTAAAAGGATATACTTTTTAATACGCATCCAGAAAGCCAAAATCATGTATACAACAACTGGAGAACCTAGCGTAAGAAATGAAATGTAAATAAACCACATTCTTATTTTAGTACTAGCAATACCCAATCGTTCTCCCATTGCTGAGCAAACGCCAAAAGCATGTAATTCTACAAAATTTCTCATCTTTCGCATTAGTCCGGAATTAGTTTCTTAATTCAAAACTATTGAAAAAAGTGGACATAAAGTGCATTTTTTGGTCAGGAGGCAGCCCATTTTGACTTACCTTTACGGCAGTTTTTAACTACAAAACCTTTACCTATGGCTTTTGATATTGAGATGATTAAAAAAGTGTATGCTGAAATGCCAGCAAAAGTGGAAGCAGCTCGACAATTGTTGGGTCGTCCATTAACCTTATCAGAGAAAATTCTATTTTCACATTTACATGGTGATCAGCAATTAGCACCGTTTGAAAGAGGTGGATCTTATGTCGATTTTGCACCAGACCGTGTAGCTATGCAGGACGCAACTGCACAAATGGCTTTATTACAATTCATGCAAGCAGGGCGTCCAAAAGTAGCTGTGCCAAGTACAGTTCATTGCGACCACTTAATTTCTGCAAAAGTAGAAGCTAAACAAGATTTACAAGTTGCAACAACTGAAAGTAAAGAAGTGTATGATTTTTTAGCTTCTGTTTCTAACAAATATGGTTTAGGATTTTGGAAACCGGGTGCTGGTATTATTCACCAAGTAGTATTAGAAAATTATGCATTCCCAGGTGGCTTAATGATAGGTACCGATTCTCACACAGTGAACGCTGGTGGTTTAGGTATGTTAGCCATTGGTGTTGGTGGTGCTGATGCTTGTGATGTAATGGCAGGACTGGCATGGGAATTAAAATGGCCTAAACTAATTGGTATTAAATTAACAGGTAAGTTGAGCGGATGGACTGCACCAAAGGATGTGATTTTAAAAGTGGCTGGTATTTTAACTGTGAAAGGTGGTACTGGTGCAATTGTAGAATATTTTGGTGAAGGTGCAACAAGCATGAGTTGTACAGGTAAAGGAACCATTTGTAATATGGGTGCCGAAATTGGTGCTACTACCTCAACCTTTGGTTATGATTCAAGTATGAGTCGTTATTTGGCTTCTACTGGTCGCGCCGATGTAGCCGCTTTAGCTGATACTGTTGCTGCACATTTAACTGCAGATGCAGAAGTGTATGCAAACCCAGAAAAATACTTTGATGAAGTAATTGAAATTGATTTGAATACTTTAGAACCACACTTAAACGGACCATTCACTCCAGATTTAGCAACGCCTATTTCTAAAATGAAAGAAGTGGCTTTAGCTAACGGATGGCCAACTAAAATTGAAGTGGGCTTAATTGGTAGCTGTACAAACTCTTCTTACGAAGATATAAGTCGTGCAGTAAGTTTAGCAAAACAAGTAGCTGAAAAAGGGTTGACTACTAAGGCCGAATACATGATCACTCCAGGTTCTGAACAAGTAAGATACACTATCGAAAGAGACGGTTTCTTAGACGTATTTAGCAAAATTGGCGCTAAGGTATTTGCAAACGCTTGTGGCCCTTGTATTGGAATGTGGGAGCGTGTAGGTGCTGAGAAAAAAGAAAAAAATACCATTGTACATTCTTTCAATAGAAACTTTGCAAAGCGTGCCGACGGTAACCCTAATACCTATGCATTTGTGGGTTCTCCTGAACTAGTAACTGCGTTAGCCATTGCTGGGGATTTAACTTTCAACCCATTAACAGATACTTTAACAAACGATAAAGGCGAACAAGTAAAATTGGACCCTCCTACAGGTGACGAATTACCATTAAGAGGTTTTGCAGTAGAAGATGCTGGTTTCCAAGCACCGGCTGAAGATGGTTCAAATGTAGTAGTTGCAGTGGATCCGGCCTCAAAGCGTTTACAATTATTAGATCCGTTTACTGCATGGGAAGGAACAGATTTAAAATCATTAAAACTTTTGATTAAAGCGAAAGGAAAATGTACAACGGATCATATTTCTATGGCAGGTCCATGGTTAAAGTTCCGTGGTCATTTGGATAATATTTCCAATAACTTATTAATTGGTGCTGTTAATTTCTTCAATGAAAAAACAGACAATGTTAAAAGTCAAGTGAACGGAAACTACGATACCGTGCCAAATACACAACGTGCTTACAAAGCTGCTGGTGTTGGAACGATTGTAGTAGGAGACGAAAACTATGGCGAAGGAAGTTCAAGAGAGCACGCTGCAATGGAACCAAGACATTTAGGTGTACGCGTTGTATTGACTAAATCCTTTGCGCGTATCCATGAAACCAACTTGAAGAAACAAGGTATGTTGGCATTAACTTTTGCAAACAAAAACGATTACGATCAAATTTTAGAGGACGATACTATTGATATTATTGGATTGACGGAGTTTACGCCAGGCAAACCACTTACTATTGTATTGACTCATAAAGACGGTAGCACTTATTCATTTGAAGCAAACCATACTTATAACCAACAACAAATTGAATGGTTTAAAGCAGGGGGTGCATTAAATATCATTAGGAAGCAAGTGGCTGGATAGTCCATAAAAATAACAAGCCAAGGACCTATTTGCATATCCCTCCCGAAAATTCGGGAGGGATTTTTATTTACCTTTAATATATGATAAACGCAGCACTAGTATCTTTTGGCATGAGTGGTAAATTATTTCATGCCCCCTTTTTAAATGCAAACTCAAATTATAATTTAGAAGGTTGTTGGGAACGAAGCACGAAAAATATTCAAGCAGTTTACCCCGGCACCAAATCTTATATTTCATATGAGGAATTATTAAGTGACCCTAGTGTAGATTTAGTAATTGTAAATAGTCCAAATGATACTCATTTTGAATATGCAAAGCAAGCATTGCTAAGCGGGAAGCATGTGGTAGTTGAAAAGGCTTTTACTGTTAGTTCCACTGAAGCATTTGAATTAGATATTATTGCAAACAAAGTAAATAAGCAATTAGCTGTTTATCATAATAGAAGGTTTGATGCCGATTTTTTAACAATCCAAAAATTAATATCCGAAGGGCAGATTGGTGAATTTCTGGATGTGCAAATATCTTTTGAGCGTTATAGAACTGGCTTAAGTCCAAAAGTGCATAAAGAAACCCCAACGCCAGGCGCTGGCCTATTAATGGACCTAGGTCCACATTTAATGGATCAAGCATTAGTACTTTCGGGCAAACCGGAAAGTATTTTTGCAGACATCAGAACCACCAGAAAAGAAGCACTAGTAGATGATTATTTCATGATGCATTTGTATTACCCTACACATAGGATAACCTTAACAAGTGGCATGCTTTTTATGCAGCAGCTTCCTGGCTATAAACTATATGGCACTAAAGGCTGCTTTATAAAAAATAGGTCCGACATACAGGAGGCAGATTTAATTGCGGGGAAAATTCCAAATACAAAGGACTGGGGTAAAGAAGCACCAGAAAATTTTGGGACATTGACTACCGATAATAACGGTGTAATTAGTAAAAAAATAATCCCAAGCCTACAAGGGAATTATGGACTTTTTTATGAACAGATGGCTGACGCGATATTGAATCATGCATCAGTACCGGTGAGTGCTATTGAAGGTGCCCATATTATACAAATGCTTGAAGCTGCTCGTGAAAGTAGTTTAACTAAAAAATTGGTCCCGATAAAATAAGTATAAGCCCTAATAATTCTTTTGTTCAAATACCCTCTATGCATCCCTATATAAAAGAAATTAGTAAAATATATAAAGAAAATGCCGACAGTAAAAATGCTGCGGGTGCAAAAGCCTATTTATTGAATCAGTTTGAATTTTACGGCATTAAAACCCCGCTTAGGCGTGCTATATGCAAGGCATTTTATAAAGCACACCCCATAAAGGACCATAGTGAATTAGCAGCCATTGTAAAAGCATGTTTTGAACAACCGCAACGAGAATTACATTACTTCGCCATAGAACTAGTTGGACATCATAAAAAGCAATGGTCAAAAAAAACACTTCCCCTTATCGAATGGATGATTACTCATAAAAGTTGGTGGGACTCCGTGGACTCCACCAATACTCATGTGATAAGTAAATTTTTTATTCAGTTTCCTGAATATATCCCGGCCTATACCAACAAGTGGAATCAATCCAATAATAAATGGTTGCAAAGAATGAGCATCCTATTTCAGTTGACTTATAAAAAAAATACAGATACTGCACTATTAGCTTCTTATATTGAACATTGCATAAGTGAGGAAGACTTTTTTATTCGTAAAGCAATTGGATGGGCCTTGCGTGCTTATGCTTACACCAATAAAAAATGGGTGATCCAATTTGTAAAGGACCACCCATCACTATCTAACTTGTCCAAGCGCGAAGCACTTAAACATCAATAAAAATTACATCTTCTTTGCATCTTCCAAAAACTTAGCCAAACCAATATCAGTTAAAGGATGTTTTAACAAACCTAGGATAGAATCCAAAGGACAAGTACAAACGTCAGCACCAGCTTCAGCTGCTTTAACAATGTGTAAAGCATTACGAATAGAAGCCGCTAATATTTCAGTAGTAAAGCCTTGCACGTCAAAAATGTGTCTGATTTGCGCAATCAATTCCATTCCATCCCAACTACTATCGTCAATACGACCAATAAATGGAGAAACATAAGTAGCACCGGCTTTTGCAGCTAAAATTGCTTGTCCTGCAGAAAATATTAAAGTACAATTTGTACGAATTCCATTATCAGAAAACCATTTAATTGCTTTGATACCGTCTTTTATCATGGGCACTTTCACTACAATGTTTGGGTGTATCGCAGCTAATTTTTTACCTTCTTCTACCATTGTAGCAAAATCGGTAGACAATACTTCTGCACTAATGTCTCCATCCACTATATCACAAATTGCTTTGTAATGTGCTGCAATTGCAGCTTCCCCTTTTACGCCAACCTGAGCCATTAAAGAAGGGTTAGTTGTAACACCATCTAAAATACCCAATTCATTGGCTTCTTTAATTTGAGCTAAATTACCAGTGTCAATAAAAAATTTCATGTTTTACTTTTAAACTTGTCAAAAAAAATGCCACTAATTTAAAAAAGTGGCAGGCTACTCACATCGCACCGCTCAACCGCCTATCCTTGCTGTATTCCTACCCTGGGGAGGTTCGGCAGGAGCTGGTCGTGTAAGACCTGCCGGTGCAAATGTAGGACAAATAGAGGGATCCACAAAGCGCTATTAGGCAAGTTTTATACTCTACCAACCTTGAGTGGAATTAATGGTCACATAACCAATAATTTGGTCATTTCTTGCTCCTGGAGCCCTATAATAAAGGAACAGGGAATAGTTGTTCTCCGTTTCCCAGTGATTCCCCTCGGTTTCGGTATAATCATCCATGGTTAAAATTGCGTCGTCTGTATTTTCCTTCAGTTCCGAAACTTCCCTTAATACATAATTATAACTGTAGTAGCCCTGCTTTAATAATAAAGTTTTTTGATACAAGCCAAGCTTTGCGTTAAATACCATCAATGCATTTTGATCTAGCAAATTGTTAGTGAATCCCCCCTGTAAGTATAAATTTTGTCCAACAAAGGGCAACTTACCTGAGGGCATATAAGTAAAAACCACTTTTGCGTAATCATTCTGATAGTCGCTTTCTAAAGATTCTGTATTTGAAATCATATAATTACCATTCAAGTCATTGAACGTGTAATAAGACATATCTGCCCTTGAAATATCAGGTTTTAGGTACACAATGGTTTGATTATTTATAGATTCGAATTTATATATTCTATCCGAGGCTAATCTTAAATTTCGTAAATCAAGCCATCTTGCTTCTTTCCCTGCAGGAAATAGCAACTGGCCTTCCCTATTGTATTCTAGCTTATTGTCCCTAATAAAAGTAGGCGCATCAATAGTTTGTGCATCGTTATAATTAAAATTTTGAATTACATTAAGTTTAATTTGATCAGGTTGCAGAAAAGGTATTTTTTTTACGTCGGCAATTACTTTTATTTGCTGATGGGTCCTTGAAATAGTCCCGTCAAAAGGTGATTGGACGCTTGCTGCAATAGCAACTTGATTCTCCACTACATAAAAACGACTCGTAAAAACAACTTCACCCGCATTCCTATTTTTATATACTTTAATAATATAATTACCAGATTGTTTAGGCCTACAATTTGCATTAGGAAAAGTAAACTGATAATGAAAGTAACGCTGAGTGGCTACTGAAGAAACTGCATACTCACTAATTTTATTTTGGTTAAACCCCTGCAAGTAATCAAATGGGTTTATTGGCACAGATGCCCATTGAGCACTCATCAATTCAACTGAGTAGTAATAGTCCTGGTAGCTTGCACTGAAGTCATCAAAACTTATTTGTAAAGGAGTTAACTCATTTAATGATATTATAGGCATAGCTAATGGCGCATTTGCCGGGTGCACCCTAACAGTGTGAATGGCACTGTCATAAATAACATCAGGGTTAGATTGTCCAAAAATTGGTCCAACAAAGCCCATTAAAATTATAAACACCAAAATTTTCCTAGTAAACATGCTTTATGTTATTAGTATCCCACGAAACTAGTCCATTAATTGAAATATGTACTCAGAAAAAACTAGATTTGATGAAAATTTACCATTTGTCTACTGCTTTTGAAATAGCGAAAAAAATTAGCTTCCAAAAACAAAAAAGCTACACCCAATTTATTGTAAGACTGTCTATAGCAGCTACGGCAATTAGTGTTGCCGCTATTCTCCTGACATTGTCTATCGTAAATGGATTTCAAGAAAGCATTGCTGGAAAAGTATATTCTTTTTGGGGACAAATTAGAATTAGCTCGGTAAGTGGTGAACTCCTTTTACATAATGAACAAACGATACATGCTATTGAGCAACTGCCGAATGTGAAAAGTGTTACCCCGTTTATTACACAGTCAACTGTACTCTCTTACGGTCAGGATATTGAAGGAGTAATGGCAAAAGGCAACCCAAGTGAGGTTCCTATACCCTTCTTATCAAAAGGTAATAAAATACGAACAACTAGTAATGATAGTATTAATAACCAAATAATAATTTCTGACATACTAGCTACTAAATTAAATATTCCACTAGATAGTTTTGTGCGTTTATACTTTATAAATAACGGAGCTGTTCAACAGAGAAAATTGAAAGTGGTTGGATTTTATCATTCCGG
The DNA here is from genome assembly GCA_947458915.1 of Bacteroidota bacterium. Classification (GTDB taxonomy): domain Bacteria; phylum Bacteroidota; class Bacteroidia; order Chitinophagales; family Chitinophagaceae; genus Sediminibacterium. The sequence continues at coordinate 9,561 of CANHAE010000006.1, forward strand.
CATGGACGACTACGATAAGCAATTCGTATTAATGGATTTGAAAAATTTACAACAAATTAATATAGCACCTAATTATGTTGAGGGGTACACTATTTCATTAGCTAGTAATGAAAGTATTGACGCAACAAATGACAGCATACAAAAAATGTTACCAAAAAACTGGGTTGCAACTACTATATCAAATTACTATCCACAAATTTTTGATTGGATTGGGGTTCAAACTATAAATAGAAATGTAACAGTCACTATTTTATTAATTATCGCAATTGTGAACCTACTAACCTGTTTATTTATTTTAATGCTTGAACGTATCCCTATGATTGGAACGCTCACTGCAATGGGTGCTGATCAAAATTTGATTCGACAAATATTTTTATACCAGGCAAGTTTTATATGTTGGATGGGTATTGGAATTGGAAGTTTCATTGGAATAGGAATTGGCCTGCTTCAACAGCAATTTGGCTTTATTCAACTGGACGAGGCCGCTTACTTTGTTAAAGCACTTCCCATAAAAATGAATCTAATGCAAATTGGGATGGTAATAATAGGTACAGCATTAGTAAGTTATGTATCTTTTTTAATCCCAACCCTATGGATTAAAAAAATATCCCCAGCCAAAGCTGTTCAATTCAACTAGTCAGCTTATCTATTTCTCCAATGAGAAAGTAATATACCAGTTGCAACAGCGGCATTTAAGGATTCAGCACCTCCAAACTTAGGAATAGCAATAGGATTGGTGATGAATTGTTTTAAATTTTCCCTAATTCCTTTTGACTCATTCCCTATTAGCATAAATCCAATTGCTGGCAACTGCGCTTCATACACATTGCTCCCTGTTAATAAAGCCCCTAAAACAGGTAATGTATTATTTGCAAGGACAGTTTCTATATCGGCCACTTCAACCATAACACGAAAACAGCTTCCCATAGTGCTCTGTATCACTTTAGGGTTATAAATACTTGCCGTGTCGCTTGTTACAATAATTTGTTTAATACCAAACCAATCAGCCGTTCGTATAATAGTACCTAAATTACCCGGGTCCTGTATCCCGTCTAACAATAAAGTGAAGGTTTTATCAAAGGGAGCCAACACAGCTTGCTGCTTATTAACCAATGCTATTACTTGATTAGGGGTATTTAATTGGCTCATTCTAGCTAGCATAACTTCGTCCACGGTTTCAACAGGAACCCCCAACAAGTCCTGTTGATCAAGCCAAGCAGAGGTTGCATAAATTTTTTCTATGGCACAATTAGCCTTAAGGGCCTCCTCTAACAGCTTAGGCCCTTCTATTATATATACAGTTTCTTCGGCCCAATGTTTTTTATGGGCAAAAGATTGAATATATTTGAGTTCATTATTACTTATCATTTTCATGTTATTACAGAGGCTTAAAAATATTCGTTTCTGCTCAAGATTTTATCTACTTGGCCTTTTATTTTTATTAAATGCTTGCGCAGACATAAAAAAAGCCCTAGTTCATGAATATCCAAAGCAAACTGCCTTTGTTTATGACAATAAAATCGTATTAAAAGCCCCGGAGAACAAAAAAATATTGCATCAGTTAAATGAAGCATTGAGTAATTATTGGGATGATAGTATAAAAGCTAAAAGAATCCGTCAGTTTGGGATATTCAGCACACTAGTAAACCCTATTAAATTTCAGCCTGAAAAATTAGACCATACTATTAAGTACATGCAATCCTATTTAGCTACGAGAGGATATCATCACCCTATATTTACCCCCATTGTAAAATTGGATACAGTTCGTGATGAATGGAGAGTTAGGTTAACGATGGAAGTACAACTAAATAAAAAAACAATTATTGACACTGTTACTTATGCTTTAAATGATCCAATACTTCAAAAAATAGCCAAGGCGAATAGCCAGGCCGCATACATAAAAAAAGGAGCAGCTTATTCAAATGAATCCATAAATAACGAACTTGACAGGTTAGTGGAACTATTTAGGTCCAATGGTTACTATTATTTCACGAAAGAAAAAATATTTGCCGAAGTGGACACCATTGATCAAGCATTAATGCAATTGAATTTAGACCCACTTGGCCAAATGGCACAAGTTAAAAAAGTTAGCAAGAAAGAGGAGGATAGCCCAAGTTGGAAAGTAAGTTTTCAACTTAGAAATACTAATAATACCAATACAAAACAATATCCCATAGGTCAACAAATATTTTATAGCGACTTAGCACTTACCGATAACCCAGATTCAATTTTAGTGCAAGGCCTGGCTAATAAAGTGGCTACCAACCTTATTGTACATCAGTTTAATAAACCAAAATTTAAAACAAATTTATTCGAGGAGCAGTCAATAATCCGAAAGGGAGATTTGTTCAACGAAAGTTTATTTTATCAAACCTTAAATAATTTCAGCAGCTTAGGCGCATGGCAACAAATTGACGCTAGGACTTCCTTGCAGCATGACAGCGTATACCTTCATTACTTTTTACTTCCTGCTTTAAGGCATAGTTACAGTATCGATTTAGAAGGCAGTAAAAACACTGCACAGCTAGGCGCAGGTAACTTATTAGGCTTGTCCACCAACCTTACTTACCGCGACAGAAACGTACAAAAGAAATCAATTCCTTCCGTCACTAGCTTAAGAACTGGTATTGAATTAAACATTAATAACGACGGCCGAGATTTAACACAAACCCTTTTATGGAATGTGAGTCACTCCTATAGCTTTCCTAATTTATTAATACCTTTTGTTCCAAAAAAGCAGTCCTACCGACAAAATGTACGTAGTAATTTTTCCTTAAACAATTCTTATATCGACCGTTTAAATTATTACCAATTAAAGTCCTTTACAACAAACTGGGGTTACGAATGGAAAGAAATAAGAAAAGGATCGGAACATATTTGGATATACAAGCCAATAAATATTGAACTATACCAATTAAAAAAGTTTGGTAAGTTAGATAGCCTATTAATTTCAAACCCATTTTTACGTTCTTCTTTTAATGAAGGAAATGTAATAAGCCAAACAGTCAATTTTATACATGCTGGACCTTCAAAACATAATACAAGAAACAATAATTATTTTAGGGTAGGTATAGAAGAAGCAGGCGGCTTATTAGGTTTGTCAACAAATTTGCAGGATCAAATTTACAGGTATTTAAAAGTGGAGTTGGAATTTAGAAAACTATATAGGTTTGATTACACAGAATTTGCGTTTAGGTTTATGGGAGGCTGGGGTAACAACTACAGTAATAATGCAAAGCTGGGTGGACAACTTCCCTTCTTTAAGCAGTTTACGGCAGGTGGGCCGTATAGTATGCGAGCATGGGGCTTACGTCAATTGGGATTAGGTAGTTCTACTTTTTATGACACCACTTCAACAAGCCAAAACTTTGACCGATTTGGTGATATTCAGTTGGAAACCAATTTTGAATACCGCTTTCCTCTTTTCCAATTTGGTTCTTATAAAATGGGATCCGCTTTATTTACAGATATCGGAAATATTTGGAATAGTAGAGCTACCGAACAAGACCCTGCTGCTGGTTTTAAATTAGATAAACTATATAAGGACTTGGCAATTGGTGTAGGCACTGGACTACGTTTCGACTTTAATTATTTTATTGTTCGTATTGACTACGCAATTAAATTAAAAGACCCAACAAGAGCTACTAATGACGGCTGGCTTGATATTCAAAAAATGAAATGGAGTGAGATAAAGCAGAATGGCCTCAAAGTAAATAATTATGCTTGGCAGTTTGGTATTGGACTTCCCTTTTAACTCCTTCTTGGACTTTGCCAAGGCGTTCTTTTTTCGTTTGCATTGGTTAAAGACAATTCAATTTCATCTTCTAAATCCTTCCACTGCATTGCTTGCGCAACATCAAAGTCTCCAATTTTAGTACGACGCAGTGCACTCATATAAGCACCAACTTGCAATGCAGCGCCAAAATCTTTTACCAAGCTTCTTATATACGTTCCTGTCGAACAAACTACTTTAAAATCAATAGTGGGAAAATCAATACGCGTGATTTCAAAACTGTGTATGGTTATTTGCCTAGGATCAATTTTTACTTCAACCCCTTTTCGAGCTAATTTATAAACCCTTTCTCCGTCAACTTTTACAGCGGAGTGCTGTGGAGGAGTTTGTAAAATTTCACCAATAAAAGGTTTGGTAGCTTCCTGAATTTGCGCTGCTGTTAAGTGCTCAATGGACTTGAAATTTTCAGGAGCTGATTCTAAATCATAAGTAATTGTAGTTGCGCCTAAAACCATGCTGCCGGTGTATTCTTTCACCATGCCCATATACTCATTGATTTGCTTGGTACATTTTCCCGTACAAATAATTAATAAACCGGTAGCTAAGGGATCCAAAGTACCTGCATGTCCTACCTTACAAACCTCAGTAAGTGCACGTACTTTTTTAATCATATCAAAAGAAGTCCATTGTAAAGGTTTATCCAATAGAATTACTTTCCCTTCTAAATAAGGAATTAAACAGCCTGGAACTTGTTGTTGTTTTCGCATTTAGCTTTTAATACTTAGTAAGCTCTTGCAAATAAAACACGTTGCGTAGAAGGATTTCCCGTGTACACGCATACCCCTGCTTCCAATGTATTGTCTAATGGAATACAACGTATTGTCGCTTTCGTTAATTCTTTAATTTTTTCCTCAGTTTCGGCAGTACCATCCCAATGTGCTGAAACAAACCCAGTTTTATTGTCTAAAGTATGTACGAATTCAGTCCAAGTATCCGCTTTGGTAATGTGTTCGTCTCGGTATTGTTTAGCGCGATTAAATAAATTGGATTGAATTTCTAATAATAACGCAGTTATTGTTTCAGTTAAACCGTCTATTGAAACGGATGATTTTTCTTTGGTATCACGACGAGCCACTTCCACTTGGTTATTTTCTAAATCTCTTGGCCCCACTGCAATGCGCACTGGTACCCCTTTTAATTCATACTCTGCAAATTTCCAACCTGGCCTTTGATTATCTGAATCATCATATTTTACTCTAATACCTGCTGTTTTAAAGGAAGAAAGGATAGTTCCTATTTTCTCATCTAAAATTGCTTTTTGCTCTTCTCCTTTATAAATTGGGACAATCACTACTTGTATTGGTGCAATACGCGGAGGCATTACTAAACCTTGGTCATCACTATGTGTCATAACTAAGCCGCCAATTAAACGCGTACTCACACCCCAACTGGTAGCCCACACATAATCCAATGTATTATTCTTATCGCTAAATTTTACGTCAAATGCTTTAGCAAAATTTTGTCCTAAAAAGTGGGAAGTCCCTGCTTGCAAAGCTTTCCCGTCTTGCATAAGTGCTTCAATACAGTAAGTATCTTCAGCGCCAGCAAAACGTTCGCTTGCTGTTTTTACTCCTTTAATAACCGGAACTGCCATCCAATTTTCTGCAAAGTCTGCATATACGTTCAACATTTGAACTGTTTCTGCTATTGCTTCTTCTTTGGTTGCGTGAGCAGTATGTCCTTCCTGCCATAAAAATTCAGCAGTTCTAAGAAACAACCTTGTTCTCATTTCCCATCTTACCACATTTGCCCATTGATTCACCAAAATTGGCAAATCACGGTAAGACTGAATCCAAGTTTTATAGGTATTCCAAATAATCGCTTCACTTGTTGGACGAACAATTAATTCCTCCTCCAATTTTGCGTCGGGGTCAACCATTAATTTTCCTTTGTTATTTGGATCGCTTTTTAAACGGTAGTGGGTAACAATTGCACATTCTTTTGCAAAACCTTCTGCATTCTTCTCTTCTGCTTCAAAAAGTGATTTTGGCACAAATAAGGGGAAGTAAGCATTTTGATGCCCTGTATCCTTAAACATTTTGTCTAAGGCTGCTTGCATATTCTCCCAAAGAGCATACCCATATGGTTTAATTACCATACAGCCACGTACGGCGCTATAGTCGGCTAAATCGCCTTTTAAAACCAGGTCATTATACCATTGTGAATAGTCCTGGGCTCTTGTTGTTAGTTCCTTTGCCATTTTTAATTAATCTTAACAATTATAGTAGTAAAAACAATCTACGAAAGATGCTCTATATATCAAAGTTTAGTAACTTTGAGCTAGTAAAGGTATGCAAAATATAGTGCATATTAAAACCTAAACTAATTCATTATGATTACTTTAAAATCTTTCACTTCAATTAAGCTGCTAGCTGTTTGTATAGTGACAATTAGTGTTTTAGGAACTAGCTGTACAAGCTTACAGCAAGCAACTACAATTGCATCTGATGATTTATATTCAACACCTGCGTTACAAAAATCTATTGTGGCTTCTGGCATAATTAAATCAGACGAAACTATCGCTCAGGAAATATTAAACGGAGAAGAAGACGAATACCAAGAATATCAAAACTACCAAGACGACCGCTATTTAAGATTAAAAGTAGCGAACCGAAATCGTTGGGCCATGATTGACGATTATGGATATTGGAATGATCCTCGTTATAACAATGCCTACTACCCTTCTTATTTAGGCTGGAATAGCTGGTACAATGGTTATTATGGATCGTCATGGTATAACCCATTTGGTTATTCTATGTCAATTGGATGGGGCGGATATGGTCCTTTCATGAATTCATACTATAGTTTAGGCTGGGGCTTCAATGATTTTGGATTCGGAGGGTTTGGTTATGGTGGATTCGGAGGATTTGGATATGGTGGATTCGGAGGATTCGGATATGGTGGATGGAATCCTTACTATGCAGGAATGTGGAACCCATACGGCTCCTATTTTGGAGGAGGATATGGCGGAATGTATGGCGGCATTCCAATGAATGTTAGGAATTATGACAAGAGAGTACCGGTACAACCCAATCGCACCAACTTAAATCCTTACATGAAAAATGTTGGACAATTTAGAAAAGTGAGTGATGTGAGAGAAAATGGAAGTTTTGTAAATTCAAACAACAATGGAAATACAGGTGTTCGATCAAATGCATCCAATGGCTTTAGAAGTGTGAATAGCAATAGTACTGCAAGAACTAGTAATGGTGGAAATTTTTCATCTTCAAATAGCAACACCTCCCAACCCAGCAGTACCAACTTTGGAAGTTTGGTAAAAAGAGTGATGACTATTAGTTCTAATGCTAGAGCTGCAAACTTTAATAATTCATCAAGAAATTATTCAGCGCCTAATAATTCTAATCAAAATAGCACACCGAGCCGAAGCTCATCAAGTCCAAGCTATAGTGCTCCTGCATCTTCAGGAAGTAGTGCTGGTGGTAGTTCTTCTGGGGGTGGTGGATTTATTGGAGGGGGCAGAACAAAAGGTGGAGACGGAAGACCTTAAAATTAATTTTACATATACTATCCAATAAGCCGTCTATGAGTTAGGCAATTCATCATGGCTACAAAAGTGAAAAAACTTATTATGAAAAAAATATTATTACTTAGTTTATTAGGAATTGGAATAAATGCAATGGCGCAGGATCCTGAAGATGTATTAAAATTTTCATGGTTTGCTCCTAATGGAACACCACGTAGTAATGCATTGGGTGGCGCAATGGGTTCTTTAGGTGGTGATATGTCTTCAAGTCATATCAATCCTGCTGGTTTAGGATTTTACAAATCAAATGAATTTATATTAACCTCAAAGTTTGCTAACAAATCAAATAGTATTGATTATTTTAATACCAACACTTCTGTTACCTCTAATAAATTAAACTTAAGCAATGTAGGAATTGTGTTAGCGGATGGCCGCAAAAAAAATGGCTGGACCAGTACTGCTTTTTCAATTTCGTATACGCAGATGGCTGATTATAATAATCACTATGGATTTGGAGGAAAAAATAACTACTCAAGTTTTTCTGAAAAATTTGCAGATCAACTGTACGATAGTGAATCTAGCTTAACAGATGCCCAAGAAAATTTTATTTATGGAAGTTCGCTAGCCATCCATTCAAAAATTGTAAACCCTGTTTATGACGCCAATGGCTATATAACTGATTATAGAACCAGCATTCCCATTGGTGCTTTAGATCAAAAAAGCGATGTGGTAACCAAAGGTGGCTATAACGAACTTGCTTTTGGATGGGGTGGTAATATTGAAGATAAATTATACCTAGGTGCAAGTTTAAACTTACCAATGATTAACTATAGCAAGACCAATTATTTTGGAGAGACTGGCTATTTTGATTTTTACGAAGAAAGCACTTCCAAAGGTTTTGGCTTAGGCGCAAAATTTGGATTGATTTATAAAGCTGCACCTTATTTACGATTTGGATTTACCTACCATACCCCACAAATCATAAGCTTCCGTGATGCGTTAAGTGCCGAAATGTATAGCAATGAATTTCCTAACGGATTAAGCTCCTCTGACTTAATGAATAATTACAGAGACAATTACTATCCAGAAATTTTTGATTATGCAATGGCGACACCTTCAAAAACAATTGTCAGCACTAGTTACTTTTTTGCTAACCCTAGTAAACCTACCCAACCATTGGGTTTTATTAGTGCAGATGTAGAATGGGTAAAATATGCTGGCACTCATTTTTATTCCAATGACAACGACCAAGATGTAGTTAATTATTACAATGACCTTAATTATATTATCAAGAATACTTATAAAAATAATATTAATATTAAAATTGGTTCTGAATTAAAATTAAATGGTAACTGGATGGCAAGGGCTGGAACAGCTTATTATGGCTCCCCTTATCAGGATGATAATTTAAAAGCATCACGTTGGGTGTTGAGTGGTGGCCTTGGCTACAGAACTGAAAAACATTTTATTGATTTTACAATCATAAATACCCTAGTTAAAGATGCCATTTTCCCTTATCGTTTAAGCGAAAAAGATAGTTATTTTGCAGACTACAAAAGCAATCAATTAATGTTGAATATTGGATACGGTATAAGATTCTAACCTTGCAATTAATATTATTACTTACTTAGGGCTATAAAAAAAGAGTCCCGACAATTAATGTCGGGACTCTTTTTTTATACAACAACTTAGTTACTTTACTAAGTACACCTACTTCAAATCGGATGTTTTTAAACCTTGGTTTGCCTTAATTTCATTGTATTTGATATTCATTTTCATTTGTCCCAAATCTAATAACTGCTCACCAGCAATTTTAACACCATCGACTGTTTGATAGGATTTATAATATTGCTGCTGTGTCATGGTACCACGTCCTGGTACTTCTTCTGACTTAAAAGTTTTAACTAATAAATAGGTAGCAGCATCATAAAAACGGTGCGATACTTTACCAGCAGGGGAAGTTAATTCAACATCTATCGCATCACTTCCTTCCACCTTTTCGACACCCACAATTTTTAACTTATACCCTTTCGTAATATATAATTGCTCCGGTGCTATATAAGCTGACTCGTCAAGGCCTTCCTTAACTTCTTCATTAATAGGTGTTTCCATTCCTTGCTGCGTCACTGAATATTTCCCATCAACTATAGCCTGTCTTGAAACAGTCATGCCACCCATTGACATAGTCGTCACTGAATTACCTGGCGCTATAATAGTTTGTGCCATTGCCAATGACTGTCCCATGACAGTCACTGTTCCAGTTAATTGCAAATCCTTAATAGCTGCGATTGCAGCTGCTCCGCCTACCGCATCTATTGCCTTATTCAATAATGTTTCAGGTGTCAAGGATGCGTCTGCTTTAGCTTCTACAGGGGCTGCTATTTCATTGCCCTCAAGGTCGAAATATTTAACTGGACCATATTTTTCCAATCCTTTTGCAATTTGCTTTGCATTACCTACTATCACAATATGCATTTGCGCAGGATTTATCAAACCCTTGGCAATGTCCTGCACTTTTTGAGCGTCCACTGATGCTAAATTGGTCAAATACTTTTGATAATAATCGGCAGGCATTTTATAACGGGCAATATTCAGAGCAAAACCAGCAATTGTTGCAGGATTTTCTAAAGAACGTGCAAAACCTCCTGCTAAATAATTTTTCATGCGCGTTAATTCGGTATCGCCCACTTTCTCATTCCTAATGATATTTATTTCATGCAATAACTCTTGTATAGCACTATCCGTCTTTTCATTTCTTACCGAAGATTCTGCAGCGAAAAATCCAACTTGTCTGCTTGGAGATAAACTAGAATAAGCGCCATAAGTAAATGCGTGCTTTTCTCTTAAATTAGCAAACAAACGTCCTGAAAATCCACCACCTAATATATTATTCATAACAGAACTTGCAATGACAGTTGGTGCACCTGGTTGTAAATCAATAGTAGATGCTATTGATACTACACTTTGAACCGAAGCTGGGCGGTCAACTATAGCCACATAAGTACTTGGCTTAGCGGGCATTGCAGCTTTAGGGTTTGGCACTACTCCTTTTTTCCATGCACCAAAGTGTTTTTCAGCTAAAGCTTTTGCAGCTAAAGGTTCTATGTCACCTACGAAAACTAAATACGCAATATTAGGCTTCCAATAGGTTGCTAAAAATTGTTTAACATCCGCTACCGATACTGCTGTAACTGTTTTAGTGGTTGCTATTTCTCCAAAAGGATGATTGGCTCCGTAAACTAGTTTCTTAACCACATTATTAGAAATAGCGTCAGCATCATCCTTACTAGATTCAATACCTGATAAAGTTTGTTTTCTTATTTTCTCTAATTCCGTTGAAGCTAATGCAGGTTGAAAAACTACTTCCGCCATTAGTTCCATTAACTTAGGAAAATTACTTTTTAATGAACTTACAGAAGCTGAAGTACTTGAAGTAGACAAACTACCTCCTAAAAATTCAACTGCTTCGTCTAATTCAACTTTAGATTTCTTTACCGTTCCTCTCTTAATTAATTCGCCAGCCATTCCAGCCATGCCTGCCTTATCTCCTTCCTTAAATCCATCAACATCAAACGCAAGTGAAGCTGTAACTCTTGGTAGTTTTGTATTCTTAACTACAAAAACTTGCAAACCATTGGCTAAAGTGTATTTTACAGGATTAGCAATTTGAATAAGTGGTGCCTTGCCTGGCAAAGGGGCTTTTGACCTGTCTACTTGCTGAGCCATGCCCAAAAAGGGTAAGCTGCCTATTAATAAGTATAGTATTTTTTTCATATTGTATTTTTATAAATTGAGCAATAACTACTTGGTAGCTGCTTTTGGTTTGGGTAAATAATAAAGTACCACTCGATTGTCTTTGTTTAAATATTTTTTTGCAACATTTAAAACGTCTTCCCTTGTGACTTTATTATACTTCTCTAATTCAGTATTAATTAAATTAGCGTCTCCAAAATAAACTTCGTTATTGGCTAAGCTTTCGGCAATACCTGCCATTGTTGAATTACCAGTTACTAACCCTGTAGTAATTTGATTTTTCACTTTTTGAAATTCTCGCTCACCTACTAAACCATTCTTTAAATCAGCTACTATACTATCCATACTTAATTCCAATGCTTCTATTTTAACACCCATATTGGCAATAGCTAAAGTGATAAACAATCCCTCATCTTCATTAAAGAAAGGTGCTGATTGTGCAGCCACCGCTTGTTGCTTTTTGTCTACCAAGGTTTTTGTCATTCTAGAAGATTCACCACCTGATAAAATAGTGGACAACACATTAAAAGCATAGTATTCATCGCCACCTTGTTTAGGCGCGCGGTATGCTTGGAACACACCCGGCAGTTGAATATTGTCGTAAATAATATCCCTTACTTCTGCACCTAAAGGAGGCTCCTTTACTGATGGTCTTACAATTGCCTTCCCTTGAGGAATAGGACCAAAATAAGCTGCAATTTTTTCCTTTAATTCCGCCTTATTAAAATCACCTGCAATTGATAAGACTGCATTGTTTGGTACATAATAAGTTTTATAGAACTGAATAAACTCGTCTAGTGTTGCTGCATTTAAATGGTCTAAGCTTCCAATAGGAGCCCATTGATATGGGTGTACTTTAAAAGCTCTTTTTAACATTTCTGTCAAAAAAGAACCGTAAGGCCTATTATCCATTCTTTGACGCTTTTCTTCCTTCACCACTTCACGTTGTGTATTCACGCCCACTTGTTCAATTTTGGCATGCATCATACGCTCGCTTTCTAACCATAAACCTAAATCAACTTGGTTTGAAGGCAATAATTCATAATAAAAAGTGCGGTCCTGAGAAGTATTTGCATTTAAAGCACCACCAGCATTGGTAATGTATTTGTCAAATGCTCCACGCTTAATGTTTTCTGAACCTTCGAACAATAAATGTTCGAAAAAATGAGCAAACCCTGTTCTAGCAGTGTCTTCGTTTTTAGAACCTACATGGTACAAAACGGTGACTGCAACAACTGGAGCGGCATGGTCCTCATGTAGGATCACTTTTAATCCGTTAGGCAAAGTGTACTTTTCAAACTGTATCGTTTGCGCTTGCGCAAGTGTCAGTGAAAAAATACATACAAACAATGCAACACATTTATTTAGCATGATTTTTAATTTTTAGCATATTAATTTATGAATAAAACTACTAAATATGGGCCTAATTATAAAAACACTAGGCCTTATATTTATATTATTACTTGAGCGGTCGTTAATTTGTTTGAAGCTATCCATTGAATGGATGCATCTTTCTTAAACCAAGTCATTTGCCTTTTAGCATAATGCCTCGTATTTTGTTGAATCAGTGCTATGACGCTTTCCAAAGGGGTATTTCCTAGAAAATAAGGCTCCCATTCTCTGTAACCTACCGTCTGTAAAGCATTTAAACTAAAATGAGGTAGCAACTCCTTCGCTTCCTTTTCTAGGCCAACTTCGACCATATTCAATACCCTTTGATTGATTCTTTCGTATAAAAGCTCCCTTGGCATTTCAATGCCTATTTTCACAATATTAAAAGGACGGGTGATTTTATTTTTATTTTGAAAACTTACAATTGAGGCCCCTGTCCCAAGCTTGACTTCCAAAGCACGCATCAACCTTTGTGGATTTTGCTGCTCCCCTTTCTCCCAATAAAGCGGGTCCTTAACTGAAACTTCCTTTTGCAACCACCTCAGTCCCATTTTTTCGTATTGTTGAATAATCTCCTCCCTAATGGAGGCATCAATTTCGGGAATAAGGTCCAAGCCTTCACAAAATGCTTTGATATATAATCCTGTGCCGCCTACCATCACAATGGCATCCTTAGTTTCAAATAAGGCCGCCGATTTTTCAAGCGCAAATTTTTCAAATACAGCGGCATTAACCGTCTCCTTAATTGAATGGCTTGCAATAAAATGGTGAGGCACTAATGCTAATTCTGCCTCACTTGGCCTTGCTACACCTATATTCATTGCTGAATAACATTGTCTCGCGTCGGCCGAAATAATTTCCGTATTTAATTGTTGCGCTAAAGAAATAGCAAAAGCGGTTTTACCAACAGCCGTTGGTCCTAATATAATGTATACCGTTTTTGACAACTCGTTTTGTTTAAAATTAATAAGCCTCTTCGTCAAAAAATTCACTACTTGAATCTTCTGAACTATCATTTGAATCTTCCTCTTCGTCTTCTCCTTCTTCTTCATCATCTAGGCCCCCATCCTCAGAAGTATGGGCATCCGATTCCCCTTCTTCCCCATATCCGTCTGCAGCCTCGGCCAAATCATATTTTTCTTCAATATCAGCAAATTTTGGACCCAACAACCCTTTTGTGCCATATTGCATAGGGCCTACTCCTTCTATTCTTGAAACTAAAGGGTAGTCCAATGTCATATCAGCATCTACATTTTTAACAACCTGAATTAACTCAATTAAAAAGGTCCACGATTTTGCAAAATCGTAAAGAAAAATAAAATGTTGATTGGTATCTATAATTTCAGAACCTATCACCGTTTCTTCCATTAGCAACGGAGGTGCTTTATATTCTTTTGCATAAACTTCTTTACTAATTTCCCTTCCTCTAACCCAAATATCATTGCTTCTGAAAAAAGTGGCATCATGCTTTTGATCAAATTCAAATGCTTTTAAAATTACTTGATGAAAGTCCGCAAATGTTTGAGTGTGCTTCACCGAAATATCCCTGTAAATCGCATCATCTTCTTCCCAATAAACCCTGAATTTTAATATTGCCATATTTCGATAATTTGAAACGCTAAATTACTATTTTATTATAGGAAATAAGCCTTGTTTAGCAGCTTCTTGTAACATAAAATCATAAGCCGCCTTGTAGTCATTTGAAATAACACCATCCAAAATGGCTTCTCTTATCGCATCTTTAATTACACCCACTTGTTTCGAAGGGGTAATATTGAATATTTCCATGATCATCTCCCCTGTTATTGGTGGTTGCCAATTACGAATACTGTCCTTTTCTTCTACTTCCTGCAAACGTATTTTTACAAATTCAAAACCTTGTAAATACCGTTTTACTTTGGTTTGGTTTTTACTTGTAATGTCTGCAGCACATAACAACATCAGGGATTCTATATCATCACCTGCGTCAAATAACAAACGCCTAACTGCACTATCTGTAACAGATTCTTTTGTTAAAGAAATGGGTCTTAAATGAAGCGCAACTAATTTTTGGACCATCTTCATATGTTCATTCAATGGCAATTTCAACTGGGTGAAAATTTTAGGCACCATTCTTGCGCCTACTACTTCATGTCCGTGAAATGTCCAACCAAAACCTGTTTCAAATCTTTTTGTTTTAGGCTTTGCTATGTCATGTAATAGGGCAGCCCATCTTAACCAAATATCATTCGAAGAAACTGCTACATTATCTAACACTTGTAAAGTGTGAGAAAAATTATCCTTGTGTCCAATGCCATCCAAAGTTTCAGCTCCTTCTAATTGTAATAACAATGGGAAAATATGTTTAAGCAAACCCGCCTCCTTTAGTAAATACCAACCTTTTGAAGGTACTGCAGTCATCATTATTTTTTGCAATTCGTCTGTGATACGCTCCTGCGACACAATATTAATCCTGTCTGACATTTTTTGAATAGCAGTAAATGTTGCAGGGGTAATTGTGAAATTTAATTGAGTGGCAAATCGAATTGCACGCATCATGCGTAATGGGTCGTCATCAAAAGTTTGCTCGGGAACTAAAGGTGTGCGCAGCATTTTATCGGTAATATCTTGCAAGCCTCCAAATGGGTCAACTATGGTTCCGAAAGCATTATTACTTAATTCAACCGCTAGTGCGTTTACTGTAAAGTCACGCCTGTTTTGATCGTCTTCAATAGTTCCAGGACTTACTTGTGGCTTCCTGCTATCACGCACATAACTTTCTTTTCGCGCGCCTACAAATTCTATTTCAATATCTGGAAATTTCACTTGTGCAGTACCAAAAGTTTTAAATAAGGACACTGGTGGTGTTGGATGAAACAACTTGGCAAAAGCTTGAGCCAATTGCATACCATCCCCTAAACAAACAATATCAATGTCTTTGGTGGGCCTGTCTAAAATTTTATCTCTCACAAATCCACCCACGGCGAATGCAGGCACCCCTAATTCGGCAGCAGCATTGGCAACTGCTTTCAATAGCTCCCCTTCGCGTTTGGTGAAATGTATCTGCATAGGCGCAAAAGTACTAATGTTGAGCCATTTCTAGTAGTGGAGTAACTAATTGTTTCATCTCGATATGCATGGCGCAATTAAAATGACCCAATGGGCAAGCTTTTTTGCCATGCACACCACAAGGACGACAGCTTAATTCAGCTTTAGTTTGGACTGTAAAGGACTGGTCTGACAATGGGCCATATCCAAAATCAGGTATAGTAGAACAATAAATAGCTACCACTGGCGCATTCATAGCCGATGCAAAATGCATAGGTGCCGAATCGTTTACATAGTTAAGTAAGGCATTTTTTTGCAAAGCGGCTGATGCTAAAAAAGGTAATTGACCAGCTAAATTTATTAACTGCTTTTGAGGCTGATTTTGTATGCTCACCCCTTCCATTATGGATTGCCCAAGTGCCTTGTCCCCGGGTCCACCAATAATATAAATAATTCCCTCAAAAGGAATTTCATTAATAAACTCAATCCACTTTTGCTTAGGAAATTGTTTTGTAAACCAAACAGAAGCAGGCGCTATACATAGGTACGGCTTTGACTGCAAGGGTTGTACTTTCTCGAAATCGGTTTTGGCAGGATACAATTTAGGTTTACATAGCGCAACTGTTCCTAGCGGGGAAAGTAATGCATGATTTTTATTAATCTCATGCAGCCCATTAAGTGCTTCAACATGTTTAACCCTGTGTGTAAAAAGAAAAGAAAATGGATTTTTATTAAACCCGATTTTAACTTTTGCATTTGAAAATGCTGTCCAAATACCAGTTGCTGCATAACGTTGTACGTTTACTATTACAGCGTATTTCGCGTTTCTTATTTGGATTAATATTTTTAGCCAATTGGAGTATTTGTTTTTTTGTTTGTCCCAAGCGATTACATTATTTAAAAAAGGATGGCCAATAAACAAGGACTCATTTCCTTTTCTCACAAGCAAATCAATTACCGCAGTTGGGTATTGCTGGTGCAATGATTCAATTAATGCTGTACTTAACACAACATCCCCAATAAAAGCAGTTTGAATAACCAACAATTTTTGCATCTTAGCTTTATATATTTTAAGGTCGGATTATTATTAAATTACCTTCTTTATCCCACTTAATAACAGAAGAAGGTTGCTTTAATTCGATTTCGTCTTGGTTATACTTCACTACATAATTAACGCCCTCAATAATATCCAATGAAATATCATGGAAACATAAGGGGGTGGGATACCCCGAAATATTTGCAGAAGTACTAACAATGGGTTTACCAAATACTTGAAGTAGTTTATTGCAAAAAATATCATTACATATTCGTATCCCAATAGAACCATCTTCTGCTAATAAGTTTTTTGCTAAATTTTTAGCATGCGGATATATTACTGTGGTTGGTTTATGAATCCCTTTTATATAATCGAATATTGATAAATTGTTGTCAGCAACATAATTCAAAATCGATTGTTCGCTATCCACTAACACAATCATTGATTTGGAGTCAATTCTTTTTTTTAATGTAAAAATGTTAGCAACCGCTTGTTCATTAGTTGCATCACAACCAATTCCCCAAACCGTATCGGTTGGGTAAAGGATTAAATCCCCCCTTTTAAGTGCATTTACGCATGATTGTATATCTTCTTCAAACAGAAACATGCTGCAAATTAAACAATCCCCCTTAAATAAACGAAGGTTCATTTGTGTGCAAAACAATGTTTTAATAATTATGTACTTGCATGTATTTTTGTTAAAATAGATAAAATGGACTTAAAAAGTAAAATTGAAACCGTTTGGAATGACAGAAGCTTATTAAAAGACGAAATTTACAGTAATGCAATTAGGGAAGTAATTGAAGAAGTAGATAAAGGAAGGTTAAGAGTTGCAGCACCACAAGCTGACGAATGGATTGTGAATGAGTGGGTAAAACAAGCCATTTTATTATATTTTGCAATACAACCTATGCAAACTTGGGAATTAGCCCCTTTTGAATTTCACGATAAAATGTTACTAAAATCAGGTTATGCTGAACTAGGGGTGCGTGCAGTTCCACATGCTGTGGCACGCTATGGCGCTTACTTAGCAAAAAATGTGGTACTAATGCCTAGTTATGTAAACATTGGCGCTTTTGTAGATGAAGGTACCATGGTAGACACCTGGGCCACTGTAGGTAGTTGCGCTCAAATTGGGAAAGGTGTGCATTTAAGTGGTGGTGTTGGAATAGGTGGTGTGCTTGAGCCTTTACAAGCTAGCCCTGTAATTATTGAAGATGGTTGTTTTATTGGTAGTAGGTGTATAGTTGTAGAAGGGGTGCATTTAGAAAAAGAAGTTGTATTAGGTGCAAATGTGGTACTCACAAAAAGTACAAAAATAATTGACGTGAGTGGAGAAAACCCTATTGAATATAAAGGACGTGTTCCAGCTAGAAGTGTTGTTATTCCGGGCTCCTACAGGAAAACCTTCCCTGCAGGCGACTATCAAGTAAGCTGTGCTTTAATTATTGGACAAAGAAAACCAAGTACCGACTTAAAGACAAGCCTGAACGATGCTTTACGCGATTTTAATGTTGCCGTATAAGACAGCAAAAAATATATAACCGTGGGTTTGCATTAGCCATTATAGGAACACTTTTGTTTTCAACAAAAGCCATTTGGATTAAACTTTGTTTTAAAGAAAGTAATATTGACGCAACTACCTTATTAATGTTGCGCATGTTATTATCATTGCCTTTATATATTTTAATGCTACTTTATTTAAAAAAGCGCAATGCACAACCATTAAAAAAATCACACTATATATGGGCAATTGCCCTGGGCTTGCTTGGTTATTACCTAAGTAGTTTATTTGATTTTATAGGCTTACAATATGTATCCGCTGGTATTGAAAGAATTATTTTGTTCATTTATCCAACCTTAGCGGTACTTATTAATTTTTGGATTTTTAAAGTACCCATTACCAAAAAACAATGGCTGGCAATAAGTATCACTTATATTGGAATTGCAATTGCCTATTGGGGTGAATTTTCGCATTTACCAAACACCTCGAATTTTGTATTTGGTTCAATAATGGTTTTGTTATGTGGAATTACCTATGCATTTTACCTAGTTGGTACTGGAAAATTGGTACCCTTAATGGGATCAAGCCTTTATACCAGTATTGCTATGCTCGCAGCAAGCGTAGGAATTTTTAGTCATTACTTAGTGCGTTCGATTTATTCAAATGGCTTTATGAATGCCATCAGCTACCAAATCCCTACAAATATTGTTTGGTATATTGTTGGATTAGCGTTGTTTGCTACGGTAATCCCTTCCTTTTTATTAAGTAGTGGCATGAAAAGAATAGGAAGTAACGATTTAGCTATTATAACTAGTATTGGACCAGTTTCCACTTTATTCCAAGCAAACTTTATATTAAAGGAGCCCTTGCTATGGCAACAAGCAATAGGCACTGCATTTGTTATAGCAGGAGTAGTACTGGTACAAAAATTTGGGGTGAACACGACGCATCCCGAAAATGCCTAAGTAAAAATATTGCAGGTTAAATAACCAATAAACTACAACCTCTTCTATCGCTACTATCCATTCTCCCTATAATTTCAAAGCTACCGTCCTCATGTAAATGTCCTATATCCTCAGTGGCAATAAAAGCGCAGCTGTAAGCATTCGCTAAATCAATTACATGTATCACCCCTTTGCCGGAAGTTTTCAATATCCCGGGGGCATCTTCCTCTCCTACTAAAATTTTCATCCATGGTGGGCAACGAAATAAACCATCCCCAATTGAATAGGCTTGACTTAGCAGTTCAGTCATGCCGTATTCCGAATGTATATTTTCTACTCCAAACCCTTTTTTTAAATGCGCATGTAAGGCTGGCTTAAGCATCTCTAATTTCCTGCCCTTCATTCCTCCAGTCTCCATTATTATGGTGTATAGTAATTTTTGAGGGAATGCTTCCATGAAATCAATTAATGCAAAACTTACCCCAATTAAAAGCGTTTTTTGTTTCCTACCTTCTAGTCCCTTAATTAATTTGTCGAGCGTTTCAAATTCATTTAGGTAAAAACCACTTTCCTTATGCCCCGATAGTTGAATGAGTTTATCCACCATATATACCAAGGAAGAATGTTTACGTTCTAAATAAGACGGTAGTAGGCCAATGATGCAATAATCGGAGATATTGCCATAAAATAAATTGAAACATTTTATAAAACTCTGCTCATACAAATTTATATCCCCAACCCAATGTTTGCTTACTACGTCTTGTGTTGTACCGCTACTTTCAAATAAAGTGGAAGGTTGCTCCCCAACATAAACAGGATGTGACTTAAAAAAAGCAATTGGTAAAAAAGGAATTTGATGCACCCCGTTTATGAGTGGATTTTCCTGTTTCGAAAACTCAATCCATTGCTTATACACAGGGTTATGCGTTGCCTGAAATTCAAACATTTTTTTACTCCTTGACAAAAAATTGTCAGCAGTTAAATTCCATAATGCACTTGTATCAAAATTAGGGTAGTTCATCCTGTTATATCACTCTATTTTTACAAAAGTATCGTTATTATAGACAATATAGAAGAGAAAACAGCCAAAACTAACCTCAATAAGCCTTATACTAATTAAAAACAATAATTAGTATCTTGCAGGGGTGTAATTCAAACTAAATATTATGGCAAAAGACGCTGCAAAAAAAACAAGTACAAAAGTAAGTAAAGTGTTAATTCAAGAAAATGCATACCAGTTTCTTAAGGACTATATCAATAACCCATCGCCTGTTGGTTTTGAATCGAGTGGTCAAAAGATATGGCTTAACTACCTAAAAAAATACGTAGATACTACTTTTACCGATCCTTACGGAACGGCAGTTGGTGTCATAAATCCCGAGCATCCTTTTAAAGTAGTTATTGAAGCACATGCCGATGAAATTAGTTGGTTTGTAAATTATATTACAGAGCAAGGATTGATTCATTTAAAAAGAAACGGCGGCGTCGACCATCAAATTGCACCTTCGATGCGTGTTTGGATACATGGGAAAAAGGGGCCTGTAAAAGCTGTTTTTGGATGGCCTGCAATTCACACAAGAATGGGTAATGCTGAACAAAAGGAACCACAACCAAAAGTAGAGACCTTAACCCTCGATTGTGGTGCAAGAAGCAAGAAAGATGTTGAAGCATTAGGCATACACATAGGCTCGGTTGTAACTTATACCGATGGTTTTGACGAACTAGCACATGACTTTATTATTGGTCGCGCGTTTGATAATAGAATTGGTGGATTTATGATTGCAGAAGTTGCAAGAAAATTAAAAGAAAATAAAAAAACATTGCCATTCGGTTTATATATTGTAAATGCCGTACAAGAAGAAATTGGCTTAAGAGGCGCTGAAATGATCGCAAGAAGAATTAAACCAAATATTGCCATTATTACCGACGTAACACACGATACGAATACCCCTACTATAAATAAAGCAATAGAAGGTGATATTCAATCGGGTAAAGGACCAACTCTTTCTTATGCTCCAGCAATTCATAATAAATTATTGGCAATAGTAGAAGAAGTGGCAAATAACAAAAAAATTCCAGTGCAATTCCATGCATTAACAAGAAGTACTGGAACAGATACTGATAGTTTTGCTTACGCAAATGACGGTTGTCCTTCAGTATTAATTTCAATTCCACTAAGATATATGCATACAACAGTTGAAATGATTCATAAAAAAGATATTATTGATACCATTGATTTGATGTATGAAACATTGCTTAAGTTATCACCAAAGACTAATTTAAGTTACTTATAATGGTCACTCCCCCGCTTCAAATTGCTATTATAGATATGTACGACGGCGAACCCAACTTGGGGAAGCGTTGTATACATGGCATTCTTGAAAAATGGAGTAAGGCTAGGAATATTGAGATAAAATCAACTATTTTTCGGTTAAGAAATTATATCGAAATTCCAGATGATCATTTTGACATATACATTTCAACAGGCGGGCCGGGCTCCCCGTTGGATAGCAAGCATGTAGATTGGGATAATTTATATACAGCATGGCTTGAAAAAATGGTACAAATGGGAAAGCCCGTTTTTTTAATATGTCACAGTTTTCAAATTGCTTGCAGACATTTTGAAATTGGTACAGTTAGTTTAAGAAGGTCTAGTCAGGTAGGCATATTACCAGTTCATCCATTAACAGCAGATAGCCTTTTCGATAACTTACAAGACCCCTTTTATGCTTTAGAAAGTAGACACTACCAAATAACGGAACCAAATGACGAGAAAATCAAAAATATTGGAGCCGAAATACTGGCACTAGAAAAAATAAGACCAAATATTCCTTTAGAAAGGGCCATAATGGCGGTAAAATTTACCGAAAAAATGTATGGTGTTCAATTTCATCCTGAAGCAGAACCTGACACATTATCTTCCTTTTTTAACGAGGCAAGTACTAAAAAATCAATCGTCGACGAGTTTGGAATAGAAAAATGGGATCAAATTATTCAACATTTAAACGACCCGAATACACTCGAAACTACCTATGCTAATTTTATCCCGAATTTTTTAGATAAAGCAATACAGGAATGATTCCAACAATTAGAAATAAATTTAATGCTCAATTTTCCGAAGCTAAATATGAAAATTACTTAGCTGAATTAGAAGTGAAATATCCGGGATGTGTTGAATTTAGAATTGCAGAAACTCCTTTGTTTGTGCCAAAAGCGTTCAAGAAAAAATTAATAGAAGTAAGTGAATATATTAGCAACGTAATACTAGGGACTGATTTTAATAAACTAACCGAACAAGCCACTCCTGTTGAATACAAAGTCCCTAACGAAACTCCTTTCCCGGAATGTGTAGTTATGGATTTTGCCGTAACTAAAAATGCTTATGACGAATTGGAGCCACAGTTAATTGAATTACAAGGATTCCCTTCCTTGTTTGCCTTTGAAATACTACAAGACCACACAATTAGAAACAATTACGCAATTCCAGACGGTTTCGGTGGTTATTTAAATGGATACAATGAATTTAAATACATAAATCACTTAAAAAATTTAATTCAGGGTACTAATCACAAACACACAATATTATTAGAACTATTCCCACATCAACAAAAAACCAGGATTGATTTTTATTGCACACAACAATATACTGGTATCCCTATTGTATGCATAAGTGAAATATATAACAAGGGGAATAAATTGTATTACGAACGAGAAGGAAACGATTTTTTAATAGAACGTATATATAACCGATTGGTTTGGGACGAATTGAAAACGCAACCTGCCGAAATTCAATTAAAACGCGACTTGCTTTTAAAGGACTTAGATGTTGAATGGGTAAACCATCCAAATCATTTCTACAGAATAAGTAAATACCTGCTTCCCTTCTTGTCACACAAATATGTGCCAGAAGCCATACAACTAAACTTATTAGTTAACATCCCAAAACATTTGGAAGAATGGGTTTTAAAACCCTTATATTCTTTTGCTGGGCAAGGCGTACTGATTGATGTAACCGAAGAAGCTATCACTAATATCACGAACAAAGCACAATGGATATTACAAAAGAAAGTAGACTACGCACCAATTGTAATAACCCCAACCGGGCCTGCAAAAGCAGAAATTCGATTGTTTTGTTTTTACGATGCTATTCAAAAAAAATATATCGCTACCAATAACCTAACCCGATTAAGTAAAGGAAAAATGATTGGTGTAGACTATAACAAAACTGCCACCTGGGTAGGTGGCAGTTTAGCTTATTTCGAAAATGATTAGCAAATACAACTCATTCTTTTATTTTACTCTTCAGCACTGTTTTTTAGTTTCATCATTAATGTATAGGCATTCTTTGTGACTACTTCTTGATTGCCTAATGGTGTAATTATTTCTACAAACCCATTGGTTGACAAGCCAGTCTCTACTGGAACCAATTTATAGGAATCGTTAGCCACTTTCAAAAAAACATGTGGTTTATTTTCCCATTTTACAATAGCATCTTCAGGTATTGCATTCACTTTTGCATTGCTTAATTCTATTTCAGCATTCGCAAAAGTACCTGGATACAAATTCTTAACGGGACTAGCTAAATGGCAATGCACATCAGTACTTCGGTTTTCATTAATATTTGGTGTAAATACAATTATGCTAGCTTTATGCTTTTCCTTAATATTATTATTAATATAATAAGTTACCTTATTGCCTATTTTCAAATTAGAAGCGTCGTTTTCAAAAACAGTTAACCTTAAGTGTAGGTCACTTGGGTCAACTATTTCAAATAATACATCAGTCGGTGATACATACTTTCCTATATTAACATTCACTTTTGTTACATAACCACTAATTGGTGCATAAAAATTTACTGCTCTTGAAATATTTTTTTCGTTAAGTGTTAATGGATTCAACCCTATTAACTTAAGCTTTTCACTCAATGCTTTAACCATGTATTTTTGACTTTCGTATTCACTTTTAGCCAATTGAAACAATTTGTCACTTGTTGCTTTTGTTTCACTTAAAGTTTTTTGTCTGTTAAAATCGGCTTCTAAGTAGGTTAATTTACTTTTTGATGTCAGGTAGTCCTCTTGTAATTGAATATAAGAAGGGTCTTCAAGTGTAGCTAGCACAGCTCCTTTTTTCACTAGGGTTCCAGGAATAAGGCTGGTTTTTTTTAAGTACCCACCCAGTGGGATACTTATTGATACAATATTACTCGGCGGTACGTCAATTACGCCACTCACTTTTATAATTTTATGCATCTCCTTCTTTTCAATAATACCAGAAATAATATTTGCACTCTTCAACTGTGCCGGACTTAATACTACTATATCAGCTACCACATTTTCATTTGTGACAGTTTTACTATCGGTTGTAATTTCTTTATCCTTTTTTGTGCTAGTGCAAGCAAAAAGGGCAACACAGCATAATAGGATTACTAAATGATTTGATTTCATAAACATATTTTTAATTATTTGAACTTATTTTTTCGATTTCTATTGCCGCCTCGTTAAGTTGTTGAATATAATTAAAATACTCACTTCTTACTTGCATTGCCTGATTTACAATCATTACCCATTCCAAATACCCAATTTCGCCTAGGTTTAATTTGTTAGTCGCTGTGGTGATTAGTAATGCTGCATTTGGCATACTTGTTTTTTGAAAATTATCCACTAGTTTTTTGTTTTCCAAATAAAACAGGATTGCATCTGTCAAGCTTGCCTTTAATTGTTGTTTAACAGCTAGCTGTTCTAGCTTATTTTGTTGCACCAATATATTGCCGGCATTAATCCTAGCACGTTGTGCCCCTGAAAAAATAGGTATAGCTACTCCAAAGTTTACAGAAGTAAAACGAGTATCCTTACCATAATAGGTTTCAGACTTGTCAGCCCCTGATTGCCACCCAATAAAAGTATTTGAATTATACCCTACATTAACAGAAGGTGCTAATTTACTTTTCTCTAGCTTCACCAATTGACTAGCGTGTAAAATATTTTTTTCTTGCAACCTTAGCAAAGGTGTTTCTTCTAACATAAGCAAGTCAGGCAATACACCTAATTCGTATTTAATATTATCTGCCGCAGGTTGGTATAATTTTTCACAATTTATTAGTAAATTAAACTGATTTAATAAAACAGTATACCCTGCATTTAACGCTAATAATTGATTCGAGATTTGAGCTAGTTGATTTTCAGCTGTTACTTTTTCTAATATATCCGCAGTTCCGGCATTAAAGCGCTGTTTAGTTTTGGCAGCAAATTGGCTATAGATACTATCTGATTCCATTAATAGGATCCTTTTTTGCTGCAATAAAAGTATTTGATAAAAATGCTTTTTGATATTCGTTTTTAAATCAATATCTTTTTGCAATTTATTCAGTTTGCTAATTTCAATATTTGACTGCAATACATTTCCCTGATTTTTATAAACAGTTGGAAACTGAATTGTCTGAGAAATTCCAATCCGATTGTCATTTTGAAAACTATTTATCTTTCCATATCCAAAATCAACAATAGTCTTGTCAATTTCTATATTGTTTTTTCTGAGCGCTTGGTTATAGTTTACTTGCTTACTAGCTGCACTTATAAATGTATTGTTATTTAGGGCGCTATCCATAGCTGCCTTTAGGGTAATTTTGTTTTGTGCTATTGCAGGCGACTGTAAAACACATAAGGCCAAAACAACTATTATTGTTTTTTTATTCATTGTTAAATAGCTAATTCCTTTTTCGAAAAGGATATATAATACTGGTAATACAAATAAAGTAAGCATGGTAGATATAATTAATCCCCCTATAACCACAGTTGCTAAAGGCTTTTG
Source organism: Bacteroidota bacterium (assembly GCA_947458915.1). GTDB lineage: Bacteria > Bacteroidota > Bacteroidia > Chitinophagales > Chitinophagaceae > Sediminibacterium. The sequence continues at coordinate 35,301 of CANHAE010000006.1, forward strand.
CACTTCCCCACCAGCCCCTGTACTTATAGCCATTGGGATAAACCCTAGTGCAGGCACGAATGCAGTCATAAGCACTGCCCTTAATTTTGATTTGGTTGCATGAATAACAATTCGCTTCACATCATGCCATCCTTCAGATTTTAATCGGTTAAATTCAGAGACTAATAAAATACCATTTAAAACCGCAACACCGAATAATGCAATAAACCCTACGCCTGCTGAAATACTAAATGGCATATCTCTGACCCATAATGCAAACACACCTCCCATTGCGGACAATGGAATTGCACTATAAATTAACAAGCCATTTTTTGCAGAACCAAATGCAAAATACAATAACAATAATATTAGTAGTAAAGCAATTGGCAATACAATACTCAACCTAGCTTTTGCCGCATTCATATTCTCAAAGGAACCTCCATAAACAATGGTATAACCCTTTTGCAATTGTAATTTTTGATCAATTTTTTTCTGCAATTCTTGCATGATAGTTTGTACATCTCTGCCGCTAACATTAAATCCTACAATAATTCTTCGTTTGGTATTTTCTCGTTGAATTTGATTGACCCCTTCAATTTCCTCAATACCTGCTACATAAGCTAGCGGGATTTGCGTACCTGTTGCAGTAGTGATATATAAGTTTTGGATGTCAGCGATGTTTTTCCTAGCATCCCCATCTAACCTAACAACCATATCAAATCGCTTTTCTTCTTCATACACTTGCCCTGCAATTTGGCCCGCAAAAGCAGTATTCACTACTTTATTTACATCCATCACATTCAAGCCATACTTTGCCATACCCTCTCGGTTGTATTTAATAACTACCTGTGGCATACCGGTTACTTTTTCTTCATAAATATTAACTGCACCATCCACTGTTTTAATAATTTCATTTAATTGATGCGCATATTGAGTTAAGGAATCTAAATTTTCACCAAATATTTTACAAACCACGTCCTGTCTAGCACCCGTCATTAATTCGTTAAACCTCATTTGAACAGGAAACTGAAATCCTACAGTTATACCAGGTACTTGCTCCAATATCTTAGTCATTTTCATACTTAACTCGTTAAACGATTTAGCTGAAGTCCATTCTTTCTTGTCTTTCAAAATTACCATCATATCTCCTGCCTCAAATGGCATAGGGTCGGTTGGTACTTCAGCACTACCAATTTTAGTGACAATTTTTTCAACTTCAGGAAAACTATCAATAAGTAACTTAGCAGCTTTTTGTGTTGACTCAATGGTATTACTCAAATTGCTCCCCGTTAAAACCCTTGTTTCCACAGCAAAATCACCCTCTTCTAACTGAGGAATGAATTCTCCTCCCATATTCATTAAAATAATAGCTGATAAACCAAATAAAACTGTTGTAGCAACTAAAACCATTTTAGGAATCATTAACACCTTACTTAAAATTGGTTGGTACATTTTTTCTAACCAAGCCATTAATTTATCAGTGATATTCTTTTTATGGTTTAGTTTTTTATTTAAAACTAACGCAGCCATCATGGGTACATAAGTGACAGAAAGTATAAAGGCTCCAAAAATGGCAAAGGCAATAGTATAAGCCATTGGCTTAAACATTTTACCTTCAATTCCTTGCAACGACATAATTGGTATGTAAACAATAAGTATGATAATTTGACTAAAAACTGCCGACTTAATCATAGATCCTGTTGACTTCCCTACTTCTTCATCCATCTGCGCCTGATTAATATTTGGCATTGCCCTAAAATGTTTTGAGTGCGCAAACCTGTGCAGGATAGCCTCTACAACAATTACCGAGCCATCCACAATTAAGCCAAAATCAATCGCACCCAACGACATTAAATTACCCCCCACTCCAAACTTATTCATTAAAATTATAGCGAATAACATAGATAATGGGATAACCGATGCCACTATTAAACCTGCACGTAAATTTCCTAAGAAAAATACAAGCACAAATACTACAATTAAAGCACCTTCTAATAAATTAGTCTCTACCGTACTAATAGCATTATTCACCATTTTAGACCTATCTAAAAAAGGTTCAATCACGACACCTTCTGGCAGCATTTTTTGTATCGATGCTATTTTTTCTTTTACCCGTTTAACAACCAATGAAGAATTTTCTCCTTTTAACATCATCACAACCGCTCCAGCAACTTCTCCTTCGGTATTAAAAGTCATCGCACCATACCTTATGGCTGCACCTAATTTTACTTTTGCAATATCCTGAATTAATAAAGGGGTACCATCACTTAATTGTTTTACTACAATCATATTAATATCCTCAATGGATTTCGTCAATCCCTCACTTCGGATATACAATACTGTGGGCCCTTTTTCAATATAGGCTCCACCTGTATTTTCATTGTTTTTTTCTAATGCATTGAAAACATCTGAGATGGTTAAATCATAGGCCTTTAATTGTTCTTGCCTTACCGCGATTTCGTACTGCTTTAGCTTTCCGCCAAAGCTAGCCACCTCTGCCACTCCTGGGGTTCCAATTAACTGACGTCTTACAATCCAATCTTGAATTGTCCTTAATTCCATCGCATCATATTTACCCTCGTAGCCTTTTTCCGGTCTAACAACATATTGAAAAATCTCTCCTAACCCTGTTGACACGGGCGCTAGCTCAGGCGAACCAGTGCCAGGCGGGATGTCTTGTTGCACTTTCTGCAATTTTTCACTTATTTGTTGCCTTGCCCAATAAATATCAATATTGTCTTCAAATACAATAGTTATTAATGACAAGCCGAACCTTGAGAAACTCCTAATTTGCTTTGTACCTGGAATACTGCTACAGGCTTGTTCAATGGGAAATGTTACCAACCTTTCAATGTCAGTTGCCCCTAGCGACGGGGAAACAGTAATTACCTGTACCTGATTGTCGGTGATATCGGGAAGTGCATCAATAGGAAGTTTGGTAACTTCATATCCTCCCCAACCAACCAATGCTACCACAAATAAACCAATGATTAACTTATTCTTTATAGAATAGGTTATTATTTTATTTAGCATATTTATTTATTATACTTAATTAATAAAA